>JBCKPE010000025.1:0-23412 GCA_038901875.1 Burkholderiaceae bacterium
AACCACGCCTTTCAACGAACGATCCGCGGCGAAGTCCCGGACCCAGGCATCGCTCACGTCCCAGGGATGGACCTCGCAATAGACGTGCGCCTCACGAATGCGCCGGGCGATGAGCTGGGTGACCTGCGAGCCGAAATCGAGAATGAGGATCTTGTCGTGCCGCGTGGGGGTCATGAGCGCCGCCGCGCCGCCCCAAGGCGCGAAGGCCCCCTCGGGGGGCAGCGAGGACGCGTTGGCGCCGAGCATGGGGGTCATTCTCATTCGGACCGGTAGTTGGGCGCTTCCTTGGTGATCTGCACGTCGTGCACATGGCTCTCGCGAATGCCCGCAGCGGTGATTTCGACAAACTGCGCCCTGGCCATCATGTCTTCAATCGTCGGGCAGCCGCAGTAGCCCATGCTGGCGCGCAGGCCGCCGGCCAGCTGGAACACGATGGCCACCATCGACCCCTTGTACGGGACCCGGCCTTCAATGCCCTGGGGCACCAGCCTGTCGGCATTCGGATCGCCCGCCGTGGACTCCTGAAAGTAGCGGTCCGCGCTGCCCTGCTGCATGGCGCCGATGCTGCCCATGCCGCGATAGCTCTTGTAGCTGCGCCCCTGATAGAGGATGACCTCGCCCGGCGCCTCCTCGGTCCCGGCAAACACGCCCCCCATCATCACCGTGCTGGCGCCCGCCGCTATCGCCTTCGCGATGTCGCCCGAGTAGCGCACGCCGCCATCGGCGATCAGCGGAATGCCGCTGCCCAGCAGGGCGCTCGCCACGTTGTCGATGGCGGTAATCTGCGGCACACCGACTCCGGCCACGATGCGCGTGGTGCAGATGGAACCGGGCCCGATGCCGACCTTGACGGCGTCGGCACCAGCGTCAGCGAGAGCGCGCGCGGCCTCGCCGGTGGCGATGTTGCCGCCAATCACGTCCACTTGCGGGAAGTTCCTTTTCACCCAGCGGACACGCTCAATCACGCCGTCGCTGTGCCCGTGCGCCGTATCCACCACGATAGCGTCGACGCCGGCGCGCACCAGCGCCTCGACCCGTTCCTCGGTGCCCTCGCCGACACCCACTGCCGCGCCGACGCGCAGCTTGCCGCTGGCGTCGCGCGCCGCGTTCGGAAAGCTGGTCTGCTTGGTGATGTCCTTCACCGTGATCAGGCCCTTCAACTCGAACGCATCGTTCACCACCAACAGGCGTTCCAGCCGGTGCTTGTTCAACAACGCCTTGGCATCGGTCAGCGTGGTTCCATCGGGCACCGTGACCAGGCGCTCGCGCGGCGTCATGATCAGGCTCACCGGCGCGTCGAAGCGCGATTCGAAGCGCAGGTCGCGCGCCGTGACGATACCGACCACCTTGCCGGCGTCGCACACCGGGAACCCCGAAATGCCGAGCTGTTCGGCCAGGTCCACCACCTGGCGCACCGTGAACTGCGGCGTGATGACGACCGGGTCGCGCAGCACGCCCGACTCGTAGCGCTTGACGCGTGCCACCTGAGCCGCCTGGTCCTTGACGGCAAGGTTCTTGTGAATGATGCCAATGCCGCCTTCCTGCGCAATCGAGATCGCCAGCCGCGCCTCGGTCACGGTGTCCATCGCGGCCGACACCAGCGGCAGGTTCAGGGCAATGTTGCGCGACAGGCGGGTGACAAGCGAGGTGTCCTTCGGCAGGACCTGGGAATATGCTGGCACCAGCAACACGTCGTCGAAGGTGAGCGCTTTGCCGAGCAGGCGCATGGGAATGGCTCCAAATGAGGGATTGTACCGGGGCGTTTCCGGGTCATCTGACTCGCGGACACGACAGGCCGGCCTTAAGGCGATGAAAAGGCGTTCGCGCATTTGGCAATTCTGTTTCGACGGGGCTAAACTGTCCCCGATGAAAGTTTCACGCATTGTTCTTTTGGCGCTGGCCTGGTCCTTCTGCCTGTCGGCTGCGGCCCAGTGGATGTGGCTCGACAACGCCGGCCGCAAGGTGTTCAGCGACCGTGGCCCGCCCGCCGACGTTCCGAGCCAGCGGATATTGAAGAGTCCGGGCGGCGCTGCTCAGGTAGCCGCGACAGCCCCGACAACGGCGAGCGCCGCAAATGCGGCCGCCAGTGCGGCGGGTCCCAAAGTGAAGACGACCGAGCCAGCACTCGAAACCAAGAAAAAACAGGCCGAGCAGGCGGAGCAGGCCAAGGCGAAAGCGGCCGAGGAAGAAACCAAGAAATTGCGTGCCGACAGTTGCCTGCAGGGTCGCAAGGGAATGGACCTGTTGAACTCGGGGGCGCGCCTGCGAGTGTTGAACGCCAAGGGCGAACTCGAGGTGATGGACGACACCATGCGCGCCGCTGAATCAACGCGGATTCAGAAAATCATCGACACCGACTGCGCCGCCTAGCGGAGTGCTTTCACGCCCCGCGCGGCGCGCGGCGCGGTGGGCAGGTGTCAATAACCAGGTTTCGCACCAGGCCTGCGCTTGGCAAACAGTCCGGTGGCGCGCACGCCCTGGCCGGCAAAGCGCTTGCGTCGCGCAAGTTTCGGATCGACTTCCAAAGGCCGGTAGATCTCGACACGATCCAGATCGGCCAGCATTCGATTCCCGCTAACCTTTTCGCCCCAGATGCCGAGGGCAAGAATTCCGCTGGCAAGGTCGGCGCCAAGTTCCGGACAGGTGTCCAGAATTCCGCTGATCCCAACAGCCTCCGACACGCTGCAGGGCGTCTCAAGTATCAATGGGCGCTCGATCACGCGGCGCGGGCCGGGCGAATACAGCAGGGTGACGCGAATCGGCATGGCTGTCACGGCCCGTAAACCTGTTCGGCGCGCTTGACGAAGGCGTCAATCAGGGAGTTGCTGACGCTGTCAAACACCGGGCCAACGAGTCTGGCCAGCGCCGCGTTGCTGAAACCGTAACGCAGGAACAGGCCGACACGACAGCCGGGCGCGGCCGTTGCATCGCTGGCCGGCGCGCCCGGAGTGATCGGGGTAAAAGTCCACTCGCCGTCGAGCCTGGAAAAAGGGCCAGCCAGCATTTTCATGACGATGCGCGGCCCCGGCAGGTGGCTGTTGCGTGTCGTGAAGGTCTGCCTGACGCCGGCCATGGAAAGACCCAATTCGGCGGTCACGCCGGCCTCGTCCTGATCCCGCACCTTGGCATGGTCGCACCACGGCAGGAAACGCGGGTACTGGGCAACGTCGGCGACCAGGGCAAACATTTGCTCCGCGCTGTACCAGATCAGGACACTTTTTCGAACGGTTTTCATGGCGAGCACGAACTGCGTGCGACACTCAAGGATGCGCCGCATCGATCATTGATTGTAAGTTTGCGACCCGCCGGGCCCCATGACCCAGACGCCAAAAGTTTTACAGCCCAAGTCGACCCGCATCGCCGAGAACAAGAAGGCGCACTTCAATTACTTTATCGAGGAGCGGTTCGAGGCCGGCATGGTGCTCGAGGGCTGGGAGGTGAAGGCCTTGCGCGAGGGCAAGGTGCAATTGACCGACGGCTATGTCGTGATTCGCAATGGCGAGCTGTTTGTCATCGGCTGCCAGATCAACCCGCTTGGCACGGCCTCCACCCATGTCCGGCCGGACGCGGTTCGCAGCAGGAAACTGCTGCTGCACAAGGACCAGATCCGGCGCCTGGTCGGCAAGGTCGAGCAAAAGGGCTACACGCTGGTCGCGCTCAATCTGCACTGGAAAGCCGGCAAGGTGAAGTGTGAGATGGCGCTGGCCAAGGGCAAGGGCGAGCACGACAAGCGTGACACGATCAAGGACCGCGAAGGCAAGCGCGAAGTCGAGCGCGCGATGAAGTCGCGGCAGCGCTGAGCCTTGGCCTTCAGGCGCCTTCGCGCGACGCGCGTTTGCGCTCGTGTTCGCTCAAGTGGCGCTTGCGCAGGCGGATCGATTTCGGCGTGATTTCAACCAGTTCGTCGTCTTCGATGAACTCAACCGCGTACTCCAGCGTGAGCTGGATCGGCGGCGTGACCTTGATCGCCTCTTCCTTGCCGCTGACGCGGAAATTGGTTAGTTGCTTGGCGCGCACGGCGTTCACCACCAGATCGTTGTCCCGGCTGTGGATGCCGACGATCATGCCCTGATAGACCGGATCCCCGGCCTTGACGAACATGCGGCCGCGGTCGTCGAGCTTGCCCAGCGCATAGGTGACGATCTCGCCGCTGTCCATGCTGATCAGCACGCCGTTCTTGCGCGCCTCGATCTCGCCCTTGTACGGCTCGTAGCCGTCAAAGATGTTGCTGGCCAGTCCGGTGCCTCGCGTCAGGTTGAGAAATTCGTTCTGAAAGCCGATCAGCCCGCGCGCCGGAATGCGGTACTCCAGGCGCACCCGGCCCCGGCCATCGGGCTCCATGCCGAGCAGGTCGGCGCGGCGCAGGCCCAGCGCCTGCATCACCGCGCCCTGATGACCCTCCTCGACGTCCACTGTCAGCAGCTCGATCGGTTCATGGCGCTGGCCCGCCACCTCGCGGAACACGACGCGTGGCCTGGAAACGGCGAGCTCATAGCCTTCGCGCCTGATGTTCTCGAGCAGAATCGTCAGGTGCAGCTCGCCGCGACCGGCCACCTCGTACACGCCTTCCTCGTCGGTGTCGCGCACGCGCAGCGCGACGTTCGACTGCAGCTCGCGCTCGAGGCGATCACGCAACTGGCGACTGGTCACATAGCGCCCTTCGCGTCCGGCCAACGGCGAGGTGTTGACGCAGAAGTTCATGGTCAGTGTCGGCTCATCGATGGTGAGCATCGGCAATGGCCGCGGATCGAGCGGGTCCATCAGGGTGACGCCGATCGCAACCTGCTCAACCCCGCTCACCAGAACGATCGCGCCGGGCCCGGCCTGCGCCACCGGCAGCCGGGCCAGTCCCTCAAATGTCAGCAGTTGCAGAATCTTGGCCCGAGTCGGTGTGGCCTCCACGCCAGCGGCGACCAGCACGTCCTGATTGGCGCGGATCGTTCCCTGCGTCACCCGTCCGACTCCGATCCGGCCGACGTAGGTGGAGTAGTCGATCGAGCTGATCTGCAACTGCAGCGGCGCGTTCGGGTCGCCCCGGCTCCCTGGCACATGGCGCAATACGGTGTCGAACAGCGGCGCCAGGTCCGCTCCCCATTGCTCGCCGGGCGCGCCCTCCTGCAGCGACGCCCAGCCGTTCAGACCGGAGGCGTAGACCACCGGAAAATCGAGTTGCTCCTCGGATGCGCCGAGTTTGTCGAACAGGTCAAACGCGGCATTGACGACATAGTTGGGCCGCGCCCCCGGACGGTCCACCTTGTTCACGACCAGAATCGGCTTCAATCCCAATGCCAGCGCCTTCTTCGTCACAAAACGGGTCTGTGGCATCGGCCCCTCGACCGCGTCGATCAGCAGCATGACCCCGTCGACCATCGACAGCGCGCGCTCGACCTCGCCGCCAAAATCGGCGTGCCCCGGCGTGTCGACGATGTTGATGTGGGTGCCCTGCCAGTTCACGGCGCAGTTCTTGGCCAGGATGGTGATGCCCCGTTCGCGTTCCAGGTCGTTGCTGTCCATGACCCGTTCGGCAACCTTCTCGTTGGCGCGAAAAGTGCCGGACTGGCGCAGCAGCATGTCAACCAGGGTGGTCTTGCCATGATCGACGTGGGCGATGATGGCAATGTTTCGGATCTGCTGTTCGTTCATTTGATCGTGCTCATGGTGGTCTGGCTGAGTTCAAGTGGACTGAGCAGCCGTTGCGGGATCAGTTGGCCGGCGCGGACCTGTGCCGTTCCCAGCAGCGCCCTGGGTGCGCTGGCATAGACTGCCGCCAGGGCACTATCGACCCAGTCCCCGCGTCGCGGCAGGCCACTCAGGAAGCGGCCGGCATCCTCGGCACCAAGGGAGATCTGCGGGACGCCCTGCAGCAGCGAATCGATCGGCAGCAGGCAAGCGGGCCGGTCCACCTCGGCCATCTCCTGCAGCGCTTCGAGCGTGAAGCATTGCTCGATGCCGAACTGTCCCGAGCCGGTCCGGCGCAGGGCGATCAGGTGCGCGCCACAGCCGAGCGCCTCGCCGATGTCTTCTGCCAGGGTCCGGATGTAGGTGCCCTTGCTGCAACTCACTTCGATGCACAGTTCATCGTTTTCGCACGAGGTTGGGTCGTCGAGCCGGGTCAATGAATAGATTTCGACCGGACGGCTGGCGCGCTCGACTTCGATCCCGGCGCGGGCATATTCGTACAGCGGCTTGCCGTCTTTCTTCAGCGCGCTGTGCATCGGCGGGATCTGCTGGCTGGCGCCGACAAAACGAAGCAGCGTGGCTTGCACCGCGTCCCGGTCCACGGCAACGCTGCGGCGCCTGATGACCTCGCCTTCGGCGTCGCCGGTGCGCGTCGTGCTGCCCAGGCGCAGCCGGGCCTGGTAGGTCTTGGCGGCGTCGAGCTGCAGGTGGCTGAACTTCGTCGCTGCGCCAAAGCATAGCGGCAGCAGGCCCGTGGCAAGTGGATCGAGGGTTCCGGTGTGCCCGGCCTTTTCGCCGCGCAGAAGGTATTTGGCCCGCTGCAACGCATCGTTGCTCGACAGGCCGAGCGGTTTGTCCAGCAACAGCACCCCGTGCACGGGGCGCCGGGGCACCCTCGTGCGCGGCGTGTTCATTTTCAATCCTCTTTGACTCGCGAGGACACGGCCCGCGCAATCAGCGCGTTCATGTCAGCCGCCTGTTCGGCCGTGCGATCAAAATGAAAATGCAGGGTCGGCACAGTGTGGATATGCAGGCGCTTGAACAGGCCGTTGCGCAGGAACCCCGCGGCCTGGCTCAAGCCCTCCTCACAGGCCGCTGCGTCACCCTTGAGCAGGCTGAAATAGACCTTCGCATGGGCGTAGTCGGGCGTGACCTCCACCGACTGGATCGTGATCAGGCCGACCCGCGGGTCTTTCAGTTCGCGCGCGATCAGTTCCGTCAGATCGCGCTGAATCTGATCGGCGATGCGAAGGCCCCGATTCGGGGTCGATAATTTTCTTGCCGGCATGTCCAGTGCATCGCGCTACAGCGTACGCGCTACTTCCTTGATCTCGAAGAACTCCAACTGGTCACCTTGCTGGATGTCGTTGAAATTCTTGATGTTCAGGCCGCAGTCGAAACCCTCTTTCACCTCGCGCGCGTCGTCCTTGAAGCGCTTGAGCGAGTCAAGCTCGCCGGTAAACAGCACGACATTGTTGCGGATGAGGCGAAGTTTGGCGCTGCGCAGGACGCGGCCGGAAGTCACCATGCAGCCGGCAATGGCCCCGACCTTGCTGACGCGAAACACCTGGCGGATCTCGGCCGAACCCAGGATCTCTTCCTTCTTGTCCGGCGTCAACATGCCCGACATGGCCGCCTTCAGTTCGTCCACTGCGTCATAGATGACGTTGTAGTAGCGCAGGTCGATGCTGTTGTTCTCGGCGAGTTTCCTCGCGCCGGCATCGGCCCGGGTGTTGAACCCGATGATGACCGCCTTGGAGGCGATCGCCAGATTCACGTCGGACTCGCTGATGCCGCCGACCCCGGTGTAAACCAGTTGCACCTTGACCTCGTCGGTCGAGAGCTTGAGCAGCGACTGCGACAGCGCTTCCTGCGAGCCCTGCACGTCGGCCTTGACGATGATCGGCAGCAGTTTGACTTCGCCGGCGCCAAGGTCCGAGAACATGTTTTCCAGCTTGGCTGCCTGCTTCTTCGCCAGCTTCGTGTTGCGGAACTTGCCGGCGCGGTAGGTCGCGATTTCGCGGGCGCGCCGCTCGTCCGACAGCACCATGAACTCGTCACCCGCCTGCGGCACATCGGTCAGGCCTTGGATCTCGACCGGAATCGATGGCCCGGCGTTCTTCACCGCGTGACCGTTCTCGTCCAGCATGGCGCGAACGCGGCCAAACGTGGAGCCTGCGAGGACCACGTCGCCGGTACTCAGCGTGCCCGACTGCACCAGCACGGTGGCAACCGGTCCGCGACCCTTGTCGAGCCGGGCCTCGATCACCCGGCCCTTGGCCATGGCGTCGACCGGGGCGCGCAATTCCAGCACCTCGGCCTGCAGCAAGACTTGCTCGAGCAGTTCATCGATGCCCTGCCCAGTCTTGGCCGACACCGAAACAAATGGGGATTCGCCACCAAACTCCTCGGGCACCACCTGTTCGGCGACCAGTTCGCTGCGAACACGTTCCGCGTTCGCCTCGGGCTTGTCGATCTTGTTCATCGCCACGACGATTGGGACACCGGCGGCCTTGGCGTGCTTGATGGCTTCGCGCGTCTGTGGCATCACGCCGTCGTCAGCGGCCACCACCAGGATGACGATATCGGTCGCCTGCGCTCCGCGCGCGCGCATGGCGGTGAAGGCCTCGTGGCCGGGTGTGTCCAGGAACGTCACCATGCCGCGTGGCGTCTGGACGTGGTAGGCGCCGATGTGCTGCGTGATGCCGCCGGCCTCGCCGGCGGCGACCTTGGCGCGCCGGATGTAATCGAGCAGCGAGGTCTTGCCATGGTCAACGTGACCCATCACGGTGACCACCGGCGCCCTTGGCATCAACTTGGCCGACTGTTCCACCGGATCCGCATTGGCGAAGGCTTCCGGGTCGTCAAGCGCGGCCACCACGGCCTTGTGGCCGAGCTCCTCGACCAGAATCATCGCCGTGTCCTGGTCCAGCGACTGGTTGATCGTCACCATCTGGCCGAATTTCATCAATTGCTTGATGACCTCCGACGCCTTGATCGACATCTTGTGCGCCAGTTCGGCGACCGTGATTGTCTCGGGCACATGAATCTCGATCACCCGTACCTCGGTCGGCGTGGTTGCGGTTTCTTCGCGATCCCGCTCCCCGTGACCGCGGCGTCCGCGCGGGCCGCCGCGCCAGTTGTTGCGTCCCATGCCGCCGCTGCTGTCGCCACGGGTCTTGATCACCTTCTTCTTGGCCTGCTCATCGGCCCAGCTCGACGACAGCTTGGCCGACTTGACCTCGCGATTGCCGTCTTTCGCGGGTGTCGTGCCGCCCTTGGCACCGGCCGCCTTGACGCCGGCCACGGTTCCGGTCGCGGGCTTGTGCAAGGTTCCTTTCATGGCCGGCTTGACCTCGGGCTTCACCGGCTCGACCTTCTTGGCGACGATGACACGCTTCGGCGCGCTCATCATGGCGCGTATGCCCTCGGCTTCGGCCACGGCCTTGCGCCGCTTCTCGTCACTGCCCGAGATTCGCCTTGCCTCGGTGTCCCGCTCAACCTTGGCGGCTACGGGAGTAGGTTCAGTTGCGCTGGCAAGCGGCTCGGTCGCGGCCGGGGTTGGCTCGTCGGACTTGGCTCCCTTGTCTGCCTTGGCCACCGACCCAGATCGCTCGGCCTGCGACTTGGCGCGGTGCTCGCGCTCCCTGGCATCCTGTTCCTCGCGCAACTGGCGCTGCTGCGCCACGGCCTCTTCCTGGCGCCGTGCCAGCTCGGCATTGCGTCGGGATTCCTCGTCGCGACGCGCCAGTTCCCCCGCGTCAGGCGCGCGCTCGACCGGCACCGCCTCCTCGGGTGTCGCGACGCCCTCGGGCGCTGCTTCCGCGCCCTCCTCGCGTTTGACAAAGGTGCGCTTTCTCCTGACCTCGATCTGAATCGTGCGCGCCTTGCCGGTGGCATCGGCCTGCTTGATTTCGCTGGTCAATTTCTTGACCAGGGTGATCTTCTTGCGCTCGGTCGACGCCGTGCCGTGGCTGGCCTGCAGGTAGCCAAGCAACTTCTGCTTGTCGGCGTCGGACAAAGGATCGGTCGGACGCGCTTTGCTCACTCCAGCGGCTTTGAGCTGCTCAAGCAGGACGTCGGTCGACTTCCTGAGTTCGGTGGCAAATTCGGAAACGGACGTGTTGGACATTTGTCAGGTAACCTTTCATGATCGCGACTCTTGCGCGACCGCGGACTGGGAGAACCAGTGTTGGCGTGCCTGCATGATCATTGCCATCGCTTCTTCGGCCGTTTGGCCGGTGATGTCGGTGAGTTCGTCGGTCGCCAGATCGGCCAACTCATCGCGGGTATGGACGCCGGCCTCAGCCAGCTTGCCGATCAGCTCGGGGTTCAGGCCGTCCAGATCGCGCAGGTCCTGGGACACCTCTTCGACGCTCTCCTCCTTGGCGATTTCCTGCGTCAGCAGCGCGCCCTTGGCCCGGGCCCGCAGCTCGTGCACCGTTTCCTCGTCGAAGCTCTCGATCTCCAGCATTTCCTGCAGCGGCACGTAGGCCACTTCTTCCAGGCTGGTGAAGCCTTCGCTGAACAGGGTATCGGCGATTTCCTGGTCCACGTCGAGCTTGCTCATGAACAGGGCGCGTACCTTTTCGGTCTCGCTCGCCTTCTTCTCGGCCGACTCGGCAGCGTCAAGAATATTGATCTTCCAGCCAGTCAGTTCCGAGGCCAGGCGCACATTCTGGCCGCCCCGGCCAATCGCAATCGCCAGGTTTTCCTCGTCGACCACCACGTCCATCGCGTGCTTCTCCTCGTCCACGACGATCGAGCTGACGTTGGCCGGCGCCAGGGCGCCGATCACGAACTGCGCCGGATCTTCACTCCAAAGTACGATGTCGACGCGTTCACCGGCGAGTTCGTTCGTCACGCCGTTCACCCGGGTGCCGCGCACGCCGACGCAGGTGCCGATCGGATCGACCCGCTTGTCGTGCGACTGCACCGCTATTTTTGCGCGTGAGCCGGGGTCCCTGGCGCAGGACTTGATCTCGAGCAGGCTCTGCTCGATTTCCGGCACCTCCTGGCGAAACAGCTCGATCATGAATTCAGGCGCGCTGCGTGACAGGATGATCGGCGCGCCGCGCAGCGTGTGGTCCACCTCCATGATCATCGCGCGAACCCGGTCACCCATGCGCAGGTTCTCCTTCGGGATCATCTCGGTGCGGCGCAGGCGCCCTTCGACCCGGCCGCTCTCCACAATCACGTCACCCTTGTCCAGGCGCTTGACCGTGCCAACGAAAATCTTGTCGCCGCGCGACATGAAGTCGTTCAGCAGCATCTCGCGCTCGGCATCGCGGATTTTTTGCAGAATCACCTGCTTCGCGGCCATCGCTCCGATGCGGCCAATCGGCAGCGAGTCGATCGGCTTTTCGATAAAGTCGCCCTCCTCGATGTCCTCCAGTTGCTCGCGCGCCTCGGTCAGCAGTTCCTCGGCCTCCGGATTCTGCAAGCCGGCGGCGTCGGGAACCACCAGCCAGCGCCGGAACGTCTCATAGCTGCCGCTGTCGCGATCGACCGCGACCCGAATGTCCACCTCGCCCTGGTAGAGCTTCTTGGTCGCCTGGGCCAGCGCAGCCTCGACAGCGCCAAACACGACGTCTCGCTCGACGTTCTTTTCGCGCGAGATGGCCTCAACCAACATCAACATTTCGCGATTCATGTCACTGTTCTCCTGCAAATTCAACCCGGTTGCGGGGTTCCTCTGGGCTTGCGGCCCTTGAAATCAACCAGCGGCGCCAGTCGCGCCTCTTTCAACTCGTCAAGCGCGAACCGGAGCACCTGGGGCGCCGCCTCGGCGCGCCTGCGCATCGTTCCCTTGCCCACCTTGCGTCCGGGATCGGGCGCCGGCTCATTGCTCCAGACAATCTGCCACGCCGCCTTGCTCCCGGTCGCTGCCGGCGCGTCATCGGCGCGCTCAAGGCGTCCGCGAAACTTCTTGCGCAGCCCGCTTGTCTGCGCGCCGGCTGCGGCGCCCAGCGACAGCTTCAACGTCAGGTCGATCATCTCACCCTGAAAACGCTCAAAATCCCGCTCGGCGCGCAGCGGCCGGTTGATTCCCGGCGAGGACACCTCCAGCCGCCGGTATTCAATACCTTCCACCTCGAGGGCGAATTGAAGCTGCCGCGTCAGCTTTTCACAGTCCTCGACATTGATAAACCGCTCCAACCCCGGACTCCAGGGCCAGTCAATCGTGACACGCAGCAAAGCCCCGGCGGACCGTTCAATTTCCACCAACTCGTAGCCAAATCCGGCCACCGACTGCTCCACAATGTCTTGCAGCGCCACTTGCGACGGGCTCCAGACCAAAAATTCACCCAAAACCTCACGACCAAAAAAAACGGGCGGTTGGTACCCGCCCGTTTGGTCGTGAGGTGGGCATTCTAGCCCAAGCCGCTGCCAATGTCACTAGGAAAATCAGTAACCCGCGGTGGCCTGCCGGCGGGTGAGCGCCCCCTGATTCAGCTTGCCGCTTCGACCAGGCGCCGGGTGTAAGCCTCGCGCGGCTGGTTCAGCACCTGCTGCACCGGCCCCGACTCCACCACGCGCCCATCCTGCATCACCAGCACATGGTGCGCCATGGCTCGAATCACGTCGACGTCGTGCGTGATCAGGACATAGCTCAAACCATGTTCGCGCTGCAGTCCCTGCAGCAGTTGCAACACCTGCTTCTGCACCGTGACGTCGAGCGCGCTGGTGGGTTCATCGAGCACCAGGATCCTGGGCTGCAGGATCAACGCGCGGGCCACCGCGATGCGTTGGCGCTGGCCGCCGGAGAATTCATGCGGGTAGCGCTGCAACATGTTGGGATGCTCGTCCTCATCGAGCCCGACCTCCGCCAACGCAAGGGTGACCCGGACCTTGCGCTCTGCTTCGGAAAGGCGCGGTTGATGCACCAGCAGGCCTTCGCCGACAATTTCCTCCAGGGTCATGCGCGGCGACAGCGAAGAAAAAGGGTCCTGAAATACGACCTGGATCTCGCTTCTCATGGCCTGCGCGCCGGCACGGCTCGCGGCGCTCCAGGAGCGCCCGCCCAGATCCAGTTCACCAGTGTGCGGCAGCAGGCCAAGAGCGGCCATGGCAAGCGTCGACTTGCCCGAGCCCGATTCGCCGACGACCCCCAGGGTTTGTCCTGCGGGCAAATCAAAATCAAGGTCCCGCACCGCAACGAAGCTGCCGCTCTTGAACCAGCCGCGCAGTCCGGGCAGTCGCAGCGGGTAGGTCACGCAGAGGGCCCTGGCCCGCATCAGGGGCGGCTCGGCAGCGCCAGGGGCGGGTTCCGCGACATCGCGCACCGGCTTGCTCTCAATCAATTTTCTGGTGTAGTCATGCTGCGGGTTGGCAAAAACGGCCTGCACCCTGCCCTGTTCGACCACATGGCCCGACTCCATCACGGCAATTCGATCGGCAAACTTTCGCACCAGATTCAGGTCATGAGTGATCATCACGATCGCCATGCCGTTTCGCTCCTGCAGCGCCGTGAGCAGGTCGAGAATCTGGCTGCGCAGCGTCACATCGAGCGCCGTCGTCGGCTCGTCGGCCAGCAGAATTTTCGGGCGGCAAGCCAGCGCCATGGCAATCATGGCGCGTTGCCGCTGGCCGCCCGACAACTGATGCGGGTAGGCGCCCGAGCGGCGTTCCGGTTCGGTGATGCCAGTCTCATCGAGCAGTCGCACCGCCTGTCTGAAACTCTCGCGGCGCGTCATGCCGCGCTTGAGTTCGAGCACCTCGGCGATCTGGTTGCCGACCGTGAAGAGCGGATTGAGTGCCGTCATCGGTTCCTGGAAAATCATCGCGATTTCCTGCCCGCGCACACCTTGCAGCTCGCGCTCGGACAGTTGCAGCAGATCGCGGCCCTGCAACAGCACCTGGCCCTGAACCCGCGCGTTCAGGGCCAGGCGCAGCAGGGAAAGCGCGCTGACCGTCTTGCCCGATCCCGATTCACCGACCAGCGCAACCTTTTCGCCAGCCTCGATCTGAAAATCGATCCCATGCACCACCTCCTTGCCGCCAAAGCTGACGCGCAGGCCCCTGACCTGCAGCAAGGCGGTCACGGCGAGCGCCCTTCTTCTTCGGTTTCCGGAAGGTCGGCCTTGCGCGGGTCGAGCGCGTCGCGCAGGGCGTCGCCCATGAAGGTCAGCAGCAGCAGGGTCAGCGCCAGCACGGCAAAGGTCGACAACGAAATCCACCAGGCGTCGATGTTGTTCTTGCCCTGGGCCAGCAGTTCGCCCAGCGAGGGTGTTCCCGGCGGCACGCCAAGGCCGAGGAAATCAAGCGAGGTCAGCGCAAGGATCGCGCCGCTCATGCGAAACGGCAAGAACGTCACCACCGGCGTCAGGCTGTTGGGCAGGATATGCCGCTTCATGATCTGCCAGTTGCTCACGCCCAGGGCGCGCGCGGCCTTGACGTAATCGAGTTGCCGATTGCGCAGGAACTCGGCCCGCACATAGTCCGACAGACCCATCCAGCCAAACAGGCTCAGCAGGATCAGCAGCAGCGCCACGCTCGGGGCAAAGACGGCACTGAAGATGATGAGCAGGTACAACTCGGGCATGGAGCCCCAGATCTCGATGAAGCGCTGAAAAGCGAGGTCGGTCTTGCCGCCGAAATAGCCTTGCACGGCGCCGCTCAGCAGGCCCAGCAGCACGCCGGTCAGCGTCAGCGCAAAAGCAAACAGCACACTGACGCGAAAGCCGTACAGCAGTTGCGCCAGCAGGTCACGACCGCGATCATCGGTGCCGAGCAGGTTGTCCCGCGTCGGAGCCGAAGGATTGGGCTCGCGCGCGAAGTAATTGATGGTGCCCGCCGCGTACGGATTCAGGGTGTAGATGACCCAGTTGCCGGCGCCGCCCAACTGCTGCTTGATGAAGGGGTCAAGGTAATCGGTGCTGGTGTCAAAGTCGCCGCCAAAGACCTTCTCCGGGTAATCCTTGACCATCGGCAGGTAGATTTCGCCCTGGTAGCGAACCAGCAAAGGCCGGTCGTTCGACACCAGTTCGGCCAGCAGACTGATCGCCACCAGCAAGCTGAACGCGAGCAGGCTCCAGTAGCCAAGCCGATTGCGCCGAAAGCGCCGCCAGGCGCGGCGCGCCGGACTCGGGCTGGGCGCGCTGACCGGTCGCGTCAGCGCTTTAGTCGAACTTGACACGGGGATCCACCAGCACGTAGCACAGGTCTGAAATCAGTTTGGTGACAAGCCCGATCAGCGTGAACAGATAAAGCGTCCCCAGCACCACCGGATAGTCGCGCCGGATCACGCTTTCGTAGCCCAGCAGTCCCAGCCCATCGAGCGAGAAAAGCGTTTCGATCAACAGCGAGCCGGTGAAGAAGGCGCCAATAAAGGCGGCTGGAAAACCGGTGACGATCGGAATCAGCGCGTTGCGAAAAACATGCTTCCAAAGCACCGCTTCGCCGCTCAGGCCTTTGGCATAGGCCGTGACCACATACTGCTTGCGGATTTCCTCGAGAAAGGCGTTTTTCGTCAGCATCGTCGTCACGGCAAAACTTCCAGCCACCATGGCTGTGACCGGTAGCGCAATGTGCCAGAGGTAATCCACCGCGCGCGCCGCCCAGCCGAGTTCGTCCCAGTTGCTTGAGGTGAGTCCGCGCAGCGGAAACCACTGCAACTGCCCGCCAAACACCACCAGCAGCGCGACACCGAGCACAAATCCGGGAATGGCATAGCCAAGCAGCACAAGAAGGGTCGTGATCAGGTCAAAACGCGATCCCGCGCGCACCGCCTTGGCCACACCGAGCGGCACCGCCACCGAATAACTAATGAAGAAAGTCCAGAGGCCCAGGCTGATCGAGACCGGAAGCTTCTCCTTGATCAATTCCCAGACATCCTTGTTCTGGAAGAAACTTCTGCCCAGGTCAAAGCGCAGGAATTGATTGAGCATCCGCCAGAACCGTTCATGCGCCGGTTTGTCAAAGCCATACAGGGCCTTGATCTCCTGCAGGCGTTTCGGGTCCACGCCCTGCCCGCCGCGGTAGGTGATCCCGCCACCTTCGCTGCCGGCCCCGACCCCGGTGCCGGCCCTGGCTTCAGCCAGGTACTGCTGGACCGGCCCGCCGGGGACAAACTGGATGACAAGGAAGGTCAGCAGCAACACCCCGAACAGGGTGGGCAGCATCAGCAGCAGGCGTTTCAGGATGTAGCTGGTCATGGAGCCCAATCAGCGCGCCCACCAGTAGTTCATTGCCCAGCGCTCGCCCGTGGCATAGGGCGGCATCGCCTCGGTCCTGGCCAGTCGCCGCTG
Source organism: Burkholderiaceae bacterium (assembly GCA_038901875.1). GTDB lineage: Bacteria > Pseudomonadota > Gammaproteobacteria > Burkholderiales > Burkholderiaceae_C > JBCKPE01. The sequence goes on from JBCKPE010000025.1 coordinate 15,930, forward strand.
GTTAAAGGCCATGCGATGCGTCACCGCGGTCCATTGCGGCACGAGGTAGTGGCTGTGGCTGACTACGCGGTTCAGCGCACGACAGGCGCTCAGCAGTTGCGCTCGCGTCTTCGCGCCGGTCATCTTCTCGATGATGGCGTCGATCGCCGGGCTGACCGCGCCGACATAGTTTCCGGAATCCTCGGTCACGGCCGCCTTGCTGCCAAACATGTCGGCGAACTCCTGGCCGGGATTGTCGGTCCCTCCGTAGGCGATCGATGTCACCTCGAATTCGAACTTCTGCAGCCGCTGCTGATACAGAGCGAAGTCAACCGGGCGGAAGTTCAACTGGATTCCGAGCGTCTTGAGACTGCGCATCCAGGGCGAAACGGTACGAATCCCGCCCTCGTTGCTGTCAAGGTACTCCAGCACCATGGGTTGGCCCAAGGCATTGCGCAATGCGCCGTCACGAACCTCCCAGCCGGCCTCCCTCAGCAGTGCCTTGGCGCGTCGCAGGTTGGAGCGCAGCGAGGAGTCGCCATCGGTTCGGGGTGGAACCGTCATCGGCCCGAAAGCCGCGGCCGGTAGCTGGCTGCGCCAGGGTTCCATGATGGCGAGTTCTTCGCTGGCGGGTGGCCCGCTCGTGTCGCAGTCGGTGTTGCCGAACAGGCCGTTCACCCTCTGGTAGGAGTTGTAGAACAGCTGCCGGTTCATCCACTCGTAATCGAGCGCCAGCCCAAGGGCCTGGCGCACGCGCAGGTCCTTCAGCTTGGCGCTGCGCGTGTTGAGCACGTAACTCTGGAAGCCCGAGGGGAGTCGATGGCGGAACTCGCCCTTGACCAACTCGCCAGAGTCAAATCGGCGCCCGGTCACCCGGCGCGCCCAGTCTCCGGCCGAGAAGAATCGCATCAGATCGAATTCGCCCGCCTTAAAAGCCTCCAGGCGCGCCGTGTTGTCCTTGTAGATCTTCACCAAGATGCGATCAAAGTTATGCATGCCGCGTTTTACGTTCAAGCCGGCCGCCCAATAGGCCGGATCACGGACGTAGGTGATGTCCTTGCCGAACCTGACCGGGCCGATCCGGTAAGGGCCACTGCCAATGGGGATGTCCATCACCACCTTGTCAAATGACTTTGCAACGCCGTTCTCCATGCCCCACTTGCGGCTGAACACCGCCAGTCCACCGACCGTCAAGGGCAGCTCGCGATTGGGTTTCAGGAAACGGAAGCGCACGGTCCGCTCGTCGAGCACATCGCAACCGGCAACGTCAATCAGCAGCGTCTTGTAGGAGGGCGAAGCGTGCGGACCAATCAGCGTCTCGTAGCTGTGCTTGACGTCGGCCGCGAGCACCGGGTCGCCGTTGTGAAAGCGTGCTTGCTGGCGCAGGCGAAACGTCGCGCTCATGCCGTCGCTGGCCACCTCGATGTCTTCGGCCAACAGTCCGTAGCCGGCGCCGGTCTCGTCCAGCGAACCCGTCAGCAGGGAATCGAACATCAAGTCGCCGAGGTAGGCCGGCGCGCTGCCCTTGATCGTGAACGGGTTGTACTTGTCGAAGGTTGAAACGCGCAGGTTGCTCACCAGGCGCATCTCGCCGCCCTTGGGCGCGTCGGGGTTGGCGTAGGCGAAATGGCCAAAGCCGCTCTGGTATTTCAAGTCACCCCACATCGCGTAACCCGGCGCGGCCCGGGCCACGGTGAAGCACGCCAGCAGCAGACAAAGGAGCAAACTTCGCATGAGACAATTCTGCACCATGACGTTCGGCAAACGTTTCGACCGCTTCGCTGCCACGATGCCTTTGCCGGGATAGCAGGCAAAAAGAGCTTGGGGCGGCCCGGCGCTTTATTGGCACGAAGAGGAAAATCGAAGTGGGCTTCCTGACTGGCAAAAAACTGTTGATCACCGGCGTGTTGAGCAACCGCTCGATCGCCTATGGCATCGCCCGCGCTTGCCACGCCCAGGGCGCGGAACTTGCTTTCAGTTACGTCGGAGAGCGCTTCAAGGAGCGTATCACCGAGATTGCCGCCGAGTTTGGCTCGACCCTGGTGTTTGACTGTGACGTTGGCGACGATCTGCAGATCGATGCCCTGTTCAGAGATCTCGCAACAAGTTGGCCGCGCCTTGATGGTTTTGTCCACGCCATTGGCTACGCGCCGCGTGAGGCGATCGCCGGCGATTTTCTCGATGGACTGAGCCGCGAATCGTTTCGGGTGGCGCACGACATCAGCGCCTACAGTTTTCCCGCCATGGCCAAGGCGGCGCTGCCCTACCTCAACCCCGGCTCGGCGCTGCTGACGCTGACCTATCTGGGCGCGAACCGGACTGTGCCGAACTACAACACGATGGGCCTGGCCAAGGCCTCGCTCGAGGCCTCGGTGCGTTACCTGGCGGAATCGCTCGGACCGCGCGGCATTCGGGTCAATGCCGTCAGCGCCGGCCCGATCAAGACGCTCGCAGCCAGCGGCATCAAGGGTTTCGGAAAGATCCTCGCCGTGGTGGCCGCGTCAGCCCCGATCCGGCGCAACGTGACGCTTGCCGATGTTGGCAATGCCGCGGCCTTCCTGCTTAGCGACCTGGCGAGTGGCATCAGCGCCGAGATCACCTACGTCGACGGCGGCTTCAGCCAGGTGGTCGGCGGCATCGCCGAACCTTCAGGCTGAACGCTGCGTGCAGTCGGCGAAATAGCGCATCTTGCCGTTGCTTGAGGGCTCCGCGACCAGGCCGTGGATGTCGGTCTCGAAACCCGGGCACTGGGCATTGAAGGCACGCGCGAACTTCAGGTAATCGACGATCTTCTTGTTGAAGACCTCGCCCGGAACCAGCAGCGGAATGCCCGGCGGATAGGGCGTCACCAGTCCCACCGTGACACGGCCTTCGAGCTGGTCAATCTCCACCCGCTCGGTCTTGCGGTGCGCGATATGCGCGTAGGCCGCGCTCGGGGTCATCGCCGGTGTCAGGTCGCTCAGGTACATCTCGGTCGTCAGGCGGGCGACGTCCTGTTTCGCGTAGATCTCATGCACGTGCTGGCACAGGTCGCGCAAGCCCATCTGCTCGTAGCGCGGTTGCGCCTTGCAGAACTTGGGCAGGATGCGCCATATCGGGTGGTTCCGGTCGTAGTCGTCCTTGAACTGCTGCAAGGCCGTCAGCAGGGTGTTCCAGCGGCCCTTGGTGATGCCGATGGTGAACATGATGAAGAACGAGTAGAGGCCGGTCTTTTCAACGATGACCCCATGCTCGACCAGGAACTTGCCGACGATGATGGCCGGAATGCCGGTGCTGGCAAAACGGCCGTTCAGATCAAGCCCCGGCGTCACGATGGTCGCCTTGATCGGATCGAGCATGTTGAAGCCTTCGGCCAGGTCGCCGAAACCATGCCAGTTGCGCGACTCGTTCTGCTTTGTTCGCGTCGAACGCGTCTCCCCAGTCAGGATCCAGTCGCTGGCCTCGCCCACGCCCTCTTCCACCAGGCGGTCCGGTCCCCAGACCTTGAACCACCAGTCCTTGCCGTACTCGTCATCGACCTTGCGCATGGCGCGGCGGAAGTCCAGCGCTTCGGAGATGCTTTCTTCCACCAGCGCCTTGCCGCCGGGCGGCTCCATCATGGCCGCGGCAACGTCGCAGCTGGCGATGATGGCGTACTGCGGACTGGTGCTGGTGTGCATCAGGTAGGCCTCGTTGAACAGATGGCGATCCAGCTTGCGATTCTGCGAGTCCTGCACCAGCACATGGCTGGCCTGGCTGATGCCGGCCAGCAGCTTGTGCGTCGACTGGGTCGAAAACACCAGCGCCTCGCGCGGCCGCGGCCGGTTCTTGCCCATCGCATGGTAGGTGCCGTAGATCGGATGAAAGGCGGCGTGCGGCAGCCAGGCCTCGTCGAAATGCAGCGCATCGATGTAACCGTCGAGCAGATCCTTGATGGTTTCGGTGTTGTAGATGACGCCGTCGTAGGTCGATTGGGTCAGCGTCATGATGCGCGGTCGCACCTGCTCGGCGTCAACATGCTGCAGCAGCGGATTGGCGCGAATCTTGGCCTTGATCGTTTCCGGCAAGAACTCATCCTTGGGGATCGGACCGATGATGCCGAAATGGTTGCGCGTGGGTTTCAGGAAGACTGGGACAGCACCGGTCATGATGATGGCGTGCAGGATGGATTTGTGGCAGTTGCGGTCCACCACGACCACATCGCCAGGCGCCACCGTGTGGTGCCAGACCATCTTGTTCGACGTGCTGGTGCCGTTGGTGACGAAAAAACAGTGGTCGGCATTGAAGATCCTGGCGGCGTTTTTCTCGCTTTCAGCCACGGGGCCCGTGTGATCGAGCAACTGGCCGAGTTCTTCCACGGCATTGCAAACGTCGGCGCGCAGCATGTTCTCGCCAAAGAACTGGTGAAACATCTGTCCGACCGGGCTCTTCAGGAACGCCACGCCACCGGAATGCCCGGGACAGTGCCAGGAGTAGGAGCCGTCCTGCGCATACTCGACCAGCGCCTTGAAGAACGGCGGCTGCACGCCTTCGAGGTAATTCCTGGCCTCGCGGATGATGTGGCGCGCGACGAACTCCGGCGTGTCCTCGAACATGTGGATGAAGCCATGCAGCTCGCGCAGAATGTCGTTCGGCAGATGGCGCGAGGTCTTGGTCTCACCATAGACGTAGATCGGCACGTCGGCGTTCTTGCGCCGCACCTCGTCGATGAAACTGCGCAGGTTCAGCACCGCCGGGTCCAGGTCCGGGCCCGGCGTGAACTCCTCGTCATCAATCGACAGGATGAAGGCGCTGGCGCGTGACTGCTGCTGGGCAAACTGCGACAGGTCGCCATAGCTGGTGACGCCCAGCACCTCGAAGCCCTCGGCCTCGAACGCCTTGGCCATCGCCCTGATGCTCAGACCGGAACTGTTCTCGGAGCGAAAATCTTCGTCGATGATGATGATCGGGAAACGGAATTTCATGCCGGCTCCGTTCAATGAATGAGGGGCGAAGTGTACGGAATTCCTGCGCCAAGGTCCGGCTGCGCAGGCGGCTGCAGATCACTTCGGACCGGACGACCGCGTTTTGACACAGAATACGGCGCATGCCCAAGGAAAAGGAATGATCATGGACGAAGCGACCATCTGGTGGATTCTTGTCGGCGTGGCGGTGGCGATGGAACTGGTCACCGGCACCTTCTACCTGTTGCTGCTGGCGCTGGGAATGGCCGCGGGAGCCATCGCCGCGCACCTGGGGGCAACCATCACCATGCAGATCATCGCTGCAGCCATGCTCGGCGGCGGCGCGGTGGCCATCTGGTACCGGGTTCGCAGCAAGCAGCCGCGCCGCGCGCACAGTTCGGCCAATCGCGACGTCAATCTGGACATAGGCGGGACCATCACGGTCCAAGCATGGAGCCCGGATGGCACGACTTCAGTCAAGTACCGGGGCGCTGAATGGACCGCGCAACTTGGGCCCCGCGCGACGCCCGGCGCCGGCGTCTTCACCATCGTCGCGGTGGAAGGCAGTCGGCTTATCGTGGAGCCCGTCAAGTAACATCACAGCCTATTTGCAAAGGAATATCCATGGAAATCGCCCTCATCCTGTTGGTTGTCGCCGGCATCTTCGTCGTGCGCTCGCTCAAGATCGTGCCGCAGCAAAATGCCTGGGTGGTCGAACGCCTGGGCAAGTTCCACACCACGCTGACCCCGGGACTCAGTCTGCTGGTGCCGTTCGTTGATCGCGTCGCCTACAAGCATTCGCTCAAGGAGATCCCCCTTGATGTCCCAAGCCAGGTCTGCATCACCCGGGACAACACGCAGCTTCAAGTGGATGGCATCCTGTATTTCCAGGTGACCGACCCGATGCGCGCCAGCTACGGCTCGTCCAACTACATCGTCGCCGTGACGCAGCTGGCGCAAACCTCGCTGCGCAGCGTGATCGGCAAACTGGAACTGGACAAGACGTTCGAGGAGCGCAACCTCATCAATGCCCAGGTGGTGCAGGCGATCGACGAGGCGGCGCTGAACTGGGGCGTCAAGGTGCTGCGTTACGAGATCAAGGACTTGACGCCGCCCAAGGAGATCCTGCACGCGATGCAAGCCCAGATCACCGCCGAGCGGGAAAAGCGCGCGCTGATCGCCGCCTCGGAAGGCCGGCGCCAGGAGCAGATCAACATTGCAACCGGCGAGCGCGAAGCCTTCATCGCCCGCTCCGAAGGCGAGAAGCAGTCGGCCATCAACAATGCGCAGGGTGAAGCTGCCGCCATCATGGCGGTGGCTGAAGCCAACGCCAAGGCGATCGAATTGGTGGCCGCGGCAATTCGCCTGCCCGGTGGCGAGCAGGCGGTGCAGCTCAAGGTCGCCGAACGGTCCATCGACGCCTACAGCAAGGTGGCGGCAGACGCGACGACGACGCTCATCGTGCCCAGCGACATGACCCAGGTCGCGGCGCTGATCGCCTCGGCCATGAAGATGGTGCAGGCGAGCAAGAGCACGACCTAGTTTCGACCTGTTCCAGGGGCCGGTTCGAAGGCTCCGCTGATAGAATCCGGCGCGCCGGAGAGGTGGATGAGCGGTTTAAGTCGCACGCCTGGAAAGCGTGTGAGGGGTAATGCCCTCCGCGGGTTCGAATCCCGCCCTCTCCGCCAGTTCGCCAATGTAGAACAGTAGAAAAACTGCTTTACCCCCCAAAGAACCCGCCTAAATATTTGCGCTTGGATGAGACGCGATAAACGGCGTTGATTTCATTTCGCACCGGGCCACTTGCTCGATTCGAGGCGCCGCCGCCCTTGACAGCGCGTACCATTTCCAGCGGGCGCAAGCCCCTCGCCATCCTCCCTTGGCGAGCATGCCTCGGCATGTTTCAGCCCGGACTTTGTGCCGGGTTCTTTTTGGCTGCTGCTTGTCGCAGGCGCTTTCACCGGACCACTAGGATCGGTCAGCTTCTTGCCGTTGCAGGGGAGTCCATATACGACGGGCTAGGCAGCGGTGCCTCCACTAGCTAGCGGCGATACCACTGCCTCAACTCGATCGGGTTGCCATCCGGATCGCGGATCTCGGCGCGGGCATAGTCCGGCCGCTTCACCGGCCCCCACGCTGCCTCCACGCCCTTCTCTTTGAGTATGTTCAGCGCGCCGTCCATGTCATCCACCTCGAGGGCGAGGCACTGCCAGCCGAGCCGCTGCTCTGCGCTGCGAGACGGGATGGTTTTCTCTTCCGGATAGCACATCACCTCGACGGTAGTGCCGCCAAGCTCGAGGTAGACGAGATCCAGCGGCCCGGAAGGGGTCTCGGGAATGCGCCCGCGCTCGCGCTCGCGGAAGCCGAGCACGCCGGTATAGAACGCGATCGTGCGCTCGGGCGATGCAGTCAGCAGTTCGATATGGTCGATGCGCTTGAACATGCAAGGGCTCCTTTGACTCCGGCGCCTAACGAATAGCGTTTATCTGCCGCCGAGGTAGCGATAGTCTGGCCGACGATGTTACGACAGCATTGGTGACGCTGCACCACATCCAAGTCAGTGCTTCGCAAGTGTCAGTCAG
>JBCKPE010000026.1:0-23292 GCA_038901875.1 Burkholderiaceae bacterium
CGCGTCGCTGCTGTTGCTATCGAGCCTTTTGTCGGCCGGCATTGCGGCGTCGGCGGAACCTGAGATTCGGATCGAGCGCAATCAGGATGCAATCCGGATCAACGCCAGCCTGCGCGTTGACGCTCACCATCACTTCGCATGGCAGGTGCTGACCGATTACAACAATCTGGCGCGCTTTGTCCCGGGCATGCAAAGCAGCCAGATCGTGAGCGGGCCGGGACAGCCGTTGTTGCTGAAACAAACGGGTCAGTCCGGATTTCTGTTGTTTATGTTGCCGATCGAGGTGCTCGTGCGGATTACGGAGACGCCACTCGAAGTCATCCGCTTTGAGGCAGTCGGTGGCAGTTTCAAGAACAAGCAGGGCGAGTGGCGCATCGAGGGTCAAAACGATGCGACGCTCTTGATCTATCAGGCCAGCATCGTGCCGGGTTTCTGGGTGCCGCCTCTGATCGGGCCAGCAGTCATGGGCCAGGACGTGAGAAGCAAGCTGATGGGATTGGCGCGGGAAATGCAACGGCGCGCGGCAACCGCGGCGTCCGTGGCAACCGTGGCGTCCGGGCAGGTGGTGCGGCGTTGATGTCGTTTTGGGCAACGGACATGAGCTTTATTGCAAAAGGAGAGCAGCATGTATGGTTTTGATCACGGGGTTTGGATGATGGGTGGCTGGATCGCGATGCTGGCGCTATGGCTGCTGCCATTCGCTTTCCTGTTTCTCGCAATCAAGTTCTTCTTCGACAAACTTAAAGCGCCCGGGGGCAAGCGCGCGATCGATATTCTGGAAGAGACCTACGCTGGCGGAAATATCAGCCGCGAAGAGTTCTTGCAAAAACGCGACGACTTGCTCAAAGGGAAGTGACTTTGCGTTTCCCCCAACCTTTCACTCAAAGAGGATATCCATGATTAACAGAAGAAGTTTTTTCCAGTTCTCAGGCGTGGCCGCCCTGGGCGGGGCGGCGGGCGCCACCGCGATGTATCTTGCCGCGCGCCGGCCCGCTGGTGTCGCATCGCCGCCCATCAGCCCTTACCCGTTCGACCCGATCGCGGTGGGAAACTTCAAGCAAAAGCTGTTCATCCCCGGCGGCAGCGGGCCTTTTGGTGTGCTCGACGTAGGCGGGCCGCTGCAAATCCGCGCCACCGCTGCCAGTTTCCCGCTTCTTCCGGGCCAGGCGGCGTCGCCGTTCCTGCTCTACCAGACCGAACAGGCGGGCAAGGCCTACCAGAACCCGATCCTGCGCCTGGAAAGCGGGGCCCGGTTTCAGGCCACGCTGCACAACGCGCTGCAGGAGCCAACCATCATCCACTGGCACGGCCTGCACACGCCGGCCGCCATGGATGGCCACCCGTCGAGCACCATCGGCCCCGGCGGCCGCTTTGAATACGACTTCAAGGTGAAAGATCGCGGCGGCACCTACTGGTACCACACCCATGCGCACGAATTGACCGCCAAACAGGCCTACGGCGGTCTGGCGAGCTTTTTCCTGGTCGAGGACGAAGACCAGCGCAGGCTGAACAAGGCGCTCGATCTGCGGCTCGGCGAAACCGATCTGCCCCTGGTCATCCAGGACAAGCAGTTCGACGCTGCGGGAGGGATGCGCTACCAGCCCAACATGCACGAGTCCATGATGGGCTGGCTGGGCGACGTCATTCTCTGCAACCTGACGCCCAATGCCTTTTTGACCGTCACCCCGCGCGTTTACCGCTTGCGGCTGCTCAACGGCTCCAACGCGCGAATTTACCGGCTCGCCTTCGTCAAGGGGCAGACGCTGCTGAATTTTTCAGTCATCGGCGGCGACGGCGGCCTGCTCGAGCAGCCCCATGCGGCGGCCGAGGCCTATCTCGCGCCCGGCGAGCGGCTGGACCTGCTGTTCGACGCCGCGCAGGCACAACCCGGGGAAGACATTTTCCTCAAGAGCCTGGCGTTCGATCCGATGGAAAACGAGGATGCCGGTGGCATGCCGGGCATGGGCGGCATGATGGGGCAGATGATGGCCAGCATGGGCTCGTCGCGCCTGCCGCTGGGCGCGGAGTTCAACGTTCTGAGGCTGTCGGTAACCGAAGGAGATCGTTTCGTCGCGGCGCCGCCAGCGCGGCTTTCCGAAATCCGCCCGATTCGCACCGAGGGCGCTTCCGAGCGCAAGATCGAGTTGTCGATGGAGCGGATGCGCTTCCTGATCAACGGGCGCACCTTCCGCATGGACGACATCTCGTTCGACGTGAAGCGCGGCGCGGTGGAACTATGGAGCATCAGCAACCCGGAGCGCGGCATGCCGCACCCCATGCACATGCACGGCTTCTCGTTCCAGGTCGTGGAACGACTGAACAGTCCGCGCCAGGTGTCCGCGGGCGCGCGCTTCGGCCGCGGGCGCACGGTGAGCGACCTGGGCTGGAAGGACACCGTGCTGCTGTGGCCGGGCGAAACCGTGAAGATCGCCGTCGATTTCTCCCATGACTTTCCCGGCAACCAGACCTACGTGTTCCACTGCCACAACCTCGAGCACGCCGAGGCCGGCATGATGATCAATTTTCGCGTCAACGGGTAAGAAAGACCCTGCGCGGGCACCGAATCGTCGCCAAGCTCAATGTCGTGATGAGTGACCTGCTGCGTGCCGGTGATATGGCGTGACGAGCCGTTCGACTTTTGCCTGATCGGGGAGAATACGGACGATGCAGACCCAAGAACATCATCATGCGGGGCACGGGCAGGCGGCTTCGCAAGGCGATTCGTCGCTTCTGAAAGATCCTGTCTGCGGCATGCGCGTCACCGAGCAATCCGAGCAGCGACAGCAGCACGATGGACGGCTCTATTATTTTTGCGGCGCGCGCTGCAAAGCCAAATTCATCGCCAATCCCGGGCAATTCATCGAGCCCAAGCCTGTCGTTGCACAAGAAACGCCGGCGCCAGTTGGCTCGATCTACACCTGCCCGATGCACCCGGAGGTGCGCCAGGACCATACCGGGGACTGTCCGAAATGCGGCATGGCACTGGAGCCGGAGTTGCCCAGCCTCGATGAGGAGGACAACCCGGAATTGCGCGACTTCCAGCGGCGCTTTTGGTGGACCTTGCCGCTGACAACAATTGTTTTTGTGCTGGCCATGTTCGGTCATCGGCTGCAATGGATGGACATGGCCAGCCAAAACTGGCTGGAATTGGCGCTGGCGTCGCCCATCGTGCTGTGGGCAGGCTGGCCATTCTTCTCGCGCGGCTGGATGTCGGTGCTGAACCGCAGCCCGAACATGTGGACCCTGATTGGCTTGGGTACCGGCGCGGCCTTTATCTACAGCGTGGTGGCCACGGTCGCGCCCCAGGTGTTCCCGGACTCGTTCCTCTCGATGGGCCGCGTCGCGGTGTATTTCGAGGCGGCGGCGGTGATCATCTCGCTGACCTTGCTCGGGCAGGTGCTGGAGCTCAAGGCCCGTTCGCAGACTTCGGCGGCCATCAGGTCGCTGCTTGGCCTGGCGCCCAAGACGGCCCGGCGCATCCGCTCCGATGGCAGCGAGGAAGACGTGCTGCTGACCCATGTGCATGTCGGCGATACCTTGCGCGTGCGTCCCGGCGAGAAGGTTCCGGTGGACGGCACCGTCATCGAAGGCATCAGTTCGGTCGATGAATCCATGCTCACCGGCGAACCGATGCCGGTGACCAAGCGCATCGGCGACAAGGTGATCGGCGCCACGCTCAACACCAGCGGCGCGCTGGTCATGCGTTCCGAACGGGTCGGTTCGAGCACCGTGCTGGCGCAGATCGTGCAGATGGTGGTACAGGCGCAACGCTCCAAGGCTCCGATGCAGCGCATGGCCGATCTGGTGGCGGGCTACTTCGTGGTCGCCGTGGTGGGCATCGCCTTGCTCACCTTCTTTGTCTGGGGCTTGTTCGGGCCGCAGCCGAGCTGGGTTTATGGTCTCATTAACGCGGTGGCGGTTCTGATCATTGCCTGCCCCTGCGCCCTGGGCCTGGCCACACCGATGTCGATCATGGTTGCCACCGGACGCGGCGCCACCCAGGGTGTGTTATTCCGCGATGCCGCTGCCATCGAGAACCTGCGCAAGATCGACACTCTCATCGTCGACAAGACTGGCACGCTGACCGAGGGCCGGCCGGCATTTGACCGCGCGCTTGCCGCGCCGGGCTATCAGGCCGACGAAGTGCTGCGCCTGGCGGCGAGCCTCGATCAGGGCAGTGAACATCCGCTGGCCGAGGCCATTGTCCGCGCGGCGCGCGAGCGGGGTCTGTCGTTGGACAAGCCGGAGAGCTTTGAATCGGGCTCTGGAATCGGCGTTCGCGGACAGGTCGCGGGACATCAGCTTGCGCTCGGAAATACCGCATTGATGCAGCAGATTGGTGTTTCGGTCGACAGCTTGCTTGCGCAGGCTGAAGAGTTGCGCGGCGAGGGCGCCAGCGTGATGCACCTGGCGGTCGATGGTGAACTGGCGGGTCTGCTGGCAGTGTCCGATCCGATCAAGCTGAGCACGCCCGAAGCCCTGGCCGCGTTAAAGGCTACGGGTCTGCGCATCGTCATGGCCACCGGAGACGGGCTGACCACGGCGAAGGCGGTCGCCAGACGCCTGGGCATCGACGAAGTGCTGGGTGAAATGAAGCCGCTCGACAAGCTGCTGCTGGTCGAGCGGCTGCAGCGCGAAGGGCATGTCGTGGCCATGGCCGGTGACGGCATCAACGATGCCCCCGCATTGGCGAAAGCCGATGTTGGCATCGCCATGGGCACGGGAACCGATGTGGCGATGAACAGCGCCCAGGTGACGCTGGTCAAGGGCGATCTGCGCGGTATCGCGGTGGCGCGGGCGCTGTCGGAAGCCACCGTTGGCAACATGAAGCAAAACCTGATGTTTGCTTTCCTCTACAACGCGCTGGGCATCCCCATCGCCGCCGGTGTGTTGTACCCGTTGACCGGTTGGCTGCTGTCGCCGTTGATTGCGGCGCTCGCCATGAGCTTCAGTTCGGTCTCGGTGATCGGGAACGCGCTGCGATTGCGACGCGGCAAATAGCGGCGCTGAAGACGGGCTACGACGCAGCGGACTGAAAATCCTTGTGTCGGTGGTTCGATTCCGCCCCAGGCCACCAGATAAAACAGGCTACAGCCCGCGTAAACACTAGCCACGCAGCTATCTAATCAGTAGTACGTGGCTTTTTACTTGGTGTCGCTTTTTCGCCGTGTAGCCACCATGTAGCCACCATGTAGCCAAACGCACCAGACAACAAAAAACCCAGCGGGTTAAGGCTGGGTGTCGGCTGGGCGCGCGCTGCCCGGATCGCGTCAGGCGCCGGGTTGGATGGGTACGGAGTCTCTTCCAGGAAGCCATTGTCGCCACCTTTGACGTCGCCTTTGACGGCGATGCGCACAGAAGCAGCACCTGGCCGCAGGCCACTGACAAGAACCCTGCGCGCAGCGCCTGACTGAAGCCAAGGGGCCACGCCAACGACAAGGGTGCACAGACGGCGGTGCGTAGGGCGCGAATGCGACCGGGGAGCGCCGCCGGCTCTGCACCCCCCCCCCCCCCCCCCCCCCCCCCCCCCCCCAGCGTAGGCCACTTTGCAAAATGGGGCCTTATGTAAAAGCGAAGCGGGTGGCCGTAGCGGGCGTGTGCCACTGGTGCTACGAAAACCACGGTTTGCCAGGCCGAGCCGCAGGCGACGGCTGATCCAGCACGATGCGCAAGCGAGCCGACACCATCTCTGCGCTCCAGCGCACTGGCTGACATTTGCGAAGTACTGGCGATGTAACTCCCCAGCACCTGCGCGGGGCGAAGCCGAGCCGCGCGCACTGACCAACACTACAACGCTGGCAAACCGAAAGCGGTGATGCTGGGTGGACTGACCCACAGCGCGCAGCGCAGCTCAATCACAAAGTCAGGCCGCCCAGCATGACCGCGCTGCTCGACGAAGCTGCGCGACATGCCGAAGAATGTGGGCGCTAAAGGGATCGGGACGAGTGCGGTAACGCCGTGTTACCGCACTCAAACCCCCACCATGGCCGATCTGGGGATTCACAAAAAGCAATCCTCCCGCTGGCAAAGCCACGGCACAGCACCAGCCCCAGGCAGCAGCCGGTGGCGGCCCGCCAGCCCCACAGCGTCACGTCCAGCCGCCCTTTCCAGTGCGCAGGCTATAGTTGCCCCTACCGACACCGTCCGCGTACCTTATGCTGCCGGTAACAGTTGGCCGTGGGCGTGCGGGCAAGCCCACAAGATTGATGCGGTGCCATTACTTTGATGGCACTCACCCCAGGGAGATTCATCCATGAAAAGTTTGACCCGTTCTTTGTTGCTGGCGCTGGCGCTCACCACGGGCGCGTGGGTGCCTGTGCAGGCGCAGACGTTTGAGCTAACGTTTGAGCAGTCGCTTGCGGCCTATGAGCGCAAGGATTACCGCACGGCTTTTGCGGGGTTTCAAAAGCTGGCCGAGCAGGGGAATGCCACCGCGCAGAACAACCTGGGCGAGATGTATCGCAACGGCCAAGGCGTTCCCAAGGACGAGCAGCAGGCGGTGGCGTGGCACCGCAAAGCCGCCGAGCAGGGGCATGCCGGTGCGCAGTTCAACCTGGGCCAGATGTATGACCAGGGCCGAGGCGTGCCCAAGGACGTGCAGCAGGCGGTGGCGTGGTACCGCAAAGCCGCCGAACAGGGGTATGCCAGCTCGCAGTACAACCTGGGCGAGATGTATCGCAACGGCCAAGGCGTGCCCAAGGATGACCAGCAGGCCGCAGTGTGGTACCGCAAAGCCGCCGAGCAGGGGCATGCCGATGCGCAGAACAACCTGGGCCTGATGTATCGCAACGGCCAAGGCGTGCCCAAGGACGAGCAGCAAGCCGTGGCGTGGTACCGCAAAGCCGCCGAGCAGGGGGCTGCCCTTGCGCAGTTCAACCTGGGCTTGATGTATGTCGGCGGCCGAGGCGTGCCCAAGGACGAGCAGCAAGCCGTGGTGTGGTACCGCAAAGCCGCCGAGCAGGGGGATGCCAGTGCGCAGGGCGCCCTGGGCGCGATGTATGCATTCGGACGAGGCGTGCCCAAGGACGAGCAGCAAGCCGCAGCGTGGCTCCACAAAGCCGCCGAGCAGGGGGTTGCCAGTGCGCAGAACAACCTGGGCATGATGTATGGCATCGGCCAGGGCGTGCCCAAGGATGAACAATCAGCTTATTTCTGGTGGCTGCTGGCCAGTGCACAGGGGCTTCAAAATGCCGTACAGAACCGTAATATTGTGGAGCGCCGCTTGTCACCCGAGCAACGCGCCGCCGCGCAAGCCTCCGCGCGCGACTGGAAGCCCAAAACCGCCGCGCAATCCAGCAGCGCCACCCGTTGAAGTACCGCTGGCGCCGGTGGCTCGAACCCCGCCCCCAGCCGCCCGGCCCCTGCGACGGCCCAAGCCGACAGCAGTGGCAGTGGAGTTATTGGGGTCAGACATCAATTTCGCTGCGGTGCATCGCACCGCGCCCTCCGGGCGAGCCGTAGGCTTGGCGAATTTGGGCTCTGACCCCAAAAACTCCGAAATTGGAATCTGACCCCAAATTTTGCCCGCCAGCCCCACAGCGTCACATCCAGCCGCCCTTTCCAGTGCGTAGGCTATAGTGCCAATATCGACATCGCCCGCGTACCCTATGCTGCCGGTAACAGCCAGCCGTGGACGTGCGGGCAAGCCCACAAGATTGATGCGGTGCCATTACTTTGATGGCACTCACTCAAAGGAGAATTCATCCATGAAAAGTTTGACCCGTTCTTTGTTGCTGGCGCTGGCGCTCACCACGGGCGCGTGGGTGCCGGTGCAGGCGCAGACGTTAGAGCAGACGCGTGCGGCCTTTGAGCGCCAAGATTACCGCACGGCTTTTGCGGGGTTTAAAAAGCTGGCCGAGCAGGGGCATGCCGGTGCGCAGGGCATCCTGGGCGCGATGTATGCCAGCGGCCAAGGCGTGCCCAAGGACGAGCAGCAAGCCGTGGCGTGGTACCGCAAAGCCGCCGAGCAGGGGAATGCCCTTGCGCAGCACGACCTGGGCAATATGTATCACGACGGCCGAGGCGTGCCCAAGGACGAGCAGCAAGCCGTAGCGTGGTACCGCAAAGCCGCCGAGCAGGGGGATGCCAGCGCGCAGTTCAACCTGGGCTTGATGTATGCCAACGGCCGAGGCGTGCCCAAGGACGAGCAGCAGGCCGCAGCGTGGTACAGGAAAGCCGCCGAGCAGGGGGATGCCAGGGCGCAGTACAGCCTGGGCCTGATGTATGACACCGGCCAAGGCGTGCCCAAGGACGAGCAGCAAGCCGTGGCGTGGTTCCGCAAAGCCGCCGAGCAGGGGGGTGCCGGTGCGCAGTACAACCTGGGCTTGATGTATGCCAACGGCCGGGGCGTGCCCTGGGACGAACAGCAAGCGGTGGCGTGGTACCGCAAAGCCGCCGAGCAGGGGGTTGCCATGGCGCAGTACAACCTGGGCGCGATGTATGCCCACGGCCAAGGCGTGCCCAAGGACGAGCAGCAAGCCGTGGTGTGGTTCCGCAAAGCCGCCGAGCAGGGGGATGCCTATGCGCAGAACAACCTAGGCGTGATGTATAAGGACAGCCGAGGCGTGCCCAAGGATGACCAGCATGCCGTGGCGTGGTTCCGCAAAGCCGCCGAGCAGGGGTATGCCGGTGCGCAGTTCAACCTGGGCGGGATGTATGCCAACGGCCGAGGCGTGCCCAAGGATGACCAGCAGGCCGCAGCGTGGGTCCGCAAAGCTGCCGAGCAGGGGGAGGCCAGGGCGCAGTTCAACCTGGGCAATATGTATGACGACGGCCGGGGCGTGCCCAAGGATGAACAATCAGCTTATTTCTGGTGGCTGCTGGCCAGCGCACAGGGGCTTCAAAATGCCGTAAATAACCTTGATTTGATGGAGCGCCGCTTGTCACCAGCGCAACGCGCAGCGGCCCAAGCCTCCGCGCGCGACTGGAAGCCCAAAACCGCCGCGCAATCCAGCAACGCCACCCGTTGAAGTACCGCTGGCGCCGGTGGCTAGAACACCGCCCCCAGCCGCCCGGCCCCTGCGACGGCCCAAGCCGACAGCAGCGGCTTTCGCGTGGCGCGCGGTGCCGTCAATCACCAACCACCATGTGATCGACGGCTACAGGCGGTGTTCACATGCCTTTTGATGCTCTAGCCCCCGTGGAATGTGCGCAAGCAGCTAGCAAAACAATAGCAACTGTTTCAGGGCTTGGTCTTGTTGTTGTGCCTGAACTCCCAGGGTGGCACTGGGTCAGCATCACGCCATAGACCGCGCTTGTCGGCCTTGGCCGCATCTTCAGCCGCCTCGTACAGCCTGCGTATTCCGTTCAATTGCACAAACTTTCCTTGCCAGCCTAATCGCAGTCGAAGCGTAGGCTGCGCTTCGCTGCATGGGGTTGCACCGGCGATGTAGCGATACAGAGCTGTAAGTTGTTGCTCGGCCTCGGGCGAGAATACAACGCGGTAGCTCATCGCGCCTTGGCGTGCTCAGCGGCAAGGCGGGTGCGCACCTGGGCAGCGGTGACGGCGCGGGATGGGTCGGCCTTCAACGCATCGTAGGCTGGGCCTACTTGGTCGCGCAGCCAACTTTCGACCGCTCGATCACGCGCAATCAGAGCGCGTAAACCGTCGCGGATAACCTCGCTTTCGCTGGCGTACTCCCCAGCCCGTACCTTGGTCTTTACCACATCGGCCATGTCGTTTGGCAGGGTGATGCTGAGTTGCTGTGTCGTTCGCATGATGCGCCTCCATTCATTGGATTGGATTGGATTGGATAGGATTGAATCCTACTCTCCAAACCCCAAAGCGTCCAGCAAACGGCCAGCAGCGGGATGCCGATGTTGCGGTGTTGCCGCCAGGCGACCCCATGGCCGGCCAGCGCCACGACCATGAAAACCTGCGCAGCGGCGACGAACCAGCCTTCGTAAGGCGCCAGCACGCCCAGCCCCAGCACCGCGCCAATCAGAGCCAGCTTGGGAAAGCAGACCGGGCACAGTATCGCCATGGCGAAGGCGCCGACCGTGCCCATTCGGTCAAGCCGAGATTTCAGGCGCAGCCAAAGTGCGGTCCAAGCGCGGGGATTGGTCCTGCGTTGTTCATGTCCGACGCCGGGTCAGCAGCAAAGCAACGATGGCCAGCGTGAGCGTGGCGTAGTTGAGCGCCAGAAACCACGGCGTGTTCCAGGCCAGCCCGTCGAACCCCCAGGTGCTGAACGGGTACAGCACCGGCACCGCATAGTAGTCGGCCGAATGGGTGAAGAAGTCGATCACGATGTGACTCCACCAGCCTGCCAGCGGATACCAGAAAGCGCCACGCGCCCACCACAGCAGTGCCGTCACGGTCGCCGCCACCACGACGCTGTGCAGCGTGCAGTGCAGATGTTGCGACAACGCGCCCACCAAGGGCGGCAACGCGGGTTCCTGGCCGGGACTCGCCAGCGCGAAGGCCTGCAACGCCAACCAACTGCCGTCGCCGCCAAGGAACCAAGCCAGCAACGGCAGGAACTGTACGACGTCGGGAAGCACCGCCAGTGCCACGGTGGCAATGGCGACACGCCGGCTGATTGGCATGCGCCGGTGCACGACGGCGGTGCCGACGCCGGCCCACAATGCATGCGCCAGGATGTCCATATCAACGACTGTTCCCGCGGTCGTACTGCGGGTTGCGTGCCAGGTAGACGGTGATGGGCTGCCCGCCCAGCGCGTTGGCGGGCGCAACCTGGCGCAGGTCGAAGGACTGCAAGGTCATGGCGTCGAAGCGTCAGCGGCGATGAACCGGGACCTGTTCATGTCGCGATCCTTTCTATGGAGAGGTGGTGATTTTGAACCTTTCCGGGCGCAAGGCTGCGCCGGCGCATCAGCAGATACGCCACCGGCACCACGAACATCGACAGCAGCGGGGCGCTGACCATGCCGCCGACCATCGGCGCGGCAATGCGTCTTTTTGCCAGCGTTGTGCCGAATCCGGCGCATAGGGCGTGCGCGAGGATGTCCATGTCAGTTGCGCCTGGCTGAAGCTGCTGAACCGCTAGCCGGCGCAGCACGACAGTTGCGTCACGTCCTTGCTGAACGTCTGTGCCGCCAGCTTCAGCCCTTCAACCATGGTCAGGTAGGGAAACAACTGATCGGCCAATTCACCCACGGTCATTCGCGCTCGAATCGCCAGCGCCGCGGTCTGGATCAAGTCGCCGGCCTCGGGCGACACGGCTTGCACCCCCAGCAGTCGACCGGAACCCGCTTCGGCGACGACCTTGATGAATCCGCGGGTATCGAAGTTCGCCAAGGCACGCGGTACCTTATCCAGTGTCAAGGTGCGGCTGTCAGCGTCCAGTCCAGCCTGGCGCGCCCGCGCCTCGTTGTAGCCGACGCTGGCAATCTGCGGGTCCGTGAAGATCACCGAAGGCATGGCGCTTAGATCGAGCGCCGCCATGCCGCCTGTCATGTTGATGGCGGCACGGGTGCCGGCCGCTGCCGCGACATAGACGAATTGTGGTTGATTGGTGCAGTCTCCAGCGGCGTAGACGCGCGGATTGGACGTGCGCATCGCCATGTCGACGATGATCGTGCCGCGCGCATCGACGTCGACATGCGCCGCCTCGAGCGCCAAACCCTGTGTATTGGGCGAACGACCGGTGGCTAGCAGCAACTTCTCGCCGCGCGTTGCGCCGTGCCGCGTCGTGATGACGAACTCGTCGCCGATAAAAGCGACCCGACTCGCCGGCGCACGCTCCAGGACCACGATTCCTTCGTCGCGAAAGACCGTCGTGATGGCTTCCCCGATCGCCGGGTCTTCAGCGAACAGCAGGCGATGCCGCGCAAGAATGGTGACCTGGCTCCCGAGCCGTGCAAAAGCCTGCGCCAGCTCCAGTGCCACAGCCGATGAGCCGAGCACTGCCAAGCGCTCAGGAATCACGTCACTTGCCAGGGCTTCGGTTGAAGTCCAATAGGGTGTGTCGTTCAGGCCGGGAATCGGTGGAATCGACGCGCTGGCGCCGCTAGCGACCAGGCAGTGATCAAACTCCAAAACGCTTTCATTGCCGTCGCTTGTCCGCACGATGAGGCTTTTGCCATCCTTGAAGCGGGCCTCGCCACGCAGCACCGTGATGGTCGGATTGCCGTTCAGGATGTCCTCATACTTGGCCTGGCGCAATTCATCGACCCGTGCCTGTTGCTGTTCCAGCAGCGCGCTGCGCTGTATCACCGGCTGCGACGCCGCGATGCCAGTGTCAAACGGACTGTGGCGACGCAAATGGGCGATTGCGGCCGAGCGAATCATGATCTTGGACGGCACACAGCCGACATTGACGCAGGTGCCGCCAAGGACGCCGCGCTCGATCAGCGTCACCCGCGCACCCTGCTCCGCGGCCTTCAGCGCCGCCGCCATGGCGGCGCCTCCGCTGCCGATGATCGCAACGTGAAGGGCGCCACCGCGCTTCTCGAGCGCAGCCGTTGCGCCTGCTTCTCGCTGGCTTGTGATTTCGTCGAGGCTCGCCTCGATTTCGATCATTGAATTTCTCCCGCGCCCGATTGCGCGCGACCGGCATCGGCCTGGCGCTTGCGGTAGAGCGCGTAAATGGTCAATGCGATAAACCCTGCGAGCGCGGGAAACAGGACGTAGTCAAGGTAACCGGTAAGCGCCGACAAGCCAATGATGCCGAGCAGGATGAACAGAATCGGGGTGAAGCAACAAAGCGCAACCAGGACCGTGCCAATGACGCCGGTTCGCAACAACCTCTTCGGGTCCTGCATGATCATTTCCTCAGCGCGGAGGGATAGCCGGCGTTGGCGGTCGCCTTGGTCAGTGCTTGCACGCTGGTCTTGGAGTCATCGAAAACAACAATGGCCTCGAGCTTCTCGAAACTTACCTCCGTCTTGAGCACACCGATTACTTTGGCGATGGCCATCTTGATCGTGATCGGGCAGGCGGCGCAGGTCATACCCGGCACCGACAGGGTGACCGTCTGGACCGCCGCCCACGATGGGCCAAAGAATGCCGACATGACGAGGGAAGCAAGCAGTTTTTTCATGGTGAATTCCAGGTTAGCGCGAGTGAGGATATTTGACTTTGCATGTTGTGTTCCTCATCAGTAGAAATCAGTAGAAATAGGGCAGGAAGTAGGGAAAACCAATCGCCAACAGGATCAGCGTCGCGACGCTCCCAAAAGCTGTCTTGTAGGCCGTTCGCGCCTGCGGAACAGCGCAAGCTTCTCCCGGCTTGCACGCTTGAACAGGGCGGAAAATGCGCCGCCCGGCAAACAGCAGGGACAGCAGAGCAGCGCCGATGAAAATTGGGCGGTAGGGCTCAAGCACGGTCAGATTGCCAATCCAGACGCCACTGAAGCCCAGACTGATCAGAACCAGCGGGCCAAGGCAGCAGGTGGATGCAAGGATGGCCGCAGTCCCACCTGTCAGCAGAGCGCCGCGCCCCTCTTGCGTCTCGGACATCTGTTTCCTTTCAAATTCGGAGTGGTTGACGTAAGTCTCGGACATCTGTTTCCTTTCAAATTCGGAGTGCTTGACGTAAGCTTACTTCCGTAGTCCTGTACGGAGTCAAGCGGCATCATGAAAAGTCCAACCCATCTCACCATCGGCTCCTTTGCCACGGCCGCCGGCGTCAACGTAGAGACCATCCGCTTCTACCAACGCAAGGGCTTGTTGCAAGAGCCGGACCGGCCCTACGGCAGCATTCGGCGCTACGGCGAAACCGATGTCTCGCGGGTTCGATTTGTCAAATCAGCGCAGCGCCTCGGCTTCAGCCTGGACGAAATCGCCGAACTGCTCAAACTTGAGGACGGAACACATTGCCGCGAGGCCAGCCTGCTGGCCGAACACAAGCTCAGGAGCATTCGCGAAAAACTCTCCGACCTGAATCGTATGCAGGCGGCGCTTGCCAAGTTGCTGATCGCCTGCCGATCAAGCAAAGGCAATGTCTCCTGCCCGCTGGTTGCCGCGTTGCATTGAGGGCCCGGTTGCCGCGAGTCGGCGGGGTACCCGCGTTGCGCCGGCCGGCCGATTGCCGTCCATGCGGGCTGCGATCAGCACCGGGCGCATGGCCGTTGTTCAAGTCATTCACCGGTCGATCCCTCCTTGGCGATCCGGGTCCAGGCTCCACCTTCGCCCTTGCGCAGATAGACGCTGCGCTTGAATGTCGCGATGGCAATCTCGCCGCGCCGCACCGGGTTCTGCGCGATGTAGATCACCGCATCCTCGGCCAGGGCCGGCAGCGTGATCTCGACAGGCTTGGCGCCGGCCTTCAAGGCGATCCTGCTCAATGCCGCCCGGCTTGCGTAGCTGCTGAACCACAGATGCTCGCCATCGAGGTCGAAGGTCTGGGCGAGCACCCGGGCGCCGCCGACGATGCGCTCGAATTTGTCCCCCGCGTCGCGCGACAAATAGAGCCCGTCGTCCGCGCCCGCAGCCACCACGCTGGCGTCGGTGGGATGAACGGCCAGGCTGTTCACATTCGGGCCCAGACCCCTTGCGGCGGCGCGTTGCCACTTCAGTCCGTCGTCGCGCGTGTAGAAGATGCCAGCCTGCTCCATGCGCGAATTGCCCTGGTGATTGAACAGGTAGACCGCATTGGTCGCGTAGCTCGTCGCCAGCATGTGAAAGTCCGATTCGCCTTCCAGCCCCAGCTTCTGCCAGATCTTGCCGCCGTCGCGACTCTTGATCAGGCCGAACGGATTGACCAGCCCGGCACCCGGCGCCGGGTGCCCGCTGCTGTACAGCGCATCGCGCGTGGCGGAGAAGCCCATGTAGTCGTGCTGCGGACCGGCCGCCTTCGACCAGCGCCCGCCCTCGTAAACGGCCAGCCCCTGGTGACTGGGCACCAGCAATTGCTTGCCGTCGGTGCTGTAGGACAGGCCGTGCACATGGTGCAGTGTCACAGTCTCACCGGCGCAAGCTGGCAGGGCCGCGAGTGCGGCCAGGGCCAGCGCGAGCATGAAGGTGTGGAGCGGGTAATTCTTGCGGAACATGGGATTTCCTCGCTGTCTGTTGAAAATGGCTGCGGGCAGTGCCGGCGTCGGGCTGGGCGGTGTGACCTACTTGATCGGCTCGTGGGCCAGCGTGACCTTGCCCTTCGCGCTGTCAACGCTCTTGACCACCGCGTCCACGCTGTGGACCGTGGACTTCGCCGGCTTGGACGACTGTTTGTCGTTCATGGCCATCTTCATGTCCATGCCCTTCGTCATGCCCATGCAGTCCTCCATGCTCATGTCCTTCATCGCCATGCCGTGCATGTCGCCCGAGTAAGCAAGTGCGGCGCTGGCAAGCGACAGGGTGGCGATCAGCATCGTGAGTGATGTCCTGTTCATGATGAATTCCTCTTAATCGAGCATGTAGGGCGAGTCCGGCTGCTCCAGCAGCGAGAAGCAGAGCAGGACGAGCGGCAGCAAGCGCGCCGAAGCCGAGTGGCTACACGGGTTCACGACGCCTGCTCCAGAACCAGCCGCGCGCGGCGCGCGCCTCGGACGGCCTGCGCAGCAGCAGATACACCACCGGCACCACGAACATCGACAGCAGCGGGGCCGTGATCATGCCGCCGACCATCGGCGCGGCAATGCGTTGCATCACCTCAGAGCCGGTTCCGGATCCGACCATGATCGGCAGCAGGCCGCCGATGATGACGGCCACCGTCATCGCCTTGGGCCGCACACGCAGCACGGCGCCTTCCCGGATCGCGTCGAGCAGATCGGCCTCGCTGATTTTTCCCAGGGCGATGCGCGCCTGCCAGGCCTGTTTCAGGTAGAGCAGCATGATGACGCCAAACTCCGCCGCCACCCCCACCAGGGCGACAAAACCGATCGCCGCCGCCACCGACATGTTGAAGCCCAGCAGATAGATCAACCAGAAGCCGCCGATCAGGGCAAAGGGCAGGGTCGCCATGATCAGCAGCGCCTCGTCAAAACGGCTGAAAGTCATGAACAGCAGGACAAAGATGATCAGCAGGGTGAAGGGCACGACCACTTTAAGCCTTGCCGTGGCCCGCTCCAGGTATTCGAATTGGCCCGACCAGGAAACGGAATAGCCTGGGCTGAGCTTGACCTTGGCCGCCACCGCGCGCTGCATGTCCAGCACGGCCGAGCGCAGGTCGCGCCCGCGGATGTCGACGTAGACCCAGCCCGACAACCTGGCGTTTTCGCTGCGCAGCATGGGCGGGCCGTCGCTGATGCGCAGCTCGGCGACGTCGCCCAGGACCAGACGCGCGCCGCGCTCGGTGACGATGGGCAGCTTGCGCAGCTTGTCCAGAGAATCGCGAATCTCCCGTGGATAACGCACGTTGATCGGGAAGCGTTGCAGCCCTTCCACCGTTTCTCCCACGTTGTCGCCGCCCACGGCCGTGCTGATGACCGACTGCACGTCGGCGATGTTCAGGCCAAAGCGCGCCGCCGCATCGCGGTTGATGTTGATGTCGATGTAGCGGCCTCCGCTCAGGCGCTCGGCCAGGGCGCTGCTGACGCCGGGAACATTCTTCAGCGCCTGTTCGATCTCGCCAGCGATGCGGTCGATCTCGGCCAGGTCGGTGCCGGCCACCTTCACGCCGACCGGGCTTTTGATGCCGGTGGCCAGCATGTCGATGCGGTTGCGGATCGGCGGCACCCAGATGTTGGACAGGCCCGGCACCTTGACTAGGGCGTCGAGTTCTTCGACCAGCTTGTCGCTGGTCATGCCGGCGCGCCACTGGTCGCGTGGTTTGAACTGGATGATGGTCTCGAACATTTCCATGGGCGCCGGATCGGTGGCGGTTTCGGCGCGTCCGGCCTTGCCGTACACCGACGCCACTTCAGGCACGGTTTTGATCAGGCGGTCGGTCTGTTGCAGCAGCTGCGCCGCCTTGCCTGCCGAAAGGCCGGGCAGGGCCGTGGGCATGTACAGCAGGTCGCCCTCGTCCAGCGGCGGCATAAACTCACCGCCGATCTTGAGGATGGGCCAGGCAGTGGTTGCCAGCAGCAGCAACGCCACCAGCAAGGTCGAGCGCGGCCAGGCCAGCACGCCATCGAGCAGGGGGCGGTACAGGGCGATCAGCCATCGATTCAGCGGGTTGCGCAGCTCATTAGGAATCCGCCCTCGTATCAGGTAACCCATCAGCACCGGCACCAGGGTCACGGCCAGGCCGGCCGCGGCCGCCATGGCGTAGGTCTTGGTGTAGGCCAGCGGCGAGAACAATCGTCCCTCCTGCGCCTCCAGCGTGAACACCGGGACAAAAGACAGGGTGATGATGAGCAGCGAAAAGAACAGCGCCGGGCCGACCTCGGTCGCCGCCTCGCCGATGACACGCCAGCGCTCGTCGTTGCTCATCTCCCGTTGGGCCCCCTCACCCCTGCCCTCTCCCCCGGCGGGGGCGAGGGAGTAAGAGTGAGCGTTGGCGTGCTGCATGGCCCCCTCTCCCGCTTGCGGGAGAGGGTTGGGGTGAGGGTGAGCGTGGTGCCAGCGTTCCAGATGCTTGTGCGCGTTTTCGATCATCACCACCGCCGCGTCGACCATCGCACCGATGGCGATGGCGATTCCGCCGAGCGACATGATGTTGGCATTGATGCCCTGGTGCTGCATCACGATGAAGCTGGCGAGGACGCCCAGCGGCAGCGACACGACTGCCACCAGAGCCGAGCGCAGGTGAAACAGGAAGACCAGGCAGACCAGGGCCACCACGATGAATTCCTGGATCAGCTTGTCGCGCAGGTTCAGCACGGCCCGCTCGATCAGGTTGGAGCGATCGTAGGTCGGCACGATCTCGACCCCGCTGGGCAGGCTGTCCTGCAACGAGGCGATCTTGGCCTTGACCGCGGCGATGGTTTCCAGCGCGTTCTTGCCAGAACGCATGACGATCACGCCGCCGGTGGCCTCGCCCTCGCCGTCGAGTTCGCCGATGCCGCGACGCATCTCCGGGCCAACCTGGATGCGCGCGACGTCGCCCAATCGCACGCTGACGCCGGCGTCGGTGGCGCGCAGGGGAATCTTTCGAAAGTCCTCCAGGCTTGCCAGCAGGCCCGAGGCGCGCACCACGTACTCGGCCTCGCCCAGCTCCAGCACCGAGCCGCCCGCCTCCTGGTTCGAGCGCCGGATCGCCTCGATCACCTTGTCGTGCGTGATGCTGTAGGCGGCGAGCTTGTTCGGGTCCAGCACCACCTGGTACTGGCGCACCATGCCGCCCACGGTGGCGACCTCGGCCACATTCGGCACGGTCTTTAGCTCGAACTTGAGAAACCAGTCCTGCAGGGCGCGCAATTGGCCCAGGTCCATCTTGCCGCTGCGGTCGACCAGGGCGTACTGGTAGATCCAGCCGACGCCGGTGGCATCCGGCCCGAGCGCCGGCTTGGCGTTGGCCGGCAGCCTGGATTGAACCTGGTTCAGGTATTCCAGCACCCGTGAGCGCGCCCAGTAGGGATCGGTGCCGTCGTTGAACAAGACGTAGACAAAGGAATCGCCGAAGAAGGAATAGCCGCGCACCACCTTGGCGCCGGGCACCGACAACATGGTTGTCGTCAGCGGGTAGGTGACCTGGTTCTCGACGATGCGCGGGGCCTGGCCCGGATAGGGGGTGCGGATGATGACCTGCACGTCGGACAGGTCCGGCAAGGCGTCCAGCGGCGTTTTCAGTACCGCAATCACGCCCCAGGCGCTGACCAGCACGGTGGCGAGCAGCACCAGGAAGCGGTTGGCGATCGACCAGCGAATGATGCTGGCGATCATGGCTTGGCCTTGGCAGGAGCTGGAATTCCAGTGGCTGCCTTGATTCGCGTCATCTTGGTGATTTGCGGTGGACCGTCTTGGGTCATCAGGAATTCAAAGCTCAGGCTGTCGCCAACCCGCAGGTCTGGCGGGACGCCACCGGGCGGTGGCTTGAAGTCCATGGTCATGGTCGGCCATTTCAGCGACGCGATCGGCCCGTGGATCAGGCTGACGGTCTCCTTCCCGACTTTCTCAAGCCGCGCTTCGCCTCGGTGCGTCGTCGCCGCCGCTGCCGGCTTGTTTTCGACATTCAAACGGGCCTCGAATCCGCGCAGACTGGCCTCGGAGTCAATCAGGAATTGCGAGGACACCACCACCCGCTGGCCCGCCTTCAAGCCGCGCTTGACTTCGGTCTGACCGGCGCTCTCCGCTCCGGTTTGCACGTCGATCGAACGGAATCGCCCATTGTCCTCAGCCAGCATGACGACCGTGCGCTGACCCGTCTGGATGACAGCCTCGCTCGGAACCAGCAGCGATTTGGCCGAGCGGTTGTCGAGAAAATTCATCTGCACCAGCATGCCCGGCACCAGCCTACCGCTGGCGTTGTTCAGTTCCACCCGGGCCTTCATGGTGCGGGTGATCGGATTGACCTCGGGCAGGATGGCCTGGACCCGGCCCTCGAAGCTGGCGCCCGGCAGCCCGGGACTGCTGGCGCGCACCCTGATGCCAGGCCGCAGCATGGCCGATTGGCTCTCCGGCACCTCGGCTTGGGCCCAGACCGTGCCAAGTCCATTGATGCGAAACAGCGTCGCGCCGGACATCACGCTCATGCCTTCGCGCACCATCAATTCGCTGACCACGCCGTCCATCGGCGCCAGCACGGCGAAACGGGTCTGAACCTGTCCGCTGCTTTCGACCCGAGCGATCTGCGGCGCTTCCATGCCGGCCAGGCGCATGCGTTGCCGCGCCGCGTCGATCAGCGGCGCCAGCTCGGTGCCCTGCATGCGGCGCAACGAAAGAAATTCCTCCTGGGGCGCAACCCAGTCGGGAATGTACAACTCGGCCAGAACCTGACCCTTGCGAACCCGATCCAGGGTGGCGCGCACCGCGAGACTTTCGACAAACCCAGCGGCGCGCGCCTGCAGCAGCACCTGGTCGCGCTCGTTGAAGGCGATGCTGCCCACGGTTTCGATCTGCGGGACGAGGCTTCCTTCGCTGACCAGTTCGGTGCGAATGCCAAGGTTCTGCTGAATGCGCGGGCTGACGACGACGCGGCCGGCATCGGCGTCTGACTCGCTCTGGGCATAAACCGGCACCAACATCATATCCATGAAGGGCGATTTGGCCGGTTTGTCGAAGCGCTGGCCCGGCATCATCGGGTCCTGGTAATAGAGAATCTTGCGACTGGCCTGCGGATCTGTGTCCCCGGCCTTCAGTCCGCTTTGGATATGGCGTCGCGTCGCCGCTTCACCCTCGGCAAGAGTTTGCGGTATGCCGGCTGGCCGCGTCGCCGCGGGCGCCCCGGCCAGAGGTGTCGCTGCCATGCCCATGCCCTGGTTCATGCCCAGCATGTAAAGACCGTAGCCGGCGGCGCCGAGCAGGCCGGTGCCGAGCAAGCCGATCAGGAGAGATTTGTTTTTCATGATCACGGCTCCGTGCGGGTCGGGACGGCGGCTGCGGCGCGCAGATCCCGCTCATCGGGTGTCAGAAAATTGAGTTGCGCCCAAAAGCTGGCGGTTTCCATGTCGAGCCGCAGCCGATCCAGGCGAGCGTCGATTTCCACGCGCCTGGCATCCAACACGGCATTGAGTGGACTGGCGCCGCCGCGGTAGGCGGCGAGCGCCGCGCGCGTACGCTCCGCCGCCAGCGGAATGATGGATTGATCGTAAAAGACCAGGCGCTCCCGATTCGCCTGCCACTGCTGCAGCCAAGCGCGGGCCTGCGCCAGCAGTTCACGCGCCACCTCCTCGCGTTGCGCCTGCTGGCGTTCGACCATGGCGAGTTTGGCCGCGAGTTCGCGGTCTTGGCGGTTCTTTTGATCCCATTGCAGGGGAATCGACAGGCCCACCGAGACCATGTTCGAGTAGGCCGATCCGCGCTGGCTGTACATCAACTCGACGCTCCAATCCGCGCGTTTGTTGCTGCGTGCGATGTTCGCTTCCGCCTCCGACAGGGTTTCCTCCATCTGCAGCAAACCGATCCTGGGCTCGCGCAGCAGCTCGGCCTCGAGCCGGCCTGTGTCAAGACGCAGCGTCGCCAGATTCGGCGCTGGCGCCAGTGACCGCTCTGCGTCCTGGCCGATCCAGCGCGCCAGCCTGGTGCGTGCGACCGCCGTCTGCGCCTGCGTCTGGCGGATCCGGTCGTCCAGTTGCGCCACGGCGGAACGGGCAGCGAAAACGTCGGCCTGCGCACCACGCCCGCCCCGGTAGGCGGCGTCCGCCGCTTCGATCTGCAGGCTGGTCTCGCTGCGTTGCGCCAGCAGCAGCTCGCCCATGGCCTGCTGGAAATGCCGCTCCAGCCAGGCCTGCGCCGTGTTGCGCCGCAGCTCGGTCTGCGCCAGCAGGCGAGCCGCGCCCGCCACCTCGGCCTCCCGCTCGAAGCGCGCGCTTCTGGCCCGGCGCTTCTCGCTGCGCGTGATCTCCTGCATCACGCCAACACGAAACATGGTCATGAAGTCGCGCGTCAGAGAGAAACGGTCCGGCCCGCTCAAGGGCAGGTTGTCCAGACCCAGCCGCAGCACCGGATCGGGCAATTGCCCGGCCGCGACCGCCATTTCCCGCGACGCGGCCGCGCTGGCGGCCAGGCCAGTCGTTTCGAGTGAACGGCGCAGGGCGATCTGTTGCGCCTCCGGCAGCGTCAACGGTGCGTCGCTGGCGGCAGACGCGCACAAGGCTGCCAGCGATAGAAGGAATCCAGCTATCAGACGGAAAAAGGACACATGAAACATAAAACCTCCGAATCGACCAGGATGAAGCGCCAGCGCGGGTCCAGGCCCGGCTTGAACGATCAGCGGGCGGAGGTCAAATGCGCCAGCAGCAGTGCTGCACGGCCAGGGGCGGAGCGCTGGCGCGTCTGAGATCTGGCGCCTGCAATGCGGCGCGCTTAGCCAGCTCGGAGCTACGGGCCGGGGGTAAAAAGGCAGGCCCCAGGTCGGCCATGCCCGGCTGCGAAGCCTGATAGTTGCCGTTGTACGCTTGGCCGTCGGGGTTGCAATGCGCCTGGCACAGACGGGGCTGATCCGGGTCCATGACCGACGCCGCCATGGCCAGCGGGCAAGGAGCTGCGGCGCCGGCAACCCGGTCGGGCAATGCCGCCTCCGCGGTCATCCCGTCGCCGCCGCCGCTACCGGCTTGGCCGGGACACTGGTAGCTCGCCAGCGCCAACTGCGTGAACAGCAAATGAAACACGACCCAAAGCGCCACGACGACCCGATGCCGGGACCGGCGTCCGTTATTGGCCGTGTGGCGCCAGGACCTCATGGTTTTCCGTGCCGCCTTGTTGTCGACGCGGCTGCAAACATGGCATCCAGTTGGTTCACTTGGCGGCGACCTTGTTCGCCTGCGTCACCACGTAGGCCCCCTGTTGCTGTTCGGCGGTGAAGGTGATCTTCTCGCCCACCGCAAACTGCCCCAGTTTTTCCAGCAGGGCTGGGTCGCGCACCTGAAAGACCATGGTCATTCCCGGCATGTCCAGGTTCTTGATCGGGCCGTGTTTGAGGGTGATTTTCTTCGCGTCCTTGTCGAACTTGCGGATCTCGGCCTCGCTCATTTCCTTGCCCGCAGGCGTGGTGGATTGAGCCATGCCTGCGCCGGAGCCAAGCGCCAATGCGAGTGTTAGTAGAAGTTTGTTCATGTCGGGTTATCTTTCAGGAGTGGGATTGAAATACACGTGATCGGCCGTTGCGCAGCACCAGCAGGACATCGTACTTGTCGCGTCGCTCGCCCTGTTCCATGCCAGGGCTGCCAATGGGCATGCCAGGCACCGCCAGACCGATCACGTCCGGCTTTTCCGCCAGCAGGCGTTTGATGTCCGCCGCGGGCACATGACCCTCGACGACGTAGCCAGCCATGCGCGCCGAATGGCAGGAGCCAAAATTTGCCGGCATGCCAAGCTGGCTGCGCATGGCCGCGGTGTCTGAAACGTTGTAGGCCGTGACGCTGAATCCATTCGCTTCGAGGTGCTTGACCCAGAGCTTGCAGCAACCGCAATAGGGGGACTTCCACACCTCAACGGCCAACTCCGGCTCGGTACGTTGGCATGCCGCCAGCATGAGCAGGCTGCCAAGGGCCGACCCCAACAGCGCCCGGCGTCCGATTTCAGTTGCCTCAGGCGCCTCAGCCCATGATTGATGGATCATCTCCAGACCTCCTCACATTGATCTTGCCGACCATTCCGGACTGGAAACGACCGGCAATCAGGCAGGCGAACTCGAACTCGCCCGCTCGATTGAACGTCCAGATTATCTCTCCGGTTTTTCCAGGCGCTACATGCGACATATAGGGCTCATCGTGCTCCATTTTTTGGAACTTGACCATCATCGCCGCGTGCTCTTCGAGATCTTTTCTGGCGCCGATGACAAACTCATGCATCAATTTACCCTGGTTCTTCAGTACGAACCTCACGGTTTCGTCTTGATTGACCTCG
>JBCKPE010000027.1:0-22379 GCA_038901875.1 Burkholderiaceae bacterium
TGTTGCCGCATTGGTTGAGGCCCGCATCACCGGTATCCCCTATTCCGAGGCGGAGTGGTGGCGCTGAGATTGGCTTTACGCTTTCCTGTCAATTATTGTCGGGTGGATCGGCTAGTTACCCTCGCTTCGCACGCGCTGATATTCGCGCTACTTGACGCGAGCCTGAATTGCGCATCCACCATACCTACGCCAAAAAAGACGAAGGCCGCGCATTGCGCGGCCTTCCATTTGATGCATCTTTCAGCTTGTTAGCGGACAGAGCACATATCCCAATCTCTAGACGCTTGCACTGTAGCCCAACTACCGACGAGAATCAACACCGGTCTTGTAAAAGAACACACTTCGGTTTAGTTTGGAAGGCCTCCCCATGCTTTCGAAAGCGCCCTTTCGCCTTGCTCTGGACATTGGCTCCACCTCCATCGGATGGTGCCTGCTCAGGCTTGACGCCAACAGCGCCCCCAAGGCCATCATCCGCATGGGGGTACGCATCTTCCCGGATGGGCGCAATCCCAAGGACGGCAGCTCATTGGCGGTAACTCGGCGCAATGCCCGGGCCATGCGTCGTCGGCGGGATCGCCTGCTCAAGCGAAAAGATCGATTGTTGAAGGCGCTGACCCGGCTGGGTTTTTTTCCGCAGGAAGAGGCCCAACGTCAAGCACTCGTTCAGCTTGATCCCTACGCTCTTCGAAAAAAGGGTTTGCATGAACCCCTGACAGGTCCTGAATTTGCTCGCGCGCTGTTTCACATCAACCAGCGGCGCGGTTTTTTGAGCAACCGCAAAACCGACAAAAAAGACAATGAAAGCGGAACACTCAAAAAGGCCATCAAGGACTTGCGCGACAAACTGATGCAGGAAAACTGCCAGACGCTGGGTGAATGGCTAGCGAAACGGCACGAAGCGAATTTGAGCGTGCGTGCCCGTCTGCGCGGCAAGACGCAAAAAGACAAGGCTTACGATTTTTATGCTGACCGCGCCATGGTCGAGCATGAGTTCGACGTGTTGTGGGCTAAGCAAAACGCCCTGAATCCGGGCTTGTTCACGGAGGCCGCAGGAGCCGAACTCAAGGATGTGCTGCTGCACCAGCGCCCGCTCAAACCCGTTCGCCCTGGCCGCTGTACCTTGCTGCCCGACGAAGAACGCGCACCGCTGGCGCTGCCCAGCACACAGCGCTTCCGGATTTACCAGGAACTCAACAACCTGCAACTGCTGACACCTGATTTGCGCGAGCTGTCACTGACCCTGGCGCAACGCGACAAGATTGCAACGCTGATGGAGCGGCAAGGGGAGGTTCGCTTTACGGCCATGCTCAAGGCCCTCAAACTTCCGGGCAGTACCAAGTTCAACCTGGAAGACATCAAGCGCGACCGGCTCAAAGGTAATTCCACCGCAGCCACGCTCGCAAAGGACTCGAATTTTGGCGATGCATGGCATGAGTTTGACCACGCGATGCAAGACATGATCGTTGACAAACTGCTCAACGTGGTCAGTGAATCAGCGCTGATCGCCTGGCTACAAGCCAATACGAATGTTGACGAATCGACCGCCGAGCGTATTGCCAACGTCGGCTTGCCGGAAGGCTTCGGCAACTTGAGCCGAGAAGCTTTGTCCGTCGTGTTGCCCGAACTCATTAAGGATGTCGTGGTGTATTCGGAAGCCGTGAAACGCGCCGGTTTCGACAGCCATAGCGCCTTGTCTCACTCCGAGGCCACTGGCGAGGTCATGGCAGAGCTCCCCTACTATGGCGACCCTTTGCGCCGTCATGTCGCCTTCGCCAAGGACAACCCTCGCACTGACGAAGAACGTTTTGGAAAAATCGCCAACCCCACCGTGCATATCGGCCTGAACGAACTGCGCAAGGTGGTCAATGCGCTCATCAGGCGCTATGGCCACCCCCGCGAAGTTGTCGTGGAGGTTGCACGCGACCTGAAAATGAGCCGAGAACGCAAGCTCGAAATCCAGCGCGAACAAAAAGTCAAGCAGGACAAGAACGACAGGCAAGTCGCGGAAGCCTGCACCGTTCTGGGTCTCACCCAGGCTAATCTGGATCGAGCCAAGCGACGCGAGCTTTCGCAAAAAATGCAACTCTGGGTGGAGCTCAACACCAAGAACGTCGCCGACCGCCAATGCCCATACACCGGCGAACAAATCAGCATTCAGCGGCTATTGTCCAATGAGGTGGAAATCGAGCACATCCTGCCTTACTCGATCACTTTGGACGATAGCCTGAACAACAAAACCGTGGCCATGCGCCGCGCCAACCGCGACAAGGGCAACCGCACGCCATTTGATGCATTTGGCAAGACATCTGTGCCGGGCTATGACTACCAGGCCGTGCTCCAGCGCGCAGCGCTGATGCCCAAGGAAAAAGCCAAGCGCTTTGCATCCGACGGTTACCAGCGCTGGCTGAAAGAAGACAAGGACTTCTTGGCGCGTGCCCTCAATGACACCGCTTACCTGTCGCGCATTGCCAAGGAATACGTCAGCTTGATTTGCCCATACAACAAGGTCCGCGTCATCCCTGGCCGCATGACCGCACTGCTGCGTGGAAAATATGGACTGAACCAGTTGCTATCTGGCACCGGGCAGAAAAACAGAAATGACCACCGGCACCATGCGCTGGATGCCGCAGTGATTGGCATCACCGATCAAGGCTTATTGCAACGCTTCGCCAAGGCCAATGCCCATGCGCGCGAATTGCAGCTCGACAGGCTGGTGGAAGAAATGCCCCTGCCTTGGCCCACCTACCGTGAGCATGTGGCACGCGGATTGGGTCATATCGTCGTAAGCCACAAGCCAGACCACGGCTACCAAGGCCCCATGCATGAAGAGACTGCCTGGGGTTTGCGCAATGATGGACAAGTCACTCGGCGCGTTAGACCAGAAGCCGGAGGCCCGCGGCAGCGTGAGATCAAGAACAAGAACGTAGTTTCGATAAGCAGCACCAACAACGCCAGTCGCCACGGAGTGGACGAAAACGGCAACCCGAAGGCCTACAAAGGCTACGTTGGCGGCAGCAACTACTGCATCGAAATTTGGCGTGATGAAAAGGGGCGGTGGAATGGCGATGTCATCTCGACGTTTCAGGCTTACCAGACCGTGCGGAAATTGGGTGAAAGCGAAGGGCTGAAAAGGCTCAGGGATCCAGCTTTCAGCCAAACGGGTAATCCACTGGTGATGCGCTTGATGATCGATGATCTTCTCAGACTCAGCATTGACGGCAATACGCGAACAATGCGAATCGTAAAGATCGGCGGGGGCGGTCAATTTTTCATGTGTGACCACAGCGAGGCGAACGTAGATGCACGAAATCGAGACAAGCAAGATTCGTTTGATTACGTTTCAAAAATGGCGGGGTCCCTCCAAAAAGCCAGAGGCCGCCGCGTGACGATCTCCGAAATCGGCGACCTGCGTGACCCCGGTTTCAGAGACTGAGCACCATGATTGGCCGCATCGTTGAGGTGGCCGATGACCGGCGACACCTGTTCATGCACCGTGGCTTCATGGTGGTGCAAGACACCGAAGGCGAGCGCAAGGAACTGGGGCAAGTACCGCTTGATGACATTGCTGCCGTCATTGCCAATGCCCACGGCCTGAGCTACACCAACAACTTGCTGGTGGCCCTGGCCGAACGCGGCGCACCCTTCGTCCTCTGCGCAGCGAATCACAATGCCGTGGGCATGCTGCTGCCGGTTGACGGTAACCACAACCAGGCCAGGCGCTTTGATGCCCAACTCGAAGCCAGCAAGCCCACCATCAAGCGACTGTGGGCCGAGATCGTGCGTGCCAAGCTGGAGCAGCAAGCTGCCGCACTGGAAGCCTCAGGCAATCCCACGGCGCCATTGACTGCGCTGGTCAGCAAAGTGCGATCAGGCGACCCCGACAATGTGGAAGCGCAGGGGGCGCGGCGCTATTGGGGCCTGCTGTTTGGCGAAGACTTTCGGCGTGACCAGGACGCCGGGGGATTGAACGCGATGTTGAACTATGGCTACACAGTGCTGCGGGCCACCACCGCACGCTCGGTGATCGCGGCCGGGCTGCACCCTACAGTTGCCCTGCACCATAGCAACGACAGCAACCCCATGCGTCTCGTCGATGACCTAATGGAGCCCTTTCGTCCCATGATCGACTTGAAGGTCTGGCAATTGCAGCGCAATGGTGAAACACAGATCACCCCCGAAACCAAGCGCGCACTGGTCCGGACGCTCTATGACGACATGCAAACCGATGTTGGGACGACGCCCGTGATGGTATGCGTACAAAAATTGGCGACATCACTAGCCCAGGTATACCTGGGTGAACGCGAAAAACTGGATTTGCCGTTGCCTGGTTTGCCGCTGGCACTGGCTGCCGCGCTCAATGCCGAATAGTCATGCTCTCGGGGTATCGACTGATGTGGGTTGTCGTGATGTTCGATTTGCCTGTCGTCGAAAAAGCCGAACGCAAGGCCGCCACCGGCTTTCGCAACACCCTTCTAGACTTGGGTTTCGAAATGGCCCAGTTCTCGGTGTACATGCGGTTTTGCACCAGTCAGGCGCAGATCGACACGTATGGGAAATACGTCGAAACCGTCTTGCCTGAAGGCGGAAGAGTGAACATCCTGCAATTCACCGACAAGCAGTATGAGCGCATCATTTCGTTCCACGGGAAGGCGAAGCAACCACCAAATAAAGCACCCGATCAATTCGCGCTTTTTTAGAACCCAGCATGTTTTATCAACCCAAGAATGCGAAAAACCCCTTGACGAATCAAGGGGTTAGTGCAGACCTAGTCTAGTCGATTGGGATATGCGCTCTGACCGGAACTGGGAGGGTGCCGCGCCGTTGCTGGCTGAGAGTCTAGTCGATTGGGATATGCGCTCTGACCGGAACTGGTTTATTCGTCGCGGCTGGTTCGGCTACAGTCTAGTCGATTGGGATATGCGCTCTGACCGGAACTGCAACGCGGCGGTCAAGGGTAAAGTTGCCAGTCTAGTCGATTGGGATATGCGCTCTGACCGGAACACACGCCTCCTGATACCGGCTTGCGGATTGAGTCTAGTCGATTGGGATATGCGCTCTGACCGGAACTTAATGCTCATTCATGAGAGTGGACATTAGAGTCTAGTCGATTGGGATATGCGCTCTGACCGGAACAGGCCCGCGATCGTCACCAGCGAGAAGCCAAGTCTAGTCGATTGGGATATGCGCTCTGACCGGAACGAATCCAAGCCAGCACCGACACAAAGCCGAAGTCTAGTCGATTGGGATATGCGCTCTGACCGGAACGTCAAGTTTGGTGAGTGTGGGTGGTGACAAAGTCTAGTCGATTGGGATATGCGCTCTGACCGGAACTGAATCTTTCATCACGGCGAGCTTGTCGCAAGTCTAGTCGATTGGGATATGCGCTCTGACCGGAACCTTCGGCCCTTTTGATCGCCTCGAATTGTTAGTCTAGTCGATTGGGATATGCGCTCTGACCGGAACTCCATCACTTGAACACGGAAAACGGCGAAGAGTCTAGTCGATTGGGATATGCGCTCTGACCGGAACATGCGCGTCATCAACGTGCATTGCTCATCAAGTCTAGTCGATTGGGATATGCGCTCTGACCGGAACCTGATCGCCGCTGCCACGAAACTGAGCAACAGTCTAGTCGATTGGGATATGCGCTCTGACCGGAACCTATGCTGCGCAAGGGTTGGCATACCCGGAAGTCTAGTCGATTGGGATATGCGCTCTGACCGGAACATCAAGGGCCTGATTCGTCAATCTGAGCAAAGTCTAGTCGATTGGGATATGCGCTCTGACCGGAACAGGTCTGAGGCTCATGCAACCGTCTGCAATAGTCTAGTCGATTGGGATATGCGCTCTGACCGGAACAGTATCGGTCATTGCGCGCAACGGTGGACTAGTCTAGTCGATTGGGATATGCGCTCTGACCGGAACCGGATCGAGTCCGAGAAGTCGGCAGCCTCGAGTCTAGTCGATTGGGATATGCGCTCTGACCGGAACGAGGGCAACGCTGCGGCGGTGATCGGATCGAGTCTAGTCGATTGGGATATGCGCTCTGACCGGAACTTGATCGACCCCAATCCAAGCATCCCCCTATCGCTGATAAGAGTCGCGTCTAACAGTGTGGCATTGGCAGCCGTGATTAACACCGGCAAACTCTCCACAGTCCGTGTGGGCGGGTGGCAGCCCAGAAATGACCTGGCAGGAGTCCCGTCCATCGACGACCACCGTTATGCCACGTTGCCGCTTTAACTCCGCCGGGGGTGGCCCAAGCCGTCGCGATCACGCTCATGCAGACGCGTCGCATTCGGCCCAACTGATGATCTTGATGATGCTTGGTCCATCCGTTTGCAGCTGCATGGCCTGGCGTATCTGCCCCCAGCGTTCCGGGTGCAACCGTTCCAGCTTCCATCTTTGATGCGCCAAAAGCTCGCGCGCACGCGAGACGGATAAACCGTCCGGGGCGGTTTCCAGCTCCGTTTCGTATTTCACCATGCGCTGCTCGGCCTGGCTCTTGAGCGCTTCCGCGTATTCGGAAGGATGGTGTTTGGCCAGCGCCATGCTGATGGCCGGACCTGTTCGGTCGTAGTCTGCCGCAATGTCCGCTATCCGTTCACCACCGGCAATGCGATCCAGAATGACTTCATGGTGCAGGACTGCCATCGGCGTGTTCGTGTTCGACATGCGCCTATCGCGTCGGCCAACCTATCCCCGGCTTGTTGACCAGGGTGTTGCGCGTGATGGCCGGCGCAAGTAGTTTCGCGGGTGCCCGGCGCGGCTTGACTGCGCGATTGTTGAATCTCTGGACTTCGCTTTCGCCTGCTGCGGAGAGTGCCGTCATGTCCTCGAGCGGAAGCTCGCTCACGCCTTCACCCGTGGCGGACGGTGCTTGCAGTTGCCACCTGCGGGCTTGCTCGTCGCGCTTGCGCTTGGCCTCCTCCAACCGGCTGATGTACTCCTGCATCTGCAAGTCCTGCATCTTCTTCTTGAGAGCGTAGTCTTGCGCCCCTTGATATGCCTGTTGCCCTGCTCCCCATCCTTGCGCTAGGGCCTGCCCAAAAGACACAGGCGTCCTGCTTGGCCCACCCGCGTTGAGCATTGCCATGCCGCCGGCTAACAAGCCTTGCTGCCGAGGTTCACCATCGAAGAATCGATCCAAAAGTCCAGCCATATCAAGCTCCTTAACACCATGAAACCGTGGAAGATATTTTATCAACTTGAGCGAAAAAAGTCTGCTGTCCTGCGCAGTTAGTCCGCATCGCTATACCGCTTCAATCATCTCTTGTCCCCTCTCGCCGCCGGTGATCGGGACCCATATGTTTTATCGAAGTGATCGAGCAGGTCCTGCTGCAAGTGCGGCGGTGTATTCAGGCAGTCCCGGCGCATTTCCAGCCTTGCTTGCTCACCGTCGCCGTGGTGATCGCAGGCACGCATTGCAGCCTCAATTAGCGCGGTGGTGGTGGCGTGGGCATCCAGCAGGAATTGGACAAGCTCGGGCTTATGCGCTTTGATTTCTGTCCGCAGCTCGTCGCTCAGCCGGCCCGCCGGTGACGCCAGCAGCCGCTCGCCTTCAGCGGTCAGGGTGACGCCGGCACCATGAGCACGGCGGCATAGGGTGATGACGTCCATCACAGCTCCTCGGTTTCGGCTAGGCTGAACGGGGAATCTTCAGGCGCTCCGCCCGTGCAAGGTGGGCGGGCATCCTCCACAAGTTCCATTGTTCCACTCAAAGCGCCCGTGCAAGGTGGGCGGGCATGTGTCATAAGCGTCATTCCGTCATTCGGCGGTGGAGCTTGTGGAGCTTGTGGAACTTGTCCGGGCTCTCTGCACGCCAGTTCGATCAGGTTCCGCTCAGCCGTTCGCACCTGCCGCCATTCGATGCCTACGTGCCGCAGAGAAGGCGCCAGGCGGCGCATGGCGTTTATCAGCCCCTTCGGAGACCGCGGCCAGGAGCGCGCCGTGGTGTCGGCGCCAAAAGCCAGTTCGCGCAGCAGGCTACTGGCCGGGCCGGTCCATGCGGGCCGCTCGGCCATGAAGGTGCGCAGCGCCTGCCCAACAGCCGAGGAATCCAAGCCCGCCGCGATGGCGCCGGCCTGATTCACGCGATAGGCGATCAGAAACTCATCGGCCGTGAAGCCCAGCGCGGGCACACCAGCGGCGGCCCATTTGGCGAAGTCCGCCATGCGTGGCAGTTCACCGATGTCCAGCGCAGACGAATCCCGCAGTGCTAGCCGCAGGCCGTCCAGCAGCGCCGCGAAGATGGCGCAGGCATCGTTCTTGAACGCAGCAGCCAAGTCGTGCTCGGTCGCGCGCCGCTGAAGTTGCGGCAGTTCCAGCACGATGCAGCGGTCGGCCAAGTCGGGGCGCGTCGCCAGGTCGTCGATGCCGTTCAGGATCACGGGTCGCTGAACTTCGATCAGCGTTTCCTCGCTGTTCGTGAACAATGTCCGCCCAGAAAGTGCGCCGCCGGTGCTCAGCCGGCACAGCGCGTCCGATAGCTTCGGGTCGGCGCCGCTCATGTTGTCCAGCGCCAAAACCCAGCTTGAGAGCGCTGCAACCAGCAGGTCGAGCACGTCTTTCGGCGGTGCCCGCAAAGGCGAGGCGCTCGGGTCGGCCAGCGACTTGATGACGCGCGCCGTGCTGCTCTTGCCAGTGCCCTGCTCGCCAATCAACACCAGAATGGGATAAGGCCCGCGCGGCCGCAGTGCCGCTAGCAGCCACGCCGCGATCAGCACACGGTCCCCCGGGTGTACGTTGACGTAGCGCCAAAGCCGGCTGAAGGCCGGCTCGGCCGGCTCGGGCAGTGATAGCGGCTTCCCGCTGCGGCGAAAATGAATGGGCGGGGTCTGAACGGTGCGCCAGGCGTCCGCACTCACCACATGGCAGGCACGGTTTTTCTGGCCGGTGTCGATAACGATGTCGCCGTCAGACTCGCCAACCCGCAGAAAAACCCGCGCTGCGTCTCCTTCATATTTCGCAATCGCCGCGAGCGTGTTCACGGCATCGGCCAGCGCGTTGCGGCTGGCGCCCTTCCCGGTCAGCTTGTAGAACTCGCCGCTCAGGATTTCGCGGTACTCACTGGCGCCAATGGCGTAGACGGCGCCGTTTCCAAGCCGCGCGTAGGCCTCGCCACCCGGATCGTGAAAGAGCCCGTGCTGGTGCCCGATGTCGATCAGCACCGCAGCCTGCGGGCGCGGTTTGCCCTCGGCTGTAATGATCGAAACCGTGAGGCTGTCGCTCCGTGGCGCGTCTGGCAAGTCCTGGCTACCATCGCCGTCGCGCCCGGCAATGTCGGCATCGAGCAGCGCGGTCATGCGTTCATACTCCCTGGGCTTCATTGGTACACCTCGACGATCCGATTGATTCGGCCAGTCGCCACCCGCATGCGCGTCAGGACTTCCTGCGTCGGAATCGCGCCGTTGCCGATTCGGGTGCCTTCAATTGCGACGAGCGTGGATTCAAACGCCAAGACACTGAGCGCAGCGCGTGGTGGTAGCGGTGCAGGTGTCTGGCGCGGGGCGGGCTTGCCATCGTCCACCCAGGCGCCAAGGGCCTTGGCCGCTTCGATGAATTCCAGGCCGTGCGCCTGCATGTGATACGCGAGTACATCGCCGCCGTGAACATCGCAATTCATGCAGACCCAATACCCTGTGGCGGTGTTGACGCGCAAGCTGTCGCTGCCGCCGTGGAACTCGCAGCGCGTGGTTTTCCACTTGGCTGCCCGGGGACCGGCAAGCTTCAGCCCCTCGGATTCAAAATAGCTCTGTGGGTCTGGCAGCAACCTGCGGTCGAAACTCATGTTGCAGCTCCCGAGTATTTCGTGGCCTGTCCGGAAATGCTCTCGTTCCAGGTGCTCAAGAAGCTATGCATCGACTCGGTTTCGGCATGCTCGATCTCGATGGCGTGGTTCCACGCATCCATGTCCAGGAACATGCGGATGTGGATCTCCAGGCGCTCGCGTAACACTACTGGCGACAGGGCGTCTACCTCCCAGCACTTGGTGCCGTACCGCTCCACGAACCAGGCGTACCGCGTGTCCTTGACCTTGCTTTCAGCTTCGAACCACGGCAGCTTTGTGTCTGCCGCCACGTCGTGCGTATTGAGCGCCACGCGCTCGATGTGCGCGCTTCCGCCATAGCGGTCCAGGCGGGCTGGCAGATCGACCTCCGACATTTGCAGGCCGCTCGGGTCCCAGTCGCCGATGTATAAAACGCTCAGCGGCTTGTCGTTGTCGGCGGTGTCCTGCGCGATGTCGTAGAGCGCCGTCGCGCTGCCGTAACCGTGCATCACACGGAAGGTGACGCCGTACTTCTTGAGCACGGGCGCCACCGTTCCACGGATGGTGCCTTTCTCGCTCCATACCTCAACCCTGTGCGGCTGCATTGCCCAGTAGTCCTTGCGGTATTGGCTCACCGCCGCCTGGATGAGACGGGCCGGGCTGTCCCATGACGCGATGGTTTCCGCCTCCCGCGTTTCATCGACAACATGCTCCCAAGGAACAAGGCCGTCTTCGCGGGCCCGGGCCAGGATGTGGCTGATCCTGCTGGTGTTGTTCTTCGACATTGAGTCGATCAGCTTATGAATGAACAACCAGTAGCAGGCGGCGCGTACGGTTGCCGGGTGGTTCTCGGCGTAGAAGTTGATCAAGCCGGCGATGATCTCCAGCACCTTCCTGGATTTGCCGCGACGCCTAGTCACGATGCATGACCCTCTGCCGCTTTCGCCGCGTCCCATTGATCCAGAGAAGACCCGGACCACACGGTCGTGTTAGGTCCCAACTTGTAAGGCTTTGGTGCCCTGCCTTCTTTTGTCCATCGCCACCAAGTCGCAGGCGAAACTGGATATCGCCCGCGTTTCTCTTTAGTCGTTGTCAGTTCGCCGATTCGAAAAGCCTGCTGTGCCATTTCAACCCTTCCCGCATTGCTTCGATACGCTCGGGTCACGGACTGTGACCCAATACAAGCGCGTCGTTTGCTGCTGCGTTGCGGTGTCGATCAGACAGTGGGTATGCACATGCCCGTCAACATACCCAAACAGAAAACCGCCGAAACCCAGCATTCATGCGGGTTGCAACGGCTTTGTGGGTACGGTTTTGGGTATGGTCTAGGTAGCGATCCTTCACCGCCTATTTCGCGCGCCGAGGCCAGAGGCAAAAGTCGTAGG
This sequence comes from Burkholderiaceae bacterium, assembly GCA_038901875.1. Lineage (GTDB taxonomy): Bacteria > Pseudomonadota > Gammaproteobacteria > Burkholderiales > Burkholderiaceae_C > JBCKPE01. Next base: position 11,155 of record JBCKPE010000027.1, read on the forward strand.
TGTAGAAGGTTTCTCAGCGGCCTTCCTTCTTTTCCGTGCGGCGGACAGCCTTCGTTTCAACTCACTCGGAGACACTCTAGTGGAGTCCATATGTTTCTTGTCCCAGTCCTTTGCCAGACGGCCACCGCCTTGCCACTTTTCCCGTTCCTTCAAGCAACGCTCGTCCCGCTCAGCTGCTGTCTCGTTAGATGCTTTCGACGTTAACGTGCCAGCAGGTTGCGCAACCTTTGCGGCGATGGGAAACCGCTCTGGCAAATCAGGCCATGTTGCGGCGGCCCATGCCCCAAATTCAGGCAGATCAATGACACCTCTCGCTTTCAGTGCGTGGCTGGGAACGATTCCAAAGGTAGTCCCGCAATTGCTAGTGGCAATCTCGAGACGATCTAAGTACGCCGCTGGACAAATCCGAAAAGGATCATCACCTATGACGTCGAAAGCGCCGAGATAGACTGGCAGGGAGTCAGGCTCAACGTCAAACGTCAGCGCTACCGCCTGCCAAAGCTCGACGACCCGCATGTGTTGCCACTTCAACCAATTGGCAGGCCGAGAACGACTCGGTTTTATGTCTGGATTACCTGTTGCAGCTGACCGGAAGCGCGAACCAATCGTCCTCGCCTTATCAGGTGGTTTTTTGGAAACCATGCGTCCCTCGCGCCCCCGACAATTGACCAGCGCCGCCGGGTCAGGGTGTCCCGGTTTTTCCCCCGTCGGGTAAGGCGTGGCCGAAATGATTATGGCGTCTTACGCGCTCTTGAACTGCACCACGTTGTCGCCCACGACTGGCGCGGTGTCGATGAACTTGGCCCAATCCGCCATCAAGTTGCGCCGCTTCTCGAACAGGTCACTCCTCTGATACGCGGCCACTGTCTGGTCGCCAACGCTGTGCGCCAGCGCCATCTCGCGCACCTCCGATGGATACGCGGTTGATGATGCTGTCCAGCTTGAAAACGTCGCCCGGAAGCCGTGCGGAACTGCGTCCACGCCCATGTCGCGCATGACCTTGGTCATCGTCATGTCGGAGATGGGCTTGCCCGCCAGCCTACCGGGGAAGATCATCTCCGTGCCCTCCAGGCGCGGCAAGGACTCCAGCAGCTTGACGACCTCGTCAGACAACGGCACGCGGTGCGGCCGGCCGGACTTCATGCGCAACCCGGGCAAGTTCCATGTCCGGGTTGCCATGTCGATTTCATCCCATGTCGCCAATCGTGCCTCGCCGGACCTGCATGCAGTCAAGACGACGAACTCCAAAGCGCGTGCGCCAATACCGGCGACACTGCGCAGTATCTCCACGAACCCGTAAAGGTCCGCAGCAGCCAGGGCACGGTGCGCGGTGACTGGAGCCACGATGCTGCGATCAGCCAGCAGCTTGTCCAGATTGCCTTTCCAGCGTGCCGGGTTGTCGCCGGTACGGTACTTGCGGACCGTCGCCCAATCCAGCACCAGCTCGATGCGGTTGCGCACCCGGTTGATGGTCTCGTTCTTGCTCGTCCAGTGCGGCTCGACGATGGCCGTGACGTGGCCGATATTGACATTTCGCACCAGCAAGTCGCCGATGCTCGGGTACACGTAGGTTTTCAGCGTGTTGGCCCACTGCTGACCGTGTTTCTCGTTTCTCCAGCCGGGCGCCTTGGCTTTGATGTAAGCCTCGGCGCAGCGCCGGAACGTCCAGGCAAGACGGGTTTCCTCGATTTGCTGTTGCACGATGGCCTGCCGAGCGGCGGCACGCGCTGCTACCGGATCGATCCCCGCCACGATCTCATCACGCACCTCCTGCGCCTTCTGATGAGCCAGCGCCAGCGTAACGCCGGGATAGGCCCCCAGGCCGATCTCGCGCCGCTTATCGCCTACCTTGACGCGCAACACCCAGGAACGCGATCCGGACGGCGCAACCTGCAACGTCAAGCCCGGCACATGTCCGACAGCGTGATATCCCGGTGCGGTCAAGCGCTTGACTTGCAGCGGCCCCAACTCCCTTGCGATGCGTGGCATTTTGTACCCTCCAAACAACCCACCATAAAAGTGAGTGCTTGGATGCTACCGCATGCGACGGGATAAATCAAGGGAATACGTAACTCTCTAGCATTGGTGCGGGTTACATGGCGATTTCTACCCGCCGTTGATGTGCCGTGAGACGGTGCTAGACACGGCGGAGACGGACGCCCTCTCCGCCAGGAACCGGTCTCCAGGCTCCTGCTCCGGGCTGCCGCCAACGCCCGGCCGCGGCTCGCGAACGGGAATCTGATTTCGCTTCCACCTGGAGGCAATGCGTACAGCCTCGGCCAATTCTGCAGGTGAGAGCTGCGAGGCAAGCAGCTCCCGGTTCTTGAGCGCCTGCTCAACGCCCTGTTGAGCGGCGAGACTGGTCCAGACATGGGCCATGACCTGGTCCTTGGTGACGTCGTCGCCCAGGTGGTACATGAGGCCAAGATTGTTCTGCGCCAGGGGCTGCCCCTGCACGGCTGCCCGATGGAACAGGTCGTGGGCCTTGGTCAAGTCCTTGGGCCCCAGCTCGCCTCGGACATGCATCAGCCCAAGGTTGACCTCGGCATCTGCATTACCCTGCGCCGCCGCCTGTTGCAGCAATTCCTGCGCCCTGTTGATGTTCCTGGGAACGCCTTCGCCATTGGCGTACATCAGACCCAGATTGACCTGCGCCGCCGCATTGCCCTGGGCTGCGGCGCGCCTGAATAAATCGACCGCCTTGGCGATATTTCTTGGCACGCCCTCGCCCCGGACATGCATCACGCCCAGGTTCACCTGGGCTGCGGCGTCGCCACGCGCCGCTTCAGCCTGAAGCCGTGCGGCGAGTTCCTGTTCGGGGCTTGCCGGGCCCGTCTGCTTGGCCGCTTCAACAGTCCGCTCACCGCAGGCCGCCAGACCAATGACCGCCGCAACGGCGACCAGCACGATGCGTCCTGGTCGCCGCAGCCAACGGTCGAATCGGTCTTGAGTCATGCGTCTGCGCTCCGCCTGTCTGAGAAAGCACCATCAGTCGCAAATTTCAGCGCGCCCGTCAGCACCGAGGAATGCTGCGCGCACGTTCTCGCCTGCATAGACCTGTTGCACCGCATCGCGATAGCCGCGCAATTGCGCAACACGCTCGGGGGATGCCATTGATTCGCCGCTCGACTTGTAGTCCAGCACCCACCATTGCGCCGTATCGCGACGATGCACCAGCCGATCCAGCCGCAGCGATTGACCTCGCGCCACGATCTCGACCTCGTTTTGCGACCAGTCGATCAGGTTCGGGTCCCAGGCCCAAGCCGCCTCGCCATGGACCACCCGCAGGGCCATGGCGCGGACGCGCTGCGCCAGATCCTCGGCAAGTGCAAATTCGCGCCTGACCCGTTCCATCATGTCCGGCGTTGGTTGCGCCAATCCGGCCGGCCACAGTTCCAGTAACCGGTGCATGGCCCGGCCCAAGTGAGCGGCGTTGTCGCGGCCCGCATCACTCTCGCTGCGGCTGCGACCCGGCGCTTCCTCGATCAAGGCCTCGCGGGCCGGCCGACCGGGCAGGGTCGGCAGGCAGATCAGCAGCACCTCGCAGTCCCTCCGGTTGGACTCGTCCTGGTCAACAGCATCGGCCTTCGTTGTCGCTGCCGGCGGCAGCACAAGGGCAGACCCCGCGGCTGAATCGACTGACGCCAGGTAGGGGGCGGCACGCGCCCACCAACTTGGTTCGCCGGAAGGCGCCGCCTGCAGCGCCGAAAACACCAGTTCAGTGCGGGCTCGCGTCATCGCCACATACAGTGCATTGAGCTCCTCGCGCCGGCGTGCAGCTTGCTCCTGCGCAAATTCGGCCTGGCAACAGGCCGGTGCGGCGGTCTCGTCCATCAGGAATACAAATTTGCGCGGCGCGGGCTCGGCAATGGGCCAATCAAGCAAGACGCCGGGCCGCGCGCGGTCCCGGACCGGGGCGTCCGAATCAAGAATCAGGACATGGTTTGCCTCAAGCCCCTTGGCGCCGTGAATCGTGATCAGGCGCACCGCATCCGCGCCGCTTGCGGCGGCGGCCTTGACTCCCCCCTTGCGCAGGCGCCGCACCAGCGCATAGGGAGTGGCGTAGCGACCGCCATTCAGCTCAAGGGAGGCGGCAAGCAGAGCCTTCAGATTCGACTGGACCCGGGCCCGCTGCGCCGCAGGCGTGACCTGAGCGAAACGACGTAGCACCTCGCCATCCTCGTAGATGGCCACCAGCGCATCATGTGGAGGCAGTTGCTGGAGCCATGCCTGCCAGCGCGACAAGCGCTTGCCGATGGCGGCAAAACCAGCCTCCTCCTGCTGCGGACGGCACAGCAGATCGAGCCATGTGCCCCGCCGCGCTGCTGGCGCGGACGGCTCCGGCTGATGTCGATGCTCCAGTGCCAGCCGCACCAGATCCTCATCGGACGCGCCAAAAAGTGGCGACTTGAGCGCGCGAGCCAGCGAGAGATCGTGCTGCGGCGACAGCAGCACATCAAGCAACGCCAGCAGGTCCATCACCTCGCAGGTTTCCCCGAGGTCGGTGCGTTCGGGTTGCTCGCAGGCGATGTGCCGGGCCCGCAACTCGCCCTCCAGCATCACCAGCCGGTCGCGCTTGCGCGCCAGGATCATGATGTCACTGTGTGTGGCCCCCTGTGCAATGCGCTCAACCACCCAGTCCGCAACCTGCCGGCACTCGCGCAGTCGCAGTTCCTCCTCCGGCGGCCAACGCGGCATGGTCAGGCTGTCGCGCCACGTCGGCTCGACTGCCACGGTCCGACCCAAGCGTTGCGGCCGCTCAACCAGCGGCAGGCCAAGCACCGCACCAGTCACCCTGGATTCCGTGCTGTGGCTGCGAAAGAGCTTGACCGCCGACAAGAGTTCGGCGTCGCTCATGACGCCGTTGATCGCCTGGACCACGGCGAGAGCATTGCGTTGCGTGTGGTCGCAGCCGAGCAGAACCCCGTCCAATCCGTCGCGAATGAATTCCTGCGCGGCGGCAAACACCTTCGGTTCGGCGCCACGAAAGCGGTAGATGCTCTGCTTCGGGTCACCGACGATGAACAGTGTCAGCACCCTGCTGTTCGATCCGGCATAGGCCGATAGCCAGGCCTGCAACGCCTGCCATTGCAGCGGACTGGTGTCCTGAAATTCGTCAATCAGCAAGTGCTTGAGGCCAAGATCGAGCCGTTCCTGCAACCAGCCGCTGATCACCGGGTCAGCCAGCAAATGCCGCGCCGCGCGTTCCAGATCCTGCATGTCGACCCAAGCACGCTCGCGCTTCCAGGCGGAAAACTCGCGCAGCATAAGCCGGCTCAGGCGCAGCAGGCGCTGCTGGTCAAGCCAGGCAAGATGCTGCTGCGTTGCCGCATCCACCCGCAGCAGCAAGGCTTGCGCGGCGCGGACCTGCTCGATGCCCCCAATCTTGTCGTTGAACTTGCGCGGTTCGCCTTCTTTCGTTAGAAGCAGTTTAGTGATCGCACCGAGGTCTCGCGACGCAATAGCGGGACGCAGTGCGGCGCCGGCAGCGGCATAGGATGGAGCAGCCGCTCGACTCAACATCAGCGCCGCCGCCTCAAGTGTCGTTTGGGACTTTGGCCGATCCCAAAGCAACTGCTCGGGCCGCTCCAGACCGGCAAAGTCCGCGAACTGCTGTCCGAAATGAAGCACCGATGACGCAACCGATTGATAGGCGTCCGCCAGTTCAAACTCCAGGCGTTTTGCAAGTACCGCTTCCAGCATTTTTCGCACTTGATGCCGGCCATGCTCAGCAATCAAGGAGCTGAAGTCCACGCGCAGCGGCTCGTCTTTCAGCAAGGCCCGGTGCAGGCGCGGCCACAGCCCTGAAATTGCCTCGGCGTCGTCCTCCAGCAGCGTGTAGTCAAGGGGAATTCCAAGTTCCTGCAGCACCGACAGAGGCGCGCCACGCAGCAGAGAGGCGAACCAGCCATGGATGGTGCGAACCTGCACCGGCCGCCCGGATAGCAACCAGCGCGTGCAGGCGTCGCGCACCACCTGCAGCCGTTGCCGCGCCAACGCCGCGTCGATGCCCCGTTCTGCAAGTAGCTTGACGGCTTGATCGTCGCTGGCGCCGACAAGTTCGGTCAACCAGTCGTTCAGGCGGCGGCGCATTTCACCCGTGGCCTTCTTGGTGAACGTGATTGCCAGAATCTCGTGCGGCTCGACTGGCTGGCCACTTTCGAGCAGCGGACCCAGCAATGCGCGCAGCATTCGGGACACCAGCAGCCAGGTTTTCCCGGAACCGGCGCAGGCTTCGACGGCGACGCTTTGCCGCGGGTCGCAGGCCATTCTGTAAAACGCTTCACGATCAATCGTCCGCCCGTCCTGCGAATAGCGCATGCTGCTCATGCCTGATCCCAAAAGTCCTTGCGGCACAGCCCGCGCGCCGCACAGTGATCACATGAGACGCCCTCACCCAGCGCCGGCAGTCCGGCGCCGGACTGAATCTTCTCGATGTCGCCGCGCAGGCCGTCGAGCAAGGCGTCGCGCGCCCACAGCAATTGGGTCTGCGCAAATTCCCTGACGTCGCCGCGTTCCCCGATGCTGAGGTAACTGGCCTTGGCATCGGCCTCGCCGAGCAGCGCGGCGTAAAACGCCAGTTGCGTATCTTCGCCCGGGTCGGCGACGCGGCGCCGCGTCTTGTCGACAGATTCGGTCTTGTAATCGATCAACAGCGGCGAGCCGTCGGACAGCCGATCAATCCGATCGACCTTCCCGACCAGCTTGAATGCTCCAAGTTCGCGCTCCAGCCACTTCTCTGCGGCCTCGAAGCTCGTCGCTTCGGTGCGCCCTGAGCTGAGCCACTCGATGTAGGCCTTTTTCAGGTTCGGCCAAAGGGCTTGAAATGGCAGGAACTGCGCCGGGTCAATGTGCCTGGCCAGGCTGGTGCTTTGCGCACATTGTTCCAGATGGTCCTGCAACTCCGCGTTGCTTGCGAGCTCTGGAGCACCTTCATGAAAACGGCGCAGCACCTCGTGCAGCCAGAGCCCGAAGTCGCGCTTGTCCAGCTCCTCGTCGAGTTCTTCACTCTCGCGCAGGTCAAGCTGGTGCAGGGCAAAAAACCGGTACGGGCAGCGCCGCAGATCTTCATAGGCACTGGCTGAAATGGAGTGGATGGGCAGCCGGTCGGCGCGCGGGCTCGGTCGTGTCAAAGGAAGGAAGGCAAGTCGCTGAGTGACACGTGGGTCAAGCGTCTCCTGGGCGCTGCCTGCGAGTTGCAAGGCGCGTAGCAAGGGGCTGGGCTGAACCTGTTCGCCGTCCCTTCCCGTGCCCCGCCACAACAACTGGCAGGCGTAACCGTTGAGCAGATTGTCCCAACTGCGCTGCTGCGCAAGTTCCAGATCAGCGCGAGCCGGCAGGCCCAGAGCGACACGTTGCGCCGCACTCCACGGACCTTCCACATTGGGCGACGCGCTCAGGTGCACGTCGTCGCAGCCGGGCATCACAACGGCGGCGAAGGCGCGCCCCAGCAACTGGCTCAAGGGCAGGATCACAACCTCGGGCTCGTCCGGCTGCGGCGCGATGAAACGATGCGACTCCAACACCGAGCCAGCCCAGGCGGTGAAGGAAGGAAGAGTCCAGCGCTGCCGGGCCGCATGATGCTCGCCCATGGCGTTCGCATCCTCTGGAGCAAGCCGCATGGCCGCAATCACCTGCGCGCCCGCAGCGTCGACACGCAGAGACTCCCACAGTCCCGTCGCCTGCAGCAGTTCCCGCGTCGCGTCGAGCCAGCCGGTCAGCGGCCTTGGCTCTCGCATCCCGGCCCTCAGTTCTTCCACCTGCGCCAGCCATGGCGTCAGGCCGGCAGCAACGATTGGCGAGCGGGCGACGAACTCGCGCCAGTTCGACGCGCCTTGCCGGCGCAACACGCGCTCCAGTTCCGACGTTGGCGCAAGGCCGAGTTCGGTTGCGGACTTGAGCCATTCAAGCAGTTGGTCGCTGTCCGCGTTCCAGGCGCAGGCACGAAGCGCGACCATGACCTGGGCCGCGGCGCGCGTCGTCGCTAGCGTCCAACCGGTTTCGTCATGCAGCCGGACGCCGCGTTCCTCAAGCGACGCATTCACCCGACGCGTCAGGAATCGATCATTGGCGATCAAGGCGAGCGGCGAGCGCCCAAGCGCCAACTGTTGCAGGATGAGTCCGGTCGAAAATTCGGCCTCGTCTTCAGCGTCCCTTGCGCCTGCCACCGAGACACGCCGGGCCTTGGGTTGCGCGGTCCAGAGCAAGGACACGGAGCGGTCCGCCCAGCGCGTTCGAAGCGATGAGAGCAAGGGGTCGGCGTGAAACCCTTCCAGGGTGAACAGACATTCCCAGCGGCTGGCTGACTCGAACAGGATGTCGGTGGCGTAGCGGGACGCGGCACACCACTCGACGGCTATGCGGCTCAGTGCCGTGTCAAGCGCCGACGGGGTGCCGGCCGGATCAAACGCCAGCGCCATGCGGCAGGAGGCGGCCCAGGCGAAGCGCCCCTCGGGGCCGGCGGCTGCCGCGGGCTGGGCCAGCAGATGGGCGCGCTCGACCAGCCGCGCAACAAGGGCGGGTTCGGTTTCGATTCCGGCCGACTCAAGCAGGCTCTGGGCGGTCAAGTGGTCCAAGGCCAGGTCAAATGTGATATCGCCAGCGCCGGGCATGGCGCCGCCCAGGCGATTCGCGCATTGCTGTGCTGTTTCGAAACGAGGCGTGAAGCCGTCTGCGGCCCTCGCCTGCCAGGCTTTCCGGCAAAGTGGGCCAAGCTGTGGGAACGGCAACAGGACCACGGTTCCGGCGATCGAAACCTGACGCGGCTCAAGTTCGGCGCGCAGGGTCTGGACCAGTTCGTCGATCGATCCAACCACACTGGCGCCAGGAGCGAGAACGGTGGCCTCATGCATGTGAATTTCGGCCGGCCATTGCGGCAGCGCGCAAACTTGGGTACTTGCTTTCTGTCAGAATGACCTCACTTTAGCCGCTCAGGCTCATGGCACAAGGATCCATCATGGCAAGTGACCTCATCAAGCATGTTTCCGACGCATCGTTTGAAGCCGATGTCTTGAAGTCCGACCGACCGGTGCTGGTTGACTACTGGGCGGAATGGTGCGGCCCGTGCAAGATGATTGCGCCGATTCTGGACGAGGTGTCGAACGCCTACGCAGGCAAGCTGCAGGTCGCCAAGATGAATGTGGATGAGAATCGCGACGTTCCGGCCAAGTTCGGCATTCGCGGCATACCCACCTTGATGCTGTTCAAGAACGGTGAACTGGCTGCCACCAAGGTCGGCGCGATGAGCAAGGCGCAGTTGACGGCATTTCTCGACCAACAACTGGCCTGATTTTGCGAACGCCGGCGCGTCGTAACAATCCGTTCGCGCCGGCTCATTTCCTGTCATAATTCGCCCGTCCGCCGGCAAAACTGGCGGCAGGAACCGAGATCCGGTTTGTGAGGCTACTCTCTCGCCTCCAGTCAAACCTCCCCCCGTAGATTGAAGCGCTCCCGAAGGAGCCATTCCACGCAGGTAGCCCCATGCACTTAAATGAACTCAAGGCACTCCATGTGTCCGAAGTCTTGAAGCAGGCCGAAGAGCTTGAAATCGAGAACACCGGACGCATGCGCAAGCAGGAGCTGATGTTCGCCATCATCAAGAAGCGCGCTCGTGCCGGCGAGCAAGTGTTCGCCGACGGCGTGCTGGAAATCCTGCCAGACGGTTTTGGCTTCCTGCGCAGCCCGGACACCAGCTACACGGCCAGCACCGACGACATCTACATCAGCCCGAGCCAGGTGCGCCGTTTCAACCTGCACACCGGCGACATGATCGAGGGCGAGGTGCGCACGCCAAAGGACGGCGAACGCTACTTCGCGCTGACCAAACTGGACAAGGTGAACGACGGGCTGCCCGAGGCGAACAAGCACAAGGTCATGTTCGAGAACCTGACGCCGCTGTTTCCGAAGGAACAGATGCGGCTCGAGCGCGACATCAAGTCCGAGGAAAACATCACGAGCCGGGTCATCGACATCATCGCGCCGATCGGCCGTGGCCAGCGCGCCCTGATCGTTTCACAGCCGAAGTCCGGCAAGACCGTGATGATGCAGCACATCGCGCACGCCATCACCGGCAACTACCCGGAAGTGCACCTGATGGTGCTGCTGGTGGACGAGCGCCCGGAAGAGGTCACCGAAATGCAGCGCAGCGTGCGCGGTGAAGTGATCTCGTCAACCTTCGATGAGCCGGCGGCGCGTCACGTGCACGTGGCCGAAATGGTGATCGAGCGGGCCAAGCGGCTGGTTGAATTGAAGCGCGACGTCGTGATCCTGCTGGACTCGATCACCCGGCTGGCACGCGCCTACAACAACGTCGTCCCATCCTCGGGCAAGGTGCTGACCGGTGGCGTGGACGCCAACGCGCTGCAACGGCCGAAACGCTTCTTCGGCGCCGCGCGCAAGGTTGAGGAAGGCGGCTCGCTGACCATCATCGCCACCGCGCTGGTCGACACCGGCAGCCGCATGGACGAGGTGATCTTCGAGGAGTTCAAGGGCACGGGCAATTGCGAGATCCACCTGGAGCGCCGCCTGTACGAGAAGCGCGTTTTCCCGGCGATCCATCTGAATCGCAGCGGGACTCGGCGCGAAGAGCTGTTGTTGTCGCCCGAGGTGCTGCAAAAAACGCGCATCCTGCGCCAGTTGATGTACAACATGGACGAGATCGAAGCGATGGAGCTGATGCTGAAGAACATGAAGGCGACCAAGAGCAACGTCGAATTTTTCGACATGATGCGCCGCGGCGGTTGAGGCGCAGCGCCAAGCCTTGGCGCGGTGCGCAATCGGGGTCTGGCCACCCTACCCCTGTGCGATAATGTCGCACTTTTTTCGGCAAGTACCCCGCACATCGGCGCGAGGCGGCTGCCCACACTGAACCCGGAAAGAAAAATCATGAAAGAGGGCATTCACCCCAAGTACCGCGAGGTCTGCTTCCTGGACCTGTCAAACAATTTCAAGTTTGTGACGCGTTCCTGCGTCACCTCAAAAGAGAGCATCAAGCTGGATGACGGTCGCGAGCTTCCTCTGTACAAGCTCGATACCTCAAGCGAGTCCCATCCCTTCTACACCGGAACACAAAGATCGGTTGACAACATGGGCGGAAGGGTCGAGAAGTTTCGCAATCGTTTCGGCAAACCCACCGCGAAGTAAGCAGAACTCAGCATTGATTGAAGGGGCAGCGCGGTCAGCCGTGCTGCCCTTTTTCATTGCGGCCGGCAGGACGACCGTGACTT
>JBCKPE010000028.1:0-22215 GCA_038901875.1 Burkholderiaceae bacterium
ACACTAGTTACTTTTGACTGTGGATGCCGGCGATCGGTCGCGGCTGGGTGGTGGTGCGGCCTTTCGTCTGCGATCAGCGGACGCCGTAGGCCCGGTTCGCGCAGCAGCGCACGGCCACTATCAACAGCATCCGCGGGCTTCTCAGCAAGCTGGGCATCGTGCTGCCGCTGAAAGCGGCCACCATGGGGCGCCAAGCCTGCGCTCACTGGAAAGTCATGCACTCTGTGCTTCACGTATGAATGTAACAGACTGCTTGCGTAGTGCCGCGGCGCCGCGCCCGATCATGCGCCAGAACGCCACCGTGTTCCCGCCGCCGTACTTCAACTTCGTGTGAGTGAACGGTTTGCCCCGTTTGGACTTGGGGTACTTCAACGATTCGTACCAACTGTCGATGGTTATGCCGTTTGCCACGAGGAACAAACCCAGAGGAGAGGTGCCATCGATATGGCGCACGTAGGTTGCAATGGTGACTAAAAGAGCTGGGCAAAGGCCAGATTGTTCGAGGTCACCGAGAAGTTCGCTCAACTTGTGATGGCTCGGAGGGTCGGCGCTCATGGCGAGGCAGCCTTTGAGGACCAGTTCAGTTCCGTGAAAAAAGTTGAACAGTATCGCGACGCCCACTGCGTGATCGGACCAGCGTGTCTTGCGGACGTATTGATCGGGTGTGATTTCGCTTGCGGAGACTACCGCGAGAGCATTCTTGCGGCGGGCAAGCTGCTCACATGCCCCCTCCGCCAGGCGCAGAAATTGAACTGCGAGCGTGAGATAGGCCAGGGCCTCAGGTTCTTTTGAGTGCATAACGAACAGCGCTTATCCGACGCCGAGGTAGCGGCAGTCGAAGGCACGACGGTGCATGGTGTCAAAAAACCTCGTTGGACTGGACCGCCGGGATGGCGCTGAAAAGCACAGTGTAAGTTTCAATGATCTACTTTGGCAATGGAAATGCGCTGGGGGCATGAGGGTCGCACGCAGTTGCCCGCAGGTGGCTGCGCGGCGGATGCGGGCGAAGTCCAGGACTGGCGATTCCAGGGAGCCGTCAGGTGCTTGTCGACGCATCTACTTGAAGCAGGCGCTGCCCGCCGGGGGCGATTTCCGGGGCGACGAGAAGCGGAGGCCTTCAGTCGGCGCGCGCAGCGCGCTTCAATATCTATCTCGCCGCGGTTGTCTGAGCGGAGTGAGCGCAGCGAACGCAGCGAGTTCTGCGGCGCGACTGAAGGCCGAGCATCGCAGTGGAGTCGGCGCAAAGCGCCGACCGACCCGGCATGAGCCCCCGGCGGGCAGCGCCTGCTGCAACGCGCGAGGGATAGCCGAAAAAACTCAGGACTGAAAAATTTCCAGCAGCCTGTCCAGTCCACCGCTGTTGATGGCCACCATGGCCTGCTCGCGGACTTTGGGCTTGGCATGGTAGGCCACCGACAGGCCGGCGACAGACATCATTGGCAGGTCGTTGGCGCCGTCGCCCACGGCGATGGCTTGCGACGGCTCGACGCCCAATGAAGCGCAGGTCTGCAGCAAGGCGCGGCGCTTCTCCTCGCCGTCGCAAATGTCGCCCCAGTCCTGATCGACCATGGTGCCGGTCAATCGGTCGTCCTCGACGCCCAGCACGTTGGAGCGAGTGAAATCAAGCCCAAGGCGGTCGCGCAGTCGCTCGGTGAAAAAGCTGAATCCGCCTGATACCAACAGCAGCTTGAGGCCAGCCTGTTTGCACGCCTGCACCAGGGTTTCGACGCCCGGGTTCAGCCGCAGGCGCTGTTCGTACACCTCGTGCAGCGCCGACACCGGAACCCCCTTGAGCAACGCGACGCGATGGCGCAGGCTCTCCTTGTAGTCGGCGATTTCGCCGCGCATGGCGGCCTCGGTGATGGCGGCGACCTCGGCCTTGCGGCCGGCGGCGGCGGCGATTTCATCGACGCACTCGATGTTGATCAGCGTCGAATCCATATCGAACGCGGCCAGGCGGAAGTCGCGCAGATGCAGCGGTGGGGTGAAGCCCTGGACCCACAAGCCAGGGGAAACTTCAATGGTTTTCATCCTTGCAATGACGTCGCGGCGATCAGTCGTGCCAGTCTTCCAGATTCAGGCCCGCCACGCGGGAGAACTCCTGGGACTGTCCTCGCCGAGGTCGCTATGGCGTTCGGGGCCGAGCAGAAAATCCAGCCCGTCGCTACCGCCTGCCGCGCGCAAGCGGTCGATCTCAGCCCAAAACGCCTGTCGATCGCGCCCGCGTTTGGCCTTCTCGATCTCAGCAAATTGTGCAAACCACTTGCTGACAGATAGGTTGGCCTTGGCCGCGGCCTCCTTTGCAGCCTCCAGGGTTTCTTCTTCGAGGTAAATGGTGACTTGAGACATGGCAATCTCCTTCGCAATTACATAGCCAATTATACGGCCGGCCCCCCTTCAGGCCGCCACCTCAGTCACTGAAGGCTGGCCGAGTGAACGCAGCAGTTCGCGCACCATCTGTGCCCGCTGGCCCGGCTCGGGCAGGTCCTTCTCGATGCGCAGCTTTTCGTTGCCGGCAAGCCGGATGTGCCGGTTCTTGCGGATCAGCTCGATGATGCGGGTTGAGTCAATCGGCGGGTTGACACGAAAAGTGATCTGGGTCAGGCCAGGCGCTGCGTCCACCTTGAGCACGCCGTAGGGCCGGGCCAGCACGCGCAGCCGATGCATGTCGATCAGCGTCTGCGCCTGCGGCGGCAGGCGGCCAAAGCGGTCGACGATTTCTTCCAGCAGCAGGTCGATCTGTTCGACGTCGCGCGCTGTGGCCAGGCGCTTGTAGAAGCTCAGCCGCAGGTGCACGTCGCCGCAGTAGTCGGCGGGCAGCAGGGCTGGGGAATGAAGGTTGATTTCCGTCGTGACACTCATCGGATTGAGCAGATCCGGCTCCTTGCCGGCCTTCAGGCAGCGCACCGCCTCGGCCAGCATCTCGTTGTAAAGCTGAAAACCGACCTCCATGATGTTGCCGCTCTGGTTTTCGCCCAGCACCTCGCCCGCGCCTCGAATCTCCAGGTCGTGCATGGCCAGGTAGAAGCCCGAGCCGAGTTCCTCCATCTGCTGAATTGCTTCCAGCCGCTGGCTCGCTGCCTTGCTCAGGCTCTGCACGTCGGGCACCATGAGGTAGGCGTAGGCCTGGTGGTGGCTGCGGCCAACACGTCCGCGTAACTGGTGCAATTGCGCCAGCCCAAACTTGTCGGCGCGCGAAATAAGGATGGTGTTGGCGTTGGCGACGTCGATGCCGGTTTCGATGATGGTCGAGCACAGCAGCAGGTTGAAGCGCTGCGCGACGAAGTCGCGCATGACGCGTTCCAGCTCGCGTTCGTGCATCTGCCCATGGGCAACCGCGATCCGTGCCTCGGGCAGCAGCGCTTCGAGCCGGGCACGCCGGTTCTCGATGGTTTGCACCTCGTTATGCAGGAAATACACCTGTCCGCCGCGCTTGATCTCGCGCAGCACGGCTTCGCGAATCACGCCGTTGCCTTCCTCGCGCAGGAAGGTGCGGATCGACAGCCGGCGTGGCGGCGCAGTGGCGATGACGCTCAGGTCGCGCAGGCCTTCGAGCGCCATGCCCATGGTGCGCGGAATCGGCGTGGCGGTGAGCGTCAGCACGTCCACCTCGGCGCGCAGCGCCTTCATGGCCTCTTTCTGGCGCACGCCAAAGCGGTGTTCCTCGTCAATGATCAACAGGCCGAGCTGCTTGAACTTGACGTCGGCGCTGAGCAGCTTGTGGGTTCCAACGGCGATGTCGATGCTGCCGTCGGCGATGCCCTTGATCGAGGCAGCGATCTCCTTGCCGCTGCGAAAGCGCGACACCTCGGCCACCTTGATCGGCCAACTGGCAAAGCGATCGCTCAGCGTCTGGAAATGCTGCTCCACCAGCAGAGTGGTCGGCGCCAGCAGAGCGACCTGGCGCCCGCCGGTGACCGCCACAAACGCCGCGCGCAAGGCAACCTCGGTCTTGCCAAAGCCGACATCACCGCAGATCAGCCGGTCCATCGGCCTGGGCGAAATCATGTCCTGGATCACCAAGTGGATCGCCGCGCGCTGGTCGGCCGTTTCCTCAAAGCCGAAATCATTGGCGAATGCCTCGTAGTCCTGCGCCGAAAAACTGAAGGCGTGGCCCTCGCGGGCCGCGCGTCGGGCATAAATGTTGAGCAGTTCTGCCGCCGCGTCACGAACCTGCTCGGCGGCGCGGCGTTTTGCCTTCTCCCACTGGCCCGAACCGAGCCGATGCAGCGGCGCCTCGTCGGCGCTGACGCCGGTGTAGCGGCCAATCAGATGGAGCTGGCTGATCGGAACGTACAGCGTCGCCTGGTCGGCGTACTCGAGGTGCAGGAACTCCTGGTGTTCGACTTCCCCGTCCTTGTCTGAGGTGCCCACCGCCAGATCGACCAGTCCGCGATACCGGCCTATGCCATGCGAGACGTGCACCACCGGGTCGCCGACCCTGAGCTCGCTCAGGTCCTTGATCAGCGCCTCGACGTCGCTGACCCGCTCCTGTTTCTTGCGTTGCCTTGAGGCGTAGGTGCTTGCGAACAGCTCGTACTCGGTGACAAATTCGATGCCAGCGTCGAGCCAGCGAAAGCCCCGGCCCAACGCGGCGGTGGCGATGCCGAGCCGAACGTCGGACTGACGGAACGCCGCCAGCGAATCAAACACCGTGGGAACGAGGTCGTGGCTGCGCAACAGGTCGAGCAGGGTCTCGCGGCGCCCGTCACTCTCGGCCAGCAGCAGCATGCGCTGCGTCGTGTTGCGCAGATGGCCCCTTAGGCGCGACAGCGGATCGTCGGCACCGCGCTGCACGGCAAGGGGCGGCAAGGCTTCGAAACCAGCCAACGTCGCGCCAGCGTCTGCAGAGCCTTCCACCGCTGCAACCGTCGCAGCCGGGGTCGCTCGAAGCGCCAATTGCGCGTGCTCGTTAGCCAGTGAGTAGAACTGCTCGACACCGAGAAACAGCGAGTCGGGCGGCAAGGCGGGGCGCTCCGGATCGGAACGGGCCAGGCGGTAGCGGTCCTGAGTGTCGAGCCAGAATTGCTGCAAGCTCGCTTCGACGTCGCCGTGCAACACCAGCACGGCCTGCTCGCCAACGTAGTCAAACAGCGTCACCAGGTTGGCAAAAAACAGTGGCAGGTAGTACTCGATGCCAGCACTTGCCAGGCCGTTGCCGATGTCCTTGTAAATGCGGCTGCGCGTCGGATCGCCTTCGAGCAACTCGCGCCAGCGGCTGCGAAACAGCACCCTTGCCGCCTCGTCCATCGGGTACTCGCGCCCGGGCAGCAGGCGCACCTCCTGCACCGGATACAGGCTGCGCTGGGTATCCGGGTCGAAGGTGCGGATGGAGTCGATTTCCTGGTCGAACAGGTCGAAGCGGTAGGGCACGGCCGAGCCCATCGGAAACAGGTCGATCAGGCCGCCGCGCACGGCGTACTCCCCCGGGCTGACGACCTGGCTCACATGGCTGTAGCCGGCCAGCGTGAGCTGCGCCTTGAGGCGCGCCTCGTCCAACTGCTGTTTGGCCGAGAAGTGAAAGGTGTAGCCGGCAAGGAACGAAGGCGGCGGCAGCCGGTACAGGGCGGTGGCGGCGGGGATCAGCACCAGGTCGATGCTGCGCAGCTTGCGTTCACCCTGGCCGTGCAGTTCCCACAGCGTCGCCAACCTTTCGCTGATCAGGTCCTGGTGCGGCGAGAAACTGTCGTACGGCAGGGTCTCCCAGTCCGGGAACACGGCGCAACGCAGCTCGGGAGCAAAAAAGGCCAGCTCATCGATCAGCCGACGCGTGTCCGCCGCGTCGGCCGTGACGACGGCCAGCAGGTGCCCGGCCATCTTCTCGCGCAGCCCCAGCTCGGCCAGCAGCAGGGCGTCGGCCGAGCCGGCGGGCAGCGGCAAGGCGAAACGCTTGCCGGTCAAAAGTTTGGGTAATTTCATAGGGGCCCGTTCGCACCGATCTTGCACGTGCGAACTAAAGCAGAACTCGCAAATACGAAACACCCCGCGCCAACGTCAGGGCGGGGTGATGTTGCTCGATTCTAGAATGGCATGTGGCTGGCAACGACAACTCATCGACTCAGCGCTTCTCTGCGCTGTGGAGAAGTCGCGCATGAATTTCCGCATTGGCCAGGGTTGGGACATTCACCCTTTGGTGCCGGGCCGGCGCCTGGTGCTGGGCGGTGTGGAGATCGCGCACAGCAGTGGCCTGCTTGGGCATTCCGACGCCGATGCGCTGCTGCATGCCATCACCGATGCCCTGCTTGGCGCGGCGGCGCTGGGTGACATCGGCCGCATGTTTTCCGACACGGATCCGGCGCACAAGGACGCCGATTCACTGCAACTGCTCGGTTTGGCGGCGGCCCAGGTGCGCCGGCTTGGCTTTCAGATTGGCAATATCGACTGCACCATCATTGCCCAGGAACCCAGGCTCGCGCCCTATTTGCCTCGGATGGGGCAGCGCATCGCCCAAGCCCTGGAGATTGACGCGGGTCAGGTGAACGTGAAGGCCAAGACCGCGGAGCGGCTGGGGCCGGTCGGACAGGGTCTGGCGATTGAAGCGCAGGCCGTGGTCCTGCTGACCCGCGCGTGACCGGTACTTCCCGGCACGCGGCGTCGACGAGCGGGATGGGCCAGGAAACGCCGGGCTAATCTTTGGCGCGCTTGAGCTGAATCAGGACGATCAGGCCGCCATCTTCGGCGTTCGCAAGCAAGACGCCCCCAGCCATTCTTTGCACGGTCTTCTCAACGATGGCGAGCCCGAGGCCGGCGCCCTGGGCTGCGGTCCTGGCGCTCTCGCCTCGATAAAAGGGCTTGGTCAGGTTCGGCAGAACCGCGGCGGCAACACCGCTGCCGTGGTCACGGATCCTGAGCAGCACCTCGTCGCCCTGTTCCCACGCCGAAATCTCGACCCTGGCGACGCCGCTGTCCGCGCTCCTGCCGTAACGACGCGCGTTCTCGATCAGATTCGACACGACCCGGCTCAATTCGGTTTCGTCGCCAAGCACTTCCAGGTGCTCGGGCAGGTCGAGTTGAATCCGCAACGAAGCGTCGTCGGCCACGGCCTGGATGGAGCCGCGCAGCAACGTCGCCAGATGAACCCGGCTCCAGTGCGCTGGCTCGGGACGCGCGTAGTCGAGAAACTTGTCAATGATCGCGTCGAGCTGGTCGATGTCGCTCGCCATGTGGCGCCGCGCCTCGGCGTCGGCGACGCTCAGTTCGGTTTCAAGCCGCAGCCTGGCCAGCGGCGTGCGCAGGTCGTGCGAGATGCCGGCAAGCATGACGGCGCGATCCTGATCGAGCTTGGCAAGTTGCCGCGCCATCCGGTTGAAGCCGACGTTGACTTCTCGGATCTCGTTCGTGCTGACGCTTTCATCGAGCTGGCTGGCTTCAAAGTCACCTTCGCGCACCCGGCTGGTGGCAAACGAAAGTTGCTTCAGCGGCCGGTTGATCAACCTGGCAATCAGCGTCGCGCCGGCTACCGACAAGGCGACTGCGATGCCTAGCCAGATCAGCCAGGTGGCTCCGCCAATGGCATCGAAGCGCGAGCGTTCGATCCGCAGCCAGTACTGGTCGCCGTCAATCAGGAAGCCGACCCAGAAGCCGGGCTCGTCGTTGACGCTGCGCGCGACTAGAGTCCCGGCGCCGAGCCGCTCGTTCAAGGCCTGGCTGACACGGCGGCTGAAGGGGTCGGAGTCAAGGGGCTCGAAGCGGTCGCCGGGTTCGCGCGTGAAGATGCGCACGCCCTCCTGCTCGGCCAGCGCCTTGATCAGCGGAATTCTTGCGATGGAGTCCGCGTGCACAAGAGCGGCCCGACTCAGGTTCACCAGCGAAGCAGCCTGCTGTGCGGTCTGCAGCGCGCGCGGTTCGAACTCGAGCGCGGAGAAGGTCTGCAGCCAGGCCAGGATGCTGGTGGACAGGAGCAGCGTGAGCAGGAAAAAGGTGCGCCAGAACAGGCTGACGGCGACGCGTCCGCGTCGCGTGGCTGGCGCAGTCGCCCGGCCGTCAGCCCGCTGCTGCAAGGGCTGCACGTTGGTTCATTTGAATTGCCGGCAAATCCACTTTGGCTACGCCGCCTCGTCGGGAATGAAGACATAACCCAGACCCCAGACCGTCTGAATGTAGCGCGGCGAGCCAGGGTCGGTCTCGATCAAGCGGCGTAACCTGGAGACCTGAACGTCAAGGCTGCGGTCGAACGGTTCGAACTCGCGGCCACGCGTCATTTGGGCCAGCTTGTCGCGCGACAGCGGTTGACGCGGGTGCCGCACCAGGGTTTTCAGCATGGCGAACTCGCCACTGGTCAAGGCGACCGGTTCGCCCCGGCGCTGCAATGTTCTGGCGCCCATGTTGAAGCTAAATTCACCAAACGCAACGATCTCCTCGGTTGCAGTCGGGGCGCCCGGAACCTCCGCCGGTGGCCGCCGGCGCAATACCGCATGAATGCGCGCCAGCAACTCGCGCGGATTGAACGGCTTGGCCAGGTAATCGTCGGCGCCGACTTCGAGCCCGACGATGCGGTCCACATCATCGCCTTTGGCCGTCAGCATGATGATCGGGGTGCGCTCGCCGGCGGCGCGCAGGCGCCGGCAGATCGACAGCCCGTCTTCTTCCGGCATCATCAGATCGAGCACGATCAGATCCACCGAATCGCGCAGCATCAGGCGTGTCAAACTCTTGCCGTCCTGCGCCAGCAGCACCTCGAACCCTTCCTGCGTCAGGTAGCGGCGCAACAGGTCGCGCAGGCGTTCGTCATCGTCGACCACAAGGATCCGGTCTGGACGATGGCTGGCGGGGCTCATGGGCAGTTTGCCTTTTGCAGTAGGGGAGATTGTCGAGGACTGCGCCGGTTCATCGTTACGGGTTCGGCAGGGCTGACAGAATGTTACAAACTTTGCGCCGACGTTTGAATATTTCCTGCCTGCCCCGTCAACAGGCGCGACACTTCAGGCGTGGTTATGGCAGCATGAAATATTTCGGCATTCCCCATCTCTTCGCTGTCCTTCTGTTGGCAGCGCAGAGCCCGCTTTGGGCGCAACCCGGCGGCGCTCGCGCGCCGGGCCGGCTTGGCCAGGAACAGCGCGCCGAGTTGCGCCGCGACGTGGCCGAGGAGCAGCGAAAAAAGGTGGACGAGGAACCGAGGAAAGTGGACGAGGAGGGCTCGGTGCAGCGCCGGCTGACGCCGCAGCAACGTGCCGAGCTGCGGCGCCAACTGCGTGATCAGGACGTTGACGGGCCCGACATGCCGAGCCGACCCGCTCGACGGCTGCGATTGCCTTGATGGAGCATTGGATGAAGAGTTTCGCAACAGCGCTGCTTGGTGGATCACTATTTTGCAGCAGCCTACTGGCTTTTGCGCAGATGATGCCCGCGCCGGAGCGGCAGAACGTCGTCCAGCTCAGCGCGACCGGCAGTCTGGAGATAGAGCAGGATTGGTTGACGATGCGCCTGACGACGACGCGCGAAGGCGCCGACCCGCTGTGGGTTCAGTCCCAGTTGAAGGTCGCGCTGGATGGAGCGCTGGAACAGGCGCGCAGACTGACCCAGCCCGGGCAGGTTGAGGTTCGTACCGGCCCATTTGGCCTGCAACCGCGGTACGCCCGCGACGGCAAGCTGTCGGGTTGGCAGGGCACGGCGGAGTTGCTGCTGGAGGGCCGGGACCTGGCCCGCATCAGTGCCCTGGCCGGGCGCATCCAGACCATGACGCTGGGGCAGGTGAGCTTTGGCTTGAGCCGGGAACAGCGGGTGAAGAGCGAAGCCGAGGCACAGCGGCTCGCCATCGAGCAGTTCAAGGCCAAGGCGGGCGAGATTGCCCGGGGTTTCGGTTTCGCCGGCTACTCCTTGCGTGAAGTCGCGGTTCATTCCGATGCCTCCGGGCCGACGCCCCAACTGCGGGCCATGGCCATGGAGGCTCGCACGGCGATGGCCGAGGCGCCAGTTCCGATCGAGGCTGGAAAAACCGTGGTTCAGGTCGTTGTGTCGGGATCGATCCAGATGAAGTAGCGGCGGGTCTGCCGCCAGCCAGCTTACTGCGCGGCCCAGGCGCCGTCCATGTTCCAGGCTGCGCCGCGCACATTGTTCGCCGCGGGAGAGCAAAAGAAAACGGCGAGCGCGCCAATTTCTTCCGGCGTGGTGAACTGCATCGATGGTTCCTTTTCCCGCAGCAATTGCCGTTTCGCGTCCTCGCTGGACAGGCCTTGGGCCAGCGCCAGCGCGTCCACCTGCTTTTGCACCAGCGCTGTCAGGACCCAGCCGGGGCAGATGGCGTTGCAGGTGACTCCTGTAGTGGCGGTTTCCAGGGCAACGACCTTGGTCAGGCCGATCAGGCCATGTTTGGCGGCGACGTAGGCCGACTTCTGCGCCGAGGCGACCAGGCCATGGACCGAGGCGACGTTGATGATGCGGCCCCAGCCGGCCGCCTTCATTGCCGGCAAGGCAAGCCTGCTGCTGTGAAACGCGCTGCTCAGGTTGATCGCAAGTATGGCGTCCCAGCGTTCGACCGGAAACTCTTCCAGCGCCGCCACATGCTGGATACCGGCGTTATTAACCAGGATGTCAACCCGCCCAAAGCGCTCTGCGGCATGCGCCATCATGGCTTCGATCTCACCGCACCGGCTCACATCGGCCGGATGGTGGCTGGCTGCCACGCCGAGCGCTTTGATGGTCTTGAGCGGGCCCTCAAAGTCGCCAAATCCGTTCATGACGATGTTCGCGCCCTGCTGCGCCAGCGCCGTTGCGATGCCCAGCCCGATGCCGCTGGTGGATCCGGTGACGAGGGCGGTTTTTCCCTGAAGCATTGGTTTTCTCCAAATGAATTACGATGAACTGCGAGAATTATCCTGCCGTCCCGAACCACCTGCGACATGAACTCTGCGCAACTGCAATACGTCATCTGTCCGGTCGCCAGCAAGGATGCCGAGACGCATCGCATGGCCTACTGGTCATGGGGCGACCCCGCTGCCAGTCATCTGGTGGTCTGTGTCCACGGCTTGTCGCGCCAGGGGCGTGATTTCGACGTCCTGGCACAGGCCCTCTGCGCGCGCCATGGTGCAGGCATCAGGGTGGTCTGCCCGGACCTGGTCGGACGTGGCCAAAGCGACCGGCTGAAAGATCCGCTGCTGTACCAGCCCGCGACCTATGTTGCCGACATGTTGTCGATGCTGGCTCAGCTCAGCGCACAGGCTGCAATTCAAAAGCTTGATTGGGTCGGCACCAGCATGGGCGGCATGATCGGCATGGTGTTGTGTGGGCAGCCGTCGCTGCCGCTGCCGGTCCCGGTGCGCCGTTTGGTGCTGAATGACGTTGGTCCGGTGATCGAGTTCGAATCGATCCGTCGCATCAGCGGCTATCTGGGCAAGACCGGGCGATTCGAGTCGCTGCAACAGGCGGCTGACGCGCTCTGGGCCATTTCCGGCAGCTTCGGTCCGCACACGCCGCAGCAGTGGCTAGCGCTCAGCTGTCACATGGTGCGCCCGCACGCAGCCGAGCCCGGTCTGCTGACACTGCACTACGACCCGGCGATTGCCGAAGTGGTGCGCGCGGCCACCGCCGAAACGGTGGCCCAGGGTGAGCAGATGTTGTGGGCCATGTACGACCAGATCCGGGCCGAGACCCTGCTGCTGCGCGGCGCGCATTCCGACCTGTTGTCGAGCGCAACCGCCGGGGAGATGACGAGGCGTGGCCCGAAGGCGCGCCTGGTCGAATTTGCCGGTGTCGGGCATGCGCCAACCCTGGTGCTTGAGCCGCAGACATCCGCAGTCTGCGATTTTCTGCTGGGCGGCGCTGGCGACACGGACGCGCCAGCGGGCAGGCCGGCCTGACCGTTGCAGCAATGGCCAAACGGGGAAACGTTCAGCCCGAAGCCGCTTTGGCGGCCGCGGACGAGGTCGAAGCTGCCACCGGAGCGCGTGAACGCGCCCGCTCCTTTGCCGAGCCGATGATCGCGCTCGAAACGCTGGACACCGGCGAAAACGTGCTGGCCCACGCCGACGCGGTGGCCGACATCCTGGACAAGCTCGGCGCCAGCGAGTCGATCCAGGCCGCCAGCTACCTGGTGTACGCCTGCGACTACCTGAACCGGCCGGCTGAAGTGATTGCCAAGGCTTTCGGTGAGAGCCTGGCCCGACTCGCTCATGAAACCGCGCAACTGGTTCGCGTGCAACGCCAGACTCGGCTCGATCACTTAGGCGCCGGCAGCAGTCACAACGCCATTCAGGACCCGGCCCTGCAGATGGAATACCTGCGCAAGATGCTGCTGGCTTTCTCACGCGATCTGCGCGTGGTCATGCTGCGCCTGGCCTCGCGGCTGCAAACCCTGCGATTTTTTGCCGCGACCAAGCTGCCGGTCCCGGCCGAGCTGGCGCGCGAGTCGCTGCTGGTGTTTGCCCAGCTGGCGAACCGGCTTGGCGTCTGGCAATTGAAATGGGAGCTGGAGGATCTGGCCTTTCGCTTCCTCGAGCCCGAGACCTACCACGGCGTGGCACGTCGACTCGACGCCAAGCGCGACGAGCGCGAAGCCTATGTCGAGCGCCTGCGCCAGCGGGTGGAACAGGCCTTGCGCCAGCAGGGACTGCGTGCCGTGGTGCAGGGGCGACCCAAGCATATCTACAGCATCGTCAAGAAGATGCGCGGCAAATCACTCGGCTTTGATGACATTCTTGATTTGCGCGGGCTGCGCATCGTTGTTCCCTCGGTGCCCGATTGCTACGCGGCCCTGAGCTGGGTGCACGAGCAGTTTGTGCCGATGACGGAACATTTTGACGACTACATCGCCAGGCCCAAGGCGAACGGCTACCGCTCGCTGCACACCATCGTCCTGGATCGCACGCCAACGGGTGCCGAGCTGTCGCTGGAATTCCAGATTCGCAGTGAGGAAATGCACGCGCACGCCGAGCATGGAGTCGCCGCGCATTGGGTCTACAAGGAGGCCGACCAGCGGGGCCACCGGGGGGGTTCGGCCAAGGGTGATTTTGAGTCGCGCATCGCGGCGGTGCGACAGTTGCTGGCCTGGCAGCGCGACGTCGTTGGCGAAGGCCGGGACCGGGGTCTGTTCGAAGACCGGATCTATGTGCTGACGCCCGGCGCGGCCATTGTCGAATTGCCGCAGGGCGGGACGCCGGTCGATTTCGCCTACAGCGTTCATACCGACCTTGGGCATCGCTGCCGCGGCGCTCGGGTTGACGGCGTCATGGTGCCCTTGAACACGGCGCTGCAGAACGGCCAGACGGTGGAAGTCATCAGCAGCAAGGAGGGTGGCCCCTCGCGTGACTGGCTGAACGCCGAACTCGGCTACCTGACGAGCCATCGGGCCCGTGCCAAGGTTCGTGCCTGGTTCAATGCCCTGGCGACACACGAAACCGTGGCCCGCGGCCGCGAAGCGGTGGAGAAGCTGCTGCAGCGCGAGGGCAAGACGGCGCTGGCGCTGGACGATCTGGCGGCACGACTGGGATTCAAGTCGCCCGACGCCCTGTTCGAAGTGGTTGGCAAGGACGAGTTTTCACTGCGCAACATCGAAATCTTGCTGCGACCGGCGGCGAGCGTGCTGCCGTCCGACGCGCGCGGCCTGCTGCCTGCCTTTGATCCACAGCGCTCGCGACGCGGCGCGAGCAGTGGCGGCGTGCTGGTGGTCGGTGTCGATTCGCTGCTGACCCAGCTTGCCGGTTGCTGTCGTCCGGCACCGCCCGACGCCATCGGTGGTTTTGTCACCCGGGGCCGGGGCGTCAGCATCCACCGCGCGAACTGCAGCGCGCTGGGCCACCTGAGGCAGCAACATCCCGAGCGTGCCATCCAGGTCGAGTGGGGCGCATCGCGCGTCAAGGAAAGCGCCACCTACCTGGTCGATGTGATGATCGGATTCCATTACCGCGAAACCTTGCTGCGCGACGTGCTGGACGTTTTTGGCAAGGAGAAGCTCAAGGTGGTCTCAGCGCAGGCGCACGCGGCGCAGGGGTCCGGGCCGATGCTGCTGAGCGTCGAGGTTCCCGACACGGGAGTCCTGGCCCGGGTGCTCAGAAACGTGGCCCTGGTCCCGGGTGTTCATTTCGCGCGGCGGCGCTGAGGCCGGAGCGGCGCTCCGGGCATCGCCTGCGCCGGGGCTACGAACGCAACGGCGCTGATACAATGCGCCGCTCGAACAAGATCAGGCGCGTAGCTCAGCTGGTTAGAGCACCACCTTGACATGGTGGGGGTCGTTGGTTCGAGTCCAATCGCGCCTACCAGAGTCCCCAAGCGTCGTGCGGCGCGGGAACATTTCCCACCGGCTATCTAAAATGTGCTGCAATGCGGCATGGGCCCGGCCGCACGACAGTCACAGGAGACCCCATTTGCAGAAACCACCCGAGGCTGGCGCCGGCATTCAGCGGCGCGTCATCAAGAAATATCCAAATCGCAGGCTTTATGACACGGCGTCGTCGAATTACGTCACCTTGGCCGCCGTCAAGCAGTTGGTTGTCCAGGGTGAGCCGCTGGTGGTGCGCGACGCCAAGACCGGCGAGGACCTGACCCGGTCCATCTTGATGCAGATCATCCTCGAGGAGGAGGCTGGCAGCTCGCCCATGTTCAGTGAACAGGTGCTCGCCAGTTTCATCCGGCTCTACGGGCAGGCGATGCAGGGCTACATGGGGCCCTATCTTGAGCGCAATATCGAGGCCTTTGCCGAGATGCAAGCCAAGATGATGGAGCAGGCGCGCGGCATGAGTCCCGAGTCCTGGGCCCAGTTCATGAGCATGAAGGCGCCAGCGATGCAAGGCATGCTGGGCAGCTACATCGAGCAGTCGAACAAGATGTTCGCGCAGATGCAGGATCAAATGCAGAAGCAGAGCGAGCAGATGTTCGGCGCGATGGGCGCCAAACGGTGAGTGCAGCGGTCAGCCTGGGCGACGAGCGGTTGTCCGTGACGGCAGCGCGCCAGGTGGTCGCAGGATTCAGGCCAAAGGTGGGTTTTGTGAGTTTGGGTTGCCCGAAGGCCCTGACTGACTCCGAGCTGATCCTGACGCAACTGAGCGCGGAGGGCTACCAGACGTCCAAGTCCTACGCCGGCGCGGACCTGGTCATTGTCAACACCTGTGGTTTCATCGATGCCGCCGTGCAGGAAAGCCTGGATGCCATAGGCGAGGCGATGGCCTCGAATGGCCGCGTCATCGTCACCGGTTGCCTCGGCGCAAAGGCCGCCGCCTCGGGTGAGAACCTGGTGCGGCAGTTCCATCCGAAGGTGCTTGCTGTCACGGGCCCGCACGCCACACAGGAGGTGATGGACGCCGTGCACCAGCACCTGCCGAAGCCGCACGACCCTTTTCTTGACCTGATCCCCAACTCATTTGGCGTGGCCGGCATCAAGTTGACGCCCAGGCATTACGCTTATCTGAAAATCAGCGAAGGCTGCAACCATCGTTGCACCTTCTGCATCATCCCCTCAATGCGGGGTGACCTGGTGTCGCGTCCAGTGGACGCGGTGCTGCGCGAGGCCCAGGCGTTGTTTGAAGGCGGTGTGAAGGAATTGCTGGTGGTGAGCCAGGACACCTCGGCCTATGGCGTTGATGTCAAGTACCGAACCGGCTTCTGGAACGGCAGGCCGCTGAAAACGCGCATGCTCGATTTGGTCCAGGCTTTGGGGGAACTGGCCATGCCCTACGGCGCCTGGGTGCGGCTGCACTACGTCTACCCCTACCCGCATGTTGACGCGATTCTGCCGCTGATGGCGCAGGGTCTGGTGCTGCCCTACCTCGACGTGCCATTCCAGCACAGCGACCCTGCTGTGCTGAAACGCATGAAGCGGCCCGCCAGCGGCGAGAGGAACCTTGAGCGTATCCAGAAGTGGCGCGAGCTCTGCCCGGAGCTGGTGATCCGCAGCACGTTCATCGCCGGTTTTCCGGGCGAGACCGAAGCGCAGTTCGAGAACCTGCTGGCGTTCCTGCGCGAGGCGCAGATCGATCGGGCCGGCTGTTTCGCCTATTCGGCCGTGGCCGGGGCGGCGGCGAATGAACTCGACGGCATGCTGCCGCAGTCGCTGCGCGAGGAGCGCCTGGCGCGCTTCATGGCGGTGGCCGAGGAGGTTTCGGCGGTGCGCCTGCAACGGCGCATTGGCGCCACCATGCAGGTGCTGGTCGATTCAGCGCCGGCGCTGGGCCGGCGCGGCGCATTGGGCCGGTCCTATGCCGATGCGCCTGGCATCGACGGCAGCGTCGAGTTGCTGCCACCGCGGAAAATCAGCAAGACTTTGAGAGTTGGTGATTTCACCAGGGCGCTCATTGTGTCGGCCCGTGGCCATGACCTCGTGGGGCAGCCGCTTTGAGGCTTGCGGTCGTGAATCGATATCTTGGTGCCCAGGAAGGGACTCGAACCCCCACGAAGTTACTCGCTAGTACCTGAAACTAGTGCGTCTACCAATTCCGCCACCTGGGCTTTCAGGAAACATGGAGATTCTATCAAAAGCATGATTGCAAACGTCCGCGAAACGGACGAAATCGAGGGCACCGTTCAGGGCCACCGTGACGGCCACGGCTTCGTTCTCCGTCTGGACGGCGAGTCCGACATCTACCTGCCGCCCAATGAGATGCGGGCCGTCCTGCACCGCGATCGCGTCAAGGCGCGTGTGGTGCGCAGCGATCGCAAGGGGCGCCCCGAAGGTCGCGTCATGGAGATTCTGGAACGTTCCAACCAACCGATCATCGGGCGCCTGTTGCACGAAGGCGGCATCTGGCTGCTGGCGCCGGAAGACAAGCGCTACGGCCAGGACGTGCTGATTCCGAAGACCGCGATCGGCGCGGCCCAGGTCGGTCAGGTGGTGGTGGTCGAACTGACCGAACCGCCAGCGCTTTTTGGCCAGCCGGTGGGCCGTGTCAAGGAGGTGCTGGGTGAGATAGATGACCCTGGCATGGAGATCGAGATCGCGGTGCGCAAGTACAACGTGCCGCACGAATTTTCCCAAGCCTGTCTGGTCGCTGCCCGCACCCTTGCCGACAAGGTGCAGCCGCAGGATCGACTGCACCGGGTTGATCTGACCGACGTGCCGCTGGTCACCATCGATGGCGAGGACGCGCGTGATTTCGATGATGCGGTCTATTGCGAGCCGGCCAAGGTCGGGCGCGCCAAGGGCTGGCGCCTGTTGGTCGCAATCGCTGACGTCAGTCACTACGTTCCAAGCGGCGGCCCGATTGACATTGATGCCTATGACCGCGCGACCAGCGTCTATTTTCCGCGCCGGGTGATCCCGATGCTGCCGGAGAAACTGTCGAACGGCCTGTGTTCGCTGAACCCCGAGGTCGAGCGACTGTGCATGGTGTGCGACATGCTGATCAGCGCCAAGGGCGAGGTGCAGGCCTATCAGTTCTACCCCGCCGTCATGTTCAGCCACGCGCGTTTCACCTACACCGAGGTGGCTGCGATCCTGGCCAACACGCGAGGACCGGAGGCGGCGCGCCAGAAGGCGCGGCTGCCCGACCTGTTGCACCTGCACGAGGTGTACCAGGCTCTGCTGCAGGCAAGGGAAAAACGCGGCGCGGTGGATTTCGAAACCGTGGAAACGCAAATAGTTTGTGACGAGAACGGGCGCATCGAGCGCATCGTGCCACGCCTGCGAAACGAGGCGCACCGGCTGATTGAAGAGGCGATGCTGGCGGCCAATGTCTGCAGCGCCGAGTTCATCGCCCAGTCCAAGCATGCGGGCCTGTACCGCGTGCATGAGGGGCCGACCCCTGAGAAGGCGGAAATTCTGCGCAACTATCTGCGCGCGTTGGGCGCCGGACTGAGCATCGGCGACGATCCGACGCCGGCCGAATACCAGGTCATCGCGGCGGCGACGAAGGAACGGCCCGACGCGCAGCAGATCCATTCGATGCTGCTGCGCTCGATGCAGCAGGCGATTTACACGCCGCACAACAGCGGCCACTTCGGCCTGTCCTACGCGGCCTACACCCATTTCACCAGTCCGATCCGCCGCTACCCGGACCTGCTGGTGCATCGTGTCATCAAATCGATTCTTGCTGGAGCCAAGTACCACCCGCCGACGCCGCCAGCGCCCGACGAGGGGCAGGCGCGAATGGCGCGCAGGCTGGAGAAGGGACAGGCCAGCGCGCAGGCGCGATCACAAGCCGCACCCAAAATCAGCGCGGCCAAGTCGGCCGAGCTGCAAGCCTGGGTGGCTGCGGGGCTGCATTGCAGCGCCAATGAGCGGCGCGCCGACGAAGCGAGCCGGGATGTCGAAGCCTGGCTCAAATGCAAGTACATGCGCGAGCACCTGGGCGAGGAATTTTCCGGCGTCATCTCGGCGGCAACGAGCTTCGGCATTTTCGTGACCCTGGACGCGCTGTACGTCGATGGACTGGTGCACATCACAGAATTGGGCGGGGAGTATTTCCGCTTCGACGAGGTGCGCCAGGAACTGCGTGGTGAACGGACCGGCATCCGCTACGCGATCGGGACCAGGGTGCGGGTCCAGGTCAGCCGGGTTGACCTGGACGGACGCAGGATCGATTTCCGTCTGGTGCGCGAAGGTGAGGAAGTTTCGCTGCAACCGACGCGGGAACGTGGTCAATCCACGCGCGAGCGCGGTCTGCCCGCGCCGGGACGGGAACGCTCGGCGCTGGACGCTGAGTTGCCGCGACGGCCACGCGAGGCTTCGGCGCGGGGTAAACGGAGCGGGCGCGCCGGCGCAAAATCAGCCAACTGAGCGGCCGAGGTGCTGCGCAAGGGCACTGGCAAGGGTTCTGCTAAGCCGCGGCGACGCGCGCCTTGAAGCAGGCGCGATGATCTGCCTGGAAGCGGGATCGGGGGCGGGCGGGCGTCTTCGAATCAATGATGCAGGAGGAACACAACATGGCTGAGCAGATTCGGGTGGCGGTGGTGACAGGGGCAGGCACTGGCGTGGGCCGTGCCGCCGCGCTGGCGCTGCTGAAGGACGGCTACAAGGTGGCGCTGGCCGGCCGGCGCCGTGACATGCTGGAGCAGGTTGCGGCGGAATCGGGCCTGGCAGCCTCGGCTCTGGTGCTGCCAACCGACGTGGCGCAGGCGAGCAGTGTCGCTGCGCTGTTCGCGGCGGTGGTCACGGCCTACGGGCGGGTCGACGTGCTGTTCAATAACGCCGGCGTGAATGCGCCAGGGATTGCACTGGAGGACTTGACGCTGGAGCAGTGGCAGAAGGTTGTCGATATCAACCTCACTGGCATGTTCCTGTGCATTCAGCAGGCCTTCAGGCAGATGAAAGCGCAGCAGCCGAGGGGAGGGCGGATCATCAACAACGGCTCGATTTCGGCCCACGCGCCGCGACCCAACTCGATCGCCTACACCGCGACCAAGCACGCCGTGACCGGCCTGACCAAGTCGGCCGCTCTCGATGGACGGAAGTACGACATTGCGGTCGGGCAGATCGATATCGGGAACGCCGCCACCGAGATGGCGCAACGCATGGCGCGGGGCGTGCCCCAGGCCAATGGTGAGATAGCCATCGAGCCGCTGATGGATGTGAATGTGGTCGGCCAGTCGGTGCTGTACATGGCGAACCTGCCGCTCAGCGCCAATGTGCTGTTTCACACCGTGATGGCGACCAAGATGCCCTTCGTCGGGCGCGGCTAGCGGCGCGGCGGGTAGCAACAGGCAGCAGCCAGCCCTGAGGCGGTAAGAGGACGATCTCCTGGCCATTCATCGGCCAATTGCCCGTGGATGAATGCAGCCTCGCAGGCGGCCTCGAAAGGTGCTCTCCCGATCGACAGCCTGGCGCCAATCATTCCAGCGAGCACGTCACCGCTGCCGGCGGTTGTCAACCTGGCGTTCCCGCTTGGGTTGATGACGGGGGTGCGTCCCGGGCCGGCGATCACTGTACCCGAACCCTTGAGCAGCACCACTGACTGGAACCGCTCCGCCAACTCTTGAGCCGCCTGCAAGCGGTTTGCCTGCACCGCTGCGGTGTCGCAATCGAGCAGGCGCGCCGCTTCAAGCGGATGCGGCGTCAGCACCGCGACGGCACGCTGCGGCGCTCGCTGGGCGCGCTGCAACAACAGGGTCTGAAGCGATGGATCGTGGGCCAGAGCATTCAAAGCATCAGCATCCAGCAGCAAGCGCTGCGAGGTGGAAATGACCCGTGGCAGCACGGCTGCGATGCTGTCACCGCCGCCGCAGCCGCAGACTACCGTGGCGCGAGTCAAGTCCAGTGCTTCCAGCGAGCGCAGCATCAACTCGGGCGGCAGGGTGAGCGCAGCCGCATCGAGGCGATGCAAGGGACAAAGATAGACCCGTCCGGCACCACCGGACAGGGCCGCAGCGGCGGCGAGAACGGCAGCGCCTGCCATGCCGCTTGCGCCGCCGAGCACGACGGTGTCACCGTAGTCCCCCTTGTGCGAGGCGTGCGGGCGTTCGTTTGCTGCGGGCGGACCGCCGAGCATGGCGCTGGCATCGATTCCAGCCAGGGTAACGCCCAGGTCATCAAACCAGACTTCACCTGACGCATCGCGCCCGTGGCCGGTGAATAGACCTGGCTTGAGCGTTAACAGCGACAGGGTCCAGTTGGCGCGGACCAGGCGCCTGTCATCCGGGTCGCCCGGCTGCAGCGCCTGGGCCACGGCCCCCGTGTCGCCATTCAATCCCGTCGGCAGGTCGACCGCGAGCACCGGCGCCCGGCTGGCGTTCATTCGTGCGATGCAATCCGCCATCAGGCCGTCGGCAGTGCGCGAGGCACCCAATCCGAGCAGGGCATCGATACACAGGTCGGTGTCCAGAAGGTTGGGCGGCGCGCTGTGGAAATTCTTGATGCCAGCTTGGCAGGCACGCTGCCAGGCCGCCTGCGCGTCCGGCGGACCGTTGCCAGGCGTTCCGAGCCAGGTCACGCTGACACCCTTGCCCCAAGCTGCTAAATGTCGCGCAGCCTCGAGTCCGTCGCCGCCGTTGTTGCCCGGCCCACAGGCCAG
The DNA here is from genome assembly GCA_038901875.1 of Burkholderiaceae bacterium. Classification (GTDB taxonomy): domain Bacteria; phylum Pseudomonadota; class Gammaproteobacteria; order Burkholderiales; family Burkholderiaceae_C; genus JBCKPE01. The sequence goes on from JBCKPE010000028.1 coordinate 20,871, forward strand.
CCAGACCATCCTCGCATGGGGTGCCACGGCCAAGGCAAGGCGTGCCACAGCCAGGCCCGCGCGTTGCATCAATTCATGGTCCGGGAGCGTGGACGATGCTTGAAGCTCTATGGCCCGGGTCGCCGCTCCCGCATGAAGCGCGAGGGGCAGGGCGGCCGCGACGCGTTTCATCAGGCCTGCGCTCCTGAAACTGCTCGGGCCATTGGCCGCGGCGTGCGTTCCAGCTCATACCGCAAGAGCCTTGTCCGCGACGCGTTACTGGCCAAACAGGATTCGTTCGACATGCAGGGCGAGAGACAGCAGGCGGTCATCGTGGCCGGCACCATGCCAGAGCATCAGGCCGACCGGCATTTCGCCGGGTTCATGGCAGGGTATCGAGATGGCACAAGCGTCCAGCATGTTGATGACGCTGGTGTTGCGCAGCAACTGGCTGTTGGCGCGGAAGAAATGCTCATCGCGCTCGGCGCCCGGAGCGACCGAGGCGAGCGATGGGGCAACGATCGGTACGGTTGGCGACAGAACGGCGTCGAACCCGTGTAGGGCGCCTGCGATTGTTTCGATCCAGCGCCCGCGCGCCTCAATCAGGTCGATGTACTCCCAGGCCAGGATGCCCGCGCCGCGCTCGATGCGAAATCTGACCCGCGGGTCGTACGCAAGGTCCGCACTGCCTTGACCCGAGCGCTGCAGAAGTTTCCGGTGCCAGGCATAACTCTCTGCCGCGGTGAACCCGCCCATCGCCTGGAGGTCGCGCAATGCTTCGAGCTCCGGCAATGCAATGTCGACGAGTTCCGCGCCGGCCGCAGAAAGAAGCCTGACGCTGCGCTCGAACGCGGCCGCCACCACGGGATCAAGCGCATCAAGAAAAGTCGTCCCAACGACGGCAAGCCGCAACTGCGCCAGAGGCCGGGGATCGACGGCGACACGGCGTGCTGCCAGCACTTCATGGACCAGGATGGCGTCCCGCACCGACCTTGTCACGGCGCATACCGTGTCCAGCGTTGATGACAGGGGAATCGCGCCGTCTCGCGGAACCAGACGTGCCGTGCTCTTGAAGCCAACGATGCCGTTGAGCGCGGCCGGGATTCGTATCGAGCCCCCGGTGTCCGAGCCGAGCCCGACAAACGCAGCTCCGGTGGCAACCGAAACGGCAGCGCCGGACGAGGAGCCACCCGGAACACAGGGCCCTTGATCGTCCGGGCTGCGCACCGCGCATTGGTAACGACCGTCCCATGCAGCCGGCGTGCCGTAATGTGGATTGACGCCAATCGCGGAAAAAGCAAACTCGGTCATGTTGGTGCGACCGATCAGAACGCCGCCGGCGGCGCGCAGCCGGGCCACCGCCGGC
>JBCKPE010000029.1:0-22111 GCA_038901875.1 Burkholderiaceae bacterium
GGATCGGAATCCTCCGCCAGGCCTAGCTGCGGCGGGACTGGCAGCGCCATGCCGTGCGTGCTGGTGCCATGCTGCCCGGAACCGAGCTCCACGGATCCCCGGAATAACATCTGAATCTCGCTTGAGATGCATTACTACGCGTTGATTCCAGCGGCTGGAAACGGTAAGCGATTTGGCGGCGATTTGCCCAAACAGTACTGGAGCTTGCATGGGAAGCCGATGCTCCTGCACAGCATGGAACGGCTGGCCGCGGCCATTCCCCTGCGCCAGACCTATGTGGCCGTTGCCCCAGGCGACGGCTACTTCGACGACATGATCGGCGCCAGACCCGGTGTGACGCTGCTGCGCTGCGGCGGCGCGACGCGCGCTGAAACGGTCCGCAATGCGCTACGCTCGTTGGCCGACGCAGCCGACGATGACTGGATATTGGTCCACGATGCCGTGCGTCTGTGCATCGATCCAGCCTCACTGTTGCGGCTTCAGCAGGATCTGCTGCGCGATTCTGTCGGCGGACTGCTCGCGCTGCCGGTGGTCGAGACGCTGAAGTGCGCGGACGCTGATGGACGCAGCGTCAGGACCGAGCCGCGCGACGCGATGTGGCGCGCGCAGACGCCGCAGATGTTCCGTTACCACGTGTTGCGCGACGCTCTCGCGAATCCGGAAGCAGCACTTTTCAATGACGAAGCCCAGGCCGTGGGGGCGCTTGGCATGAAGCCTCGGCTGGTGATGGGTGACCCGAACAACCTGAAAATTACCCATCCCGAAGACCTAACGCTCGCGGCGGCGATCATGTTGGCGCAGCAGCGCGGGCTATGAGCGACAAGCTGTTTGCGGTCAAGGGTATGAACGATATCCTGCCGCCGGAGTCGGCGCGCTGGGAATGGTTTGAGCAGCAGGTGCGCGACATCATGGCGGCTTACGCCTATTTGAACGTGCGCACACCGGTGCTGGAGCACACGGCGCTGTTCGTCAAGGGCACCGGGCAGAGCACCGACATTGTCGAGAAGGAGATGTACTCGTTCGAGGACAGGCTCAATGGCGAGCAGCTGACGCTGCGGCCGGAGAACACGCCCGGCGTAGTGCGGGCCGCGATTGAGCACAACCTGACCTACGATGGCGGCAAGCGCCTGTTCTACCTGGGCCCGATGTTTCGCCACGAACGACCCCAGCGCGGTCGTTATCGGCAGTTCTATCAGCTCGGTTGCGAGGCGATCGGATTTTCCGGTCCCGAGCTTGACGCGGAACTGATGCTGCTGGTGGTGGACCTGTTTCGCCGTCTCGGTCTGAGCCGCGTGCGAATCGAGCTGAACAGTCTTGGCGTGGCCGCCGAGCGCTTGGCGCATCGCGCGGCACTGATCGCCTTCTTTGAGGGTCGGCTGGACCAGCTCGACGCCGAGGCGCGGCGCCGCCTGCACAGCAATCCGCTGCGCGTCCTGGACACCAAGAACCCGGCCATGCAGGACCTGGTGCGGCAGGCGCCCAGCCTGCTGAGCTTTCTTGCCGAACCCTCGCTCAAGCACTTTGACGCGGTGAAGTCGATGCTGACAGCGGCGGGAATTGAATGGACGGTGAATCCGCGCATGGTTCGCGGTCTGGACTACTACAACCACACGGTTTTTGAGTTCATCACGGATCAGCTCGGGGCGCAGGGGACTCTGTGCGGTGGCGGGCGCTACGACGGACTGTTTGAGCTGCTCGGCGGCAAGCCGACGCCGGGTGTCGGCTGGGGCATGGGCATCGAGCGGGTTCTGGAGCTGGTGCAGGAGCAGGGCGTGACCGTGCCGGCGACGCTGCTGGATGCCTATGCCGTGGTGACCGAGGCCTCGCTGTTTCCGCTTGCTCTGACCACGTTGTCAAAGCTGCGGTCCTGTTCCCTAAGGGTGCAGATGCACGCCGCCGGCGCGGGCGAGCTCGGTAGCATGAAATCGCAGTTCAGACGGGCTGACGCGAGCGGCGCCCGTTTTGCCCTGGTGTTCGGCCCCGAGGAAGTTGCCCGCGGCGAGCTGACCGTGAAATCCTTGCGCGACGGCCAGGGCCAACAGGTTCGCCGCTCCCTGTCCGACGTGGCAGCCTGGGCGCCAACCCTACAATCGAAACCCTAGGCAAAGAACTTCATGGCTCAACATCTCGATCTCGAAGAACAGGAACAGCTTGCGCAACTCAAGCATTTCTGGCACCAGCACGGGAACTGGATTTCCTGGGCCCTGATCGTTGTTTTTGGAACCATCGCCGGCTGGAATGGTTTTCAGTATTGGCAACGCAACCAGGCGATGCAGGCCGCCGGTCTGTACGACGAAGTTGACCGGGCCGCGCGATCAGCCGACCTGGTCAAGCTTGAGCAGGCGTTCTCGGACATGAAGAGCCGGTACGGCGGCACCGCCTACGCGCAACAGTCGGGCTTGCTGGTGGCGCGAACCATGAACGAGAAGGGTGATCTGGAACGCGCCAAGGCTGCCCTGTCCTGGGTTGCCGAGCAGGCCAGCGATGAGGGCTACCGGGCCATCGCCAGGTTGCGGCTGGCTGGACTGTTGGCCGAAACCAAGTCCTTCGACGAAGCGTTGAAGCACCTCGACCTGGTGACGTTGAAGGAATTCTTGCCGCTGGCGGCGGACCGCCGGGGCGACATCCTTGCGCTGCAAGGGAATGCGGCCAAGGCCAGGGATGAATATCAGAAGGCCTACGCCGGGCTGCGGGATTCGGGTCAGTACCGCCGGCTGGTGGAAGTGAAACTGCATGCGCTCGGAGTCGATCCGGTGCAACCGGACAAGGCGACAACGACCGAGGCCAAGAAATGAGTTTGAGAATATTTCCCTTGCCGGCCTGGCTGGCGCGTGCCCTGTCCGTTGGCTTGTTGCTGCTGGCGGGCTGCTCGAGCGCTCCCGAGCGCCCCAAGCCGGCCGAGCTCGCGCCCAATGTGGCGCTGATCGGTGTCCGTCAGGTCTGGTCGACGCGGATTGGAAGCGTCACGCTGCCGCTTCAGGTGTCGGTGGCCGGCAGCCGCGTGGCGGTGGCCAGTGACGATGGGACGGTGGCACTGCTCGATGGACGCACCGGTGCCGACGTCTGGCGCGCCGCGCTTGGGGTAAAGATCTCCGCCGGCGTTGGAACCGATGGCAACCTGGCCGCCGTGGTCACCAGCAACAACGAGCTGGTGGCAATTGCCGCCGGTCGCGAACTGTGGCGCCAGCGTCTGCCAGCGCAGTCGTTCACCGCGCCGCTGGTGGCCGGTGCCCGTGTCTTTGTCCTGACGGCGGATCGATCGGTCACTGCCTTCGATGGCCAATCGGGCCGCCGTCTCTGGACTCGGCCGCGACCAGGTGAGCCCCTGGTGCTGCGGCAAGCGGGTGTCCTGCTGGCGGTCGGAGACACCCTGCTGGCCGGATTGTCGGGTCGCGTGGTCGGAATCAACCCGAATACTGGCGCCGTCAGCTGGGAAGCGGCGATCGCTGCGCCGCGCGGTGCCAACGATCTTGAGCGGCTGGTCGATCTGGTGGGGCCCGTCAGCCGCATCGGTAACGTCGTATGCGCGCGCGCCTACCAGTCGAATGTCGGTTGTGTGGACGCGAGTCGTGGCACGCTCTTATGGACCCGGGTCGCGAATGGCGCGGACGGTGTCCATGGTGACGATCAACTCCTGCTTGGCGCCGAACCGGACGGTCGCATCGTCACCTGGCAGCGCGCCAGCGGCGAGCGCGGCTGGACATCGGACCGGCTGCGCTACCGCACGCTCAGCGCGCCCCTGGTGCTGGGACGCTCGGTGGCGTTTGGCGATGGCAGCGGACTGGTGCATCTGCTTTCACGCACCGATGGCTCGCCCATGAATCGCCTGAGCACCGACGGCACGGCCGTGGCGGCCGCGCCCATCCTGGCCGGACCGACCATGGTGGTGGTGACGCGCAGTGGCGGCGTCTTCGGCTTTGCGCCCGAATGATGGCGTGGCCTGACCGTGCTGAAACCTGTCCTGGCCCTGGTGGGTCGGCCCAATGTCGGCAAGTCCACGCTGTTCAACCGGCTGACCCGCTCGCGCGATGCGCTGGTCGCTGATTTTTCCGGACTGACGCGCGATCGGCACTACGGCAGTGCCCGCTTTGGCAAGGCCGAGTTCATCGTCATCGACACCGGGGGCTTCGAGCCGCGAGCCGCTTCGGGCATCTACATGGAGATGGCGAAGCAGACTCGACAGGCGGTCGCCGAGGCCGATGTCGTGGTTTTTGTCGTCGACGCACGGGAAGGGGTGGCCGGACAGGACCATGACATCGCGCGCTACCTGCGGCGTCTCGGCAAACGCTGTCTGCTGGTTGCCAACAAGGCCGAAGGGATGCTGGACGCTGCCCGGTTTGGCGAATTCTTTGAATTGGGCATGGGTCAAGTCCATCCGATATCGGCGGCCCATGGGCAAGGCATAGGGGGTCTGACCGAGCAGGTTCTGTCCTTGATTGCCTCGGAGCAGCCCGAGCAGCCCGAGGAGCCGGCCGCGCAGGAAGCCGATGGGGTAATTCGCCTTGCCGTGGCCGGGCGCCCGAACGTCGGCAAGTCGACCCTGATCAACACCTGGCTGGGCGAGGAGCGGCTGGTGGTTTTTGACCAGCCGGGGACGACCCGGGATGCGATCACGGTGCCGTTTGAGCGCGGCGGCCAGAAGTTCGAGCTGATCGACACCGCGGGCCTGCGGCGCAAGGGCCAGGTGTTTCAGGCCATCGAGAAGTTCTCGGTCGTGAAAACCCTGCAGGCGATCGAGTCGGCGCATGTGGTTCTGTTGCTGCTTGACGCCACCGAAGGGGTTACCGATCAGGACGCGCATATCGCGGGCTTCACGCTGGAAAGCGGCCGCGCCGTGGTGCTCGCCGTGAACAAGTGGGACGCGGCCGACGACTACCAGCGCGAGATCGTCCAGCGCTCGATCGAAACGCGTCTGAGCTTCCTCAAATTTGCCGCCGTGCACATGATTTCAGCGCGCAAACGCCAGGGTCTTGGGCCAGTCTGGGTGTCGATCGCTCAGGCCTACAAGTCGGCCAACTGCAAGATGTCGACGCCGGTGCTGACGCGCCTGCTGCTGGAGGCGGTGCAGTTCCAGAGTCCGAAACGCTCGGGCATGTTCCGGCCCAAGCTGCGCTACGCGCACCAGGGCGGCATGAATCCTCCCGTGGTGGTGGTCCATGGCAATTCCCTGGAGCATGTCAGCGCGGCCTACAAGCGGTTCCTGGAGGGGCGTATCCGCAGCGCGTTCAAGCTCGTCGGCACCCCGATGCGGATCGAAATGAAAACCTCGCACAACCCCTATGCCGACGGCAAGTCTGATTCACGCTGAGGAAGTGCCTTGGCAGTGTGGGGAATTGATGCCTGGCACTGGTTGCGCCATGCCGGCTGTGGTAAGGTAGGCGCTCCAATAATCATCGCGAAACACGGAGAATATCGTGAACAACAAAGGGCAGTCACTGCAGGACCCGTTCCTCAATATCCTGCGCCGGGAGCATGTCCCGGTTTCCATTTACCTGGTGAATGGCATCAAGTTGCAGGGACAAATCGAATCGTTCGACCAGTACGTCGTGTTGCTGCGCAACACCGTGACCCAGATGGTCTACAAGCACGCCATTTCGACCATCGTGCCCGGACGAGCCGTCAATTTTTCTGCCGGCACCGAGGCGGCGGAGAGCAGTGCCGGAAGTTGATGAGAAGCGGGCTGAACGGGCCTGAGCGCGGCACCTGCGGGTCGCACGGGTGCCTGCGGAATTGAGCTATTTGGTCCCGTCCGCGAACAGCGAAGCCACGTCGCTGCTGGTCGGCGTTGATTTCGGTGACGCCCACTTCGATGGTGATCTGCAAGAGTTGGGCCGTCTCTCGCAAAGTGCCGGCATGCGACCGGTGGCGCGCCTGGTTTGCAAGCGCAGGGCGCCGGACGCCGCGCTGTTTGTCGGCAGCGGCAAGGCCGACGAGATCAAGCAGTTGGCGCTTGAGTCGGGCGCCTCCGAGGTGTTGTTCGACCAGGCACTCAGTCCGGCGCAGCAGCGCAACCTGGAGCGACGAACCGGGCTGCCGGTGAACGACCGGACCCTGGTGATCCTGGAAATATTCGCCCAGCGCGCCCGAAGTCATGAAGGCAAGCTGCAGGTGGAACTGGCGCGCCTGCAGTACCTCAGCACGCGACTGGTCCGGCGCTGGTCGCACCTGGAGCGGCAGCGCGGCGGTATCGGAACGCGCGGCGGACCCGGTGAGGCGCAGATTGAGCTGGATCGGCGCATGATCGGCGCAGCCATCAAGCGCGGGCGTGAAAGCCTGGAGAAGGTCAAGCGCCAGCGCACGACGCAGCGGCGCCGCCGCGAGCGACGCGACACCTTCACGATTTCACTGGTCGGTTACACCAACGCCGGCAAGACCTCGCTGTTCAATGCCCTGGTCAAGGCCCGCAGTTACGCCGCCGACAAGCTTTTTGCAACCCTGGACACAACGACGCGCAAGCTCTATCTGGGCCAAGCCTCACGCTCGGTCTCGCTGTCCGACACGGTGGGCTTCATCCGCGACTTGCCGCATGGACTGATTCACGCCTTTCAGGCGACACTGCAGGAGGCGGCGGATGCCGATCTGCTGATCCATGTGGTGGATGGCTCCAGCCCCGAGTATCCCGAGCAGATCAACCAGGTGCAGTCAGTCCTGCAGGAAATTGGTGCCGCCGAGGTGCCGCAGATCCTGCTCTTCAACAAGCTTGATCTGGTCGGCGCAGCACAGCGACCGAATAAGTCGAGCGACCATTACGAGATCGATGGCGTTCAGCTGCCCCGGGTTTTTGCCAGCACCCGAACCGGCGAGGGACTCGATCTGCTGCGCCAGCTTCTGGCGCGTCACGTCCTGCAGCGGGACGGCTTGCTGGCGGCGACCCTGCATTCCCCTGGTTTTTCCGAGGCCGCATCGTGATTGGGCACAATCGGGGCCTGGCGCATTTGAGAAAAAGTCAATGAAGTTCAAATTCTTTCCGTGGCGACCGGCTGAAACGCCGCTCCGTGCGCAGGGCATGCTTAACCTGAACGACCCGCGTTGGGGTCGCGGCGATCAGCCGTCCTCGGACGAGGACAAGGCTGCGGGTGCGCCGCCGCCCAGGGACAACGAGCCGAGGCCGAGCGACGACAGACCGCGCCGGCTGCAGGGGTCGGGCCAGCAAGGCCCGCCGGACCTGGACGAGCTGTGGCGCGACTTCAATCGCAAGCTCGGTGGCCTGTTCGGCGGTGCGGCGCGGGCCCGGCGCGGCAACGGCGCGGGTGGGCCCGGCGGACCGGGCGGGCCTGGCGGCTACCAGCCTGACATGAAAAGCGCGGGCATTGGGGCCCTCGCCATCGTGGGCGTCATCGTCCTGATCTGGCTTGTGACCGGATTTTTCATCGTGCAAGAGGGTCAACAGTCCGTCATCACCCAGTTCGGGAAATACCGCGCGACGGTGGGCGCTGGTTTCAATTGGCGTTTGCCGTACCCGATTCAGCGTCACGAACTGGTGTTTGTGACACAGATTCGCTCGGTCGACATTGGGCGCGACAACGTGACCAAGGCGACCGGCCTGCGCGAATCGGCGATGCTGACGCAGGACGAGAACATCGTCGAGATCAAGTTTGCCGTGCAGTACCGCCTGAACGACGCGCGCGCCTTCCTGTTCGAGAGCAGGAACCCGGCCGATTCGGTCGTGCTGGCGGCAGAGACGGCGGTGCGCGAGGTGGTTGGCAAGATGCGCATGGACTCGGCCCTGTCCGAAGAACGCGACCAGATTGCGCCGCGGGTGCGCATGCTGATGCAGGTGCTGCTGGACCGTTACAAGGTCGGCATTGAGGTCGTCGGCGTCAATCTGCAGCAGGGCGGCGTGCGGCCCCCGGAGCAGGTGCAAGCGGCTTTTGACGATGTGCTCAAAGCCGGTCAGGAGCGCGAGCGGGCGAAGAACGATGCTCAGGCCTATGCCAATGACGTGATACCGCGCGCGGTCGGCTCGGCCTCGCGACTGATGGAAGAGGCCGAAGGCTACAAGGCGCGCATCGTGGCCCAGGCCCAGGGTGATGCACAGCGCTTCCGCTCGGTGCTGAATGAGTACCAGAAGGCGCCCCAGGTGACACGCGATCGCATGTACCTGGACAGCATGCAACAGATCTTTTCCAATGTCACTAAAGTCCTGGTCGATTCGCGCCAGGGCTCGAACCTGCTTTACATGCCGCTGGACCGGATCATGCAACTGGCCGGCGCAGCCGCCATGGTGGAGCAGCCGGCAGTGCCGGCGCCCGCGGGTGCGCCGTCGGCGAGCGGTGTTCCGCAGGGAACGCCTGAGAGCCGGGCGCGCGACGGCGGGCGCACGCGCGACCGCGACACGAGATAGGAATCAGTGATGAACAGAATCGGATTTATTGCCTCGTCGCTCATCCTGCTGCTGGCCCTGTTCAGCTCGACCCTGTTTGTCGTCGATCAGCGCCAGTTCGGCGTGGTCTATGCCTTGGGACAGATCAAGGAAGTGATCACCGAGCCGGGGCTGAACTTCAAGCTGCCGCCACCGTTCCAGAACGTGATCTACCTCGACAAGCGCCTGCTGACGCTGGACAGTTCGGAAGCCGAGCCGATGCTGACGGCAGAGAAGCAGCGCATGGTGATCGACTGGGTCGTGCGCTGGCGTATCACCGATCCCCTGGAGTACATCCGCAATGTCGGTCTGGACGAGAACGCCGGCGCGCTGCAGCTCAATCGCGTGGTGCGCAACAGCTTTCAGGAAGAGATCAACAAGCGCACCGTGAAGGAGATCCTTGCCACGCGGCGCGAAGAGCTGGTGGCCGACGTGAAAAAGGAACTGCTGAACTCGGTGAAGGGCGCCAAGCCCTGGGGCATTGACGTGGTCGACGTTCGCATCACCCGTGCCGATTACGTCGACGCCATCACAGAATCGGTGTACCGGCGCATGGAGGCCGAGCGCAAACGGGTGGCCAACGAGTTGCGCTCCACCGGTGCGGCCGAAGGCGAGAAGATCCGCGCCGATGCCGATCGACAGCGCGAGGTGACGATTGCCAACGCCTACCGCGACGCGCAGAAGCTCAAAGGCGAGGGCGACGCCGAGGCCGCGCGCATCTACGCCGAGGCGTTTGGCCGGGATCCGCAGTTCGCCCATTTCTATCGCAGCCTCGACGCCTACAAGGCCAGCTTTGGGAAACGCAGCGACATCATGGTGCTGGATCCATCGTCGGAATTCTTCAAGGTGTTTCGCGGCGCCCTGCAGGCCGCGCCGGCACAGCCTGCGCTGCGAAAGTAGGCCTTGGACAGCGATACGCTGTGGGCCGCGCTCGGCCTGGTGCTGATTTTCGAAGGTCTTTTCCCGCTGCTGTCGCCAACCGGCTGGCGCCAGATGTTTCAGCGCATTCTCCAGCTGCATGACGGGCAGATACGATTTTTCGGACTGTGCAGCATCCTCGCCGGCCTGGCTCTGTTGTGGCTGATGGTCGATTGACCCGACAGGTCGCCGGTAAAATTGTCGATTTAACAGCAGCGCCTGCCATGTCAGCCTGGGTCCTGCCGGATCACATCTCCGATGTATTGCCGTCCGAGGCGCGACGCATTGAGGAATTGCGCCGGGAACTTCTCGATACGGTGGCACGCTGCGGCTACGAGCTGGTGATGCCGCCGCTGCTGGAGCACCTCGAGTCGCTGTTGAGCGGCAGCGGCGAATCGCTGGATCTGCAAACCTTCAAACTGGTCGATCAACTGTCCGGGCGCATGATGGGCTTGCGGGCCGACACCACGCCCCAGGTCGCGCGCATCGACGCGCATCTGCTGAACCGGCAAGGCGTGACCCGGCTGTGTTACTGCGGGCCGGTCCTGCATACCCGTCCCGATCGCCCCCATGCCAGCCGTGAGCCACTGCAGTTCGGCGCCGAAGTTTTTGGCCACGCCGGACTTGAGGCGGATCTGGAGGTGCTGGTGCTGGCGCTGGACTGCCTGAAGGCGGCTGGCGTGCAGGGGATCACGGTCGACCTGGCCGACGCGAGAATCGTGCGCAGCCTGCTCGGTGGTGTGCTCGCGCCACAGCAACTCCTGACGGCGGTGCACCGCGCCTTGAGCGCCAAGGACGCCAGCGAGCTGCAGATCCTGACCGAGTCCATGCCCGCATTCACGCGAGACGGCCTGCGCGCGCTGGTCGGCCTGTATGGCGGCAAGGAAACGCTGCAGAGCGCTCGTGCGGTGCTGCAGGGCCGGTCGCAGATTGGCGAGGCGCTGGACAGCCTGGCCTGGCTTGGCGGGCATCTTGCCGGCGTCAATGTGACCTACGACCTGGCCGACATGCGCGGCTATTCCTACTACAGCGGCACCCGTTTCTCGGTCTATGCTGAAGGTGCGAGTGACGCGCTGTTGCGCGGTGGGCGCTACGACGAAATCGGCGCCGCGTTCGGTCGCAGCCGGCCGGCGGCAGGATTCAGCCTGGACCTGAAGATGCTGGCGCGCCAGTTGCCGGCGCGATTGCCGCGACCGGCGATTCGAGCCCCTTGGGACGAATCAAGCAGCCTGCGCGCGGCGATTGCGGCATTGCGCGGGCAGGGCGAAACCGTCGTCTGCGTGCTGCCCGGCCACGAAAATGAGGTGGATGAATTTGACTGCGACCGCGAGCTGCGCCTGGTCGCCGGTCACTGGCTGGTGCAGTCGGCATGAAGGCGGCGCTTACGCCATGAGCAGCGGACGCAACGTCGTCGTTGTTGGAACCCAATGGGGCGACGAGGGCAAGGGCAAGATCGTCGACTGGCTCGCCGGCAGCGCGCAGGGCGTGGTCCGCTTCCAGGGCGGGCATAACGCCGGGCACACGCTGGTCATCAACGGCGTCAAGACGGCGCTTCATCTGATACCCAGTGGCGTTATGCGTGCTGGCGTCAAGTGTTACATCGGCAACGGTGTCGTGCTGTCGCCGGCGAAACTGCTGGAAGAAGTTGACGGCCTGGAGCGGGTTGGCGTGGAGGTGCGCTCGCGCCTGCGCGTGAGCGAGGCCTGCCCGCTGATCCTGCCGCTGCACGCGGCGCTGGACCTGGCGCGCGAGGCCGCCAGGGAAAAAACCGGCGAGCGGAAGATCGGCACCACCGGGCGCGGCATCGGGCCGGCCTATGAGGACAAGGTCGCGCGCCGCGCGCTGCGACTGCACGACCTGCGCTTTCCGGAACGCTTTGCCAACAAACTGCGCGAACTGCTTGGCCTTTACAACTTTCTGCTCACCGGCATGCTCGGTGCCCCAGCGCTTGAGTTTGATCCGATGTTTGGCGCGGCGATGCGCCATGCGGAGTTGCTCAAACCCATGATGGCTGACGTCTCGCGCGAGCTGAACGACGCCCATCGGGACGGCGCCAACCTGCTGTTCGAAGGGGCCCAGGGCACCATGCTTGACGTGGATCATGGGACCTACCCCTATGTCACCTCAAGCAACTGCGTGGCGGGGAATGCGGCGGCTGGTGCCGGGGTCGGCCCTGGCCTGCTGCACTATGTGCTGGGCATCACCAAGGCCTATTGCACTCGGGTTGGCGAAGGACCGTTTCCGACCGAGCTGGATTGGAGGACAGCGGGCAGCGCCGGCTATCACATGAGCACGGTCGGTGCGGAATTGGGCGTGACCACCGGTCGCTCACGACGTTGCGGCTGGTTCGACGCGGCGTTGCTGAAGCGCTCGGCGCAGGTCAACGGGCTGAGCGGACTGTGCATCACCAAGCTCGATGTGCTGGACGGCATCGGCGAGTTGCAACTCTGCACCGGCTACCGGCTGGACGGTGCAATGATCGACATTCTGCCGATCGGCTCCGACGAGGTGGCACGCTGCGAGCCGGTCTATGAGCGCATGGCGGGCTGGACCGAGAGCACGGTTGGCATCACCAACTACGAGCAGTTGCCGGCGCAGGCCAGGGCCTACCTGCAGCGCATCGAACAAATCACCGGTGTTTCGGTGGATATCATATCGACCGGGCCGGATCGCGATCACACCATCATGAAGCGGCACCCGTTTCGTGGTTGACGCCGAAGCAGGAAGGATTTCCCATGTTGACCGAAGACGGCAAACACCTCTATGTCAGTTACGACGAATACCACAACCTGATCGAAAAGCTCGCCATCAAGATCTACCAGTCAGGTTGGGACTTTGACACCATCCTGTGCCTGGCGCGTGGCGGCATGCGACCGGGTGACATCCTGTCCAGGGTTTTCGACAAGCCGCTGGCCATCATGTCAACCAGTTCCTACCGCGCCGACGCCGGCACGACGCAGGGGTATCTGGACATTGCCAAGTACATCACGACTCCGAAGGGCGAGATCGCCGGTCGCGTGTTGCTGGTGGACGATCTGGCCGACTCCGGCCTGACCCTGAATACGGTCATCGCCAGCTTGAAGAGCAACTACAAGCCCATCACCGAATTGCGTAGCGCGGTGATCTGGACCAAGGCGCTTTCGACCTTTATCGCCGACTATTCGGTTGAGTTCCTGCCGACCAACCCGTGGATTCATCAACCGTTTGAGGGCTATGACGCAATGCGACCAGCGCAACTGCTGAAAAAGTGGTCCGTCTAGGAGGCTGTCGGGCTTTGGGTCGGACCCGCGCCGGGGTGGGTCGCGCTGCCAGGCTAGGCGTCGGCGAGGCCGTGTGGCCGGTCCACACAACGAGGCGGCAACGACGCATGGTGGCGCGAATCGCCCCGGCCCTTCGGGTTGGGCCCGACCCAAAGCCCGACAGCCTCCCAGCCATGCGCTAAGCGTCAAATGCCAACTTATGTCTGATCTGAGCACCCGTCTCATCCACCACCCGTATCGAGCGCCCGAGGGGTTCGATGCGCCGCAACCCGGGGTGCACAAGGCGTCGACCATCTTTTTCCCGGACGTCGCGACCATGCGCGAGCGCTACGGCGCGCGCAAGTCGCCCTACACCTACGGCCTGCACGCCACCCCGACCAGCCTGCTGTTGCAGGAGCGCCTGTGCGAACTGGAAGGCGGCACGCACTGCCTGTTGGCCCCCAGCGGCCTGGCGGCCATCGCGCTGGTGAATCTCGCGCTGTTGCAGCAGGGCGACGAGTTCCTGATTCCAGACAACGTGTACGGGCCATCCATGGCTTTGGCCGAAGGGGAACTGGCGGCGCTTGGCGTCACGCATCGCAGTTACGATGCGACCGATCCGGCCGATCTCGAGAGAAAGATTTCGGAGCAGACAAGGCTGGTCTGGATCGAGGCGCCAGGCTCGGTCACGATGGAGTTTCCCGACCTTCCCGCCATTGTCCGGCTGTGCAAGTCGGCCGGCATTCTTTGCGCGTTGGACAACACCTGGGGCGCGGGCCTCGCGTTCCGTCCTTTCGACCTGGGTGCCGGACTCGCTGTGGATGTGTCGATCCAGGCTCTGACCAAGTATCCCAGCGGCGGGGGCGATGTGCTGATGGGAAGCGTCATCACGCAGGACGCCAGTCTGTCACAGCGCCTGGCGCTGACGCGACGGCACCTCGGCATCAGCGTTGGCATGAATGACGTCGAAGCGATCCTGCGCTCCCTGCCCAGCATCGACCTGCGCTACCGCGCCCACGATACGGCCGCGCGCGACCTTGCACAGTGGCTCGTGACCCGGGATGAAGTCGTCCAGGTCCTGCATCCGGCGCTGGCCGGTTCGCCGGGGCACGAACAGTGGAAGGCCTTGTGCTCCGGCTCGGGGCAGCGCGCTGCCGGGTTGTTCAGTGTCATGTTCAGTCCGCGATACAGCCAGGCCCAGGTGGACGCTTTTTGTGATGCGCTGCAACTGTTCAGGCTGGGCCTCAGTTGGGGCGGGCCGATCAGCCTGGTCGTCCCCTATGAAATGTCCTCGCTTCGAACCCACTGGCCGTCCCATATTCAGCAGGGCCATCTGGTGCGCTTTTCCATCGGTCTGGAGCATGTCGATGACCTGCGCGCGGACCTGCTTCGAGCCCTGCAGGCGCCGGCATTTCGCTCGGGAAATTAGGTTACATTGACGCTAACCACGGAAAGCAGCATTTGCCAACACCCAACTACGGATACGAGAAGCGTCAGAAAGAACTGGCGAAGAAGCGCAAGAAGGAAGAAAAGCTCAGGGTCAAGGCCGAGCGCAAGGACGGTCTCACCCGTCCTGCCGCGCTTGATGGCGATGAATCCGGAGCCGGAACACCGGCTCCGCCGGTGTCTGGCGCCGGGCGAATCTAGTCAGAGGCGCGTTCCATCCCGGGTCCCATTGCGGCCCGCACGTTCCTGAACCGGCGCAGCGACACAACTGTTGCCGGCTATGTCGCCTCGTTCAGTATCCGATCTGCCGCCGCCAGCATGGCCTGTTCGCCGTGATGCTTGATGGCGAGCGTGATTGCTTGCTCGAAGTGGCGGAAGTTGCGCCGCGTCGAGGATGCGTAGCCCGGGTCGTAGTGGTTCAGCAGCAGGTCCAGCACAACCTCGCGAACACGGCCCTGCATGACCTGCGACTTCCATTGCTCTATGACGGCCTTGCCCCGAGCTGAGACCAACGCGTCCAGGCGGGCGCAGAACAGCGCCGGGTCGCTGACAAAAAATGCGTAGTCGTCCAGCAGCAGTTCGACACGTTCCGGGTCCGGCAACTGAAGCGACACGCAGGGGCTGTCGCGCATGCTTGTCATCAAGCTGTCGGGTACCGCGACGTTGCCAACTTTCTTGCTCTCGCTCTCGACAAACACCGGCTGGCTCGGGTCGAACCCCCGCAGCCGCTGCCACACGAGCGAGTCGAAGCGCTTTTGCGTCGGCTGGGCCCGGCCGGGAACGATGCCCAGCACCGAACTGCGATGCTGCGCCAGATCCTCCAGATCCAACACCTGCGCGCCCCGCGCGGCCAGCGCCTGCAGCAGCCGCGTCTTGCCGGAACCCGTCGGTCCGCAAATCACACGAAAACCGAGCCGGGCCACTGCCGCCGGCAGATCGGTCAGCATGGCCGCGCGAAACGCCTTGTAGCCGCCTTCTAACAGATGGACCCGGAATCCGATCTGATCCAGCACCAGCGCCAATGCGCCGCTGCGCTGGCCGCCGCGCCAGCAATAAATCAGGGGCTGCCAGGATTTGGGCCTTTCCAGCACCTCATGCTCGATATGTCGGGCGATGTTCGCTGCGACCAGGGCGGCGCCACGCTTGCGCGCGGCGAACGGGCTGGTCTGCTTGTACAGGGTGCCGATCAGCCGGCGCTGCTCGTTGTCGAGCACCGGCCAATTGAGCGCAGCGGGCAGGCGGTCCTCGGCAAATTCGGCTTCACTGCGGGCGTCAATGATCGTGTCGAATTGACCCAGCTGCTGCAGTGCCTGGGTCGCGTCGATGCGCAGCAGGCTCATGGGGCTGCGGCAATCATTTCAGCAGCTTCCTGAGTTCCGGCCAGACGTTCCCCAGCATGATGGGCTGGGCCTGCTCGCGCGGGTGAATCCGGTCCGGCTGAAACATGTTCAAGGGATCCGGGCCGTCGGCCAGGCCCTTCAGGAAAAAGGGCACGACCGAGGCATTGCCGAGCCGAGCCACTTCGACAAAGACGTCGGCAAATCGCTTGCCATAGTCGGCGCCGTAGTTGGGCGGCACCTCCATGCCAAGCAGAAGAACCTTGGCGCCTGCCTTTTGGGCAGCTTGGGTCATCCAGAGCAGATTTTCCCGCGTCATCTGCAGCGGCAGGCCGCGCAGCGCATCGTTGGCGCCGAGTTCGATGATGACCAGGCTGGGCCGGGCCTCACTGAGCAGTCCGGGCAAACGCGAGCGTCCGCCGGAACTGGTGTCGCCGCTGATGCTGGCGTTGCGCACCGTCGCGGCCAATTTCTCATGGCCAAGCCGTTGCTCAAGCAAGGCGACCCAGCCACTGCCGCGTTTGAGACCATACTCGGCGCTCAGCGAGTCGCCCAGCACCAGGATCGAATGCCGAGATGGATTGGCGCGAGAATGCCCGGTGCTCGCCGAACCCAGGGCGGTCAAGATAAAGTGACGGCGATTCAAAACGGTCAATCCTCCATGCCCCATCAAGAAGCGGAGCCCATCATATCGGTGGAGCACCTTTACAAGTCAGTCACGGACTCCACCGGAACACTCGACATTTTGCGTGATATCGACTTTTCCCTGGCGCCCAGGGAGACGGTCGCCATTGTCGGAGCCTCGGGTTCCGGCAAGAGCACGCTGCTGTCCATCATCGCCGGGCTCGACACCCCGACCCGCGGGACCGTGCGGCTGGCCGGGCAGGATTTGTTTGCGGTCGATGAGGACGAGCGTGCCGCGCTGCGGGCCGAGCGCGTCGGCTTCGTGTTCCAGAGTTTCCAGCTGATGGGGAATCTGACCGCGCTCGAGAACGTCATGCTGCCGCTGGAACTCGCCGGGCGCAAGGATTCGCGCCGGGCCGCCACCGAGATGCTGGCGCGCACCGGCCTGTCGCAACGCCTGAACCATTACCCCAAGGTGCTGTCCGGCGGCGAGCAGCAGCGGGTCGCGTTGGCGCGCGCCTTTGTCGTGCTGCCGGCGGTGCTGCTGGCCGATGAGCCGACCGGCAGCCTGGACTTCGCGACTGGTGAGACCGTGATGGAACTGATGTTCGAACTGAACCGCGAACTCGGGACCACGCTGGTGATGGTGACCCACGATCGGGGCATTGCCGAGCGCTGTGTGCGCCTCATCACGATCGAGGCCGGCCGCATCCTGGCAGCTTGAATCGCCTCATGTCCGCGCCCAAGATCCTGTTCGGTTTTCATGCTGTCGGTGTTCGCCTGAAGACGGCACCGCAGTCGGTGGTCGAGATCTATTACGAGCCGACCCGGCGCGACGCGCGCATGCGCCAGTTTCTTGAGCGGGCCCGGGAGGCGGGCGCCCGGCTGATCGAAGCTGATGGCTTGCGCATCGCCAAGCTGTGCGGCAACCATGGGCACCAGGGGGTCGCGGCGCGGGTCGAGGCCATCACCCAGGTCAGGTCGCTGGACGAACTGCTGGAGCAGCTCACCGTGCCGGCCCTGCTGCTGGTGCTCGATGGCGTCACCGATCCGCACAACCTGGGCGCCTGCCTGCGTGTCGCCGACGGGGCTGGCGCGCACGCCGTGATCGCGCCCAAGGATCATGCCGTGGGCGTCAACGCGACGGTGGCCAAGGTGGCCAGCGGCGCCGCCGAAACCATGCCGTATTTCATGGTGACGAATCTGGCCCGCACGCTGGGTGAACTGAAGGAACGCAACATCTGGTGCATAGGGGCGAGCGACGACGCGCCGACCACGCTGTACCAGGCCGACCTCAAGGGGCCGGTGGCGTTGGTGCTTGGCGCCGAAGGCACTGGCCTGCGGCAACTGACACGCAAGACCTGCGACTCATTGATCCGCATCCCGATGCTTGGCGCCGTTGAGAGCCTGAACGTGTCAGTGGCCAGCGGCGTTTGCCTGTACGAAGCGGTGCGGCAGCGGTCCTAACGATGCAGCCGGGAGTTGCCGACCGACGCCCACGCACATGGCAGAACATGGAGTTTGCCTAGCGCCTCGCTGCAGGCGCTGCTCGACAAGGGCTCATGGCGGGACGCTCGGCGCCTGGCGCCGAGTCCACTCCGATGCTCGCCCCGGGGTCGCGTCGCAGAACTCACTACGCTCACTGCGTTCGCTTCGTTCAGACAGCTGCGACGGGCCGCGAGATCGAGCACCACAGGGAAGTCGGCGCTGCGCGCCGACCGGCTCGCCGAAGCGCTATGGCCTGTGCGGGCACGGCTTGGCCGCGCCGACCTGTGTCAACGAGCGTGGGCAGAGTCACTGGCCGTGGCAGCACCGAGGTGCGCTAACCCAGTAACCCCAACGCTCCCAGCAACGCACCCGCGCCAATCAGCCACAGTATGTGGACCTTGGTTCTCCACACCAGCGCGGCGCTAACCAGCGTCAGCAGCCAGAGGGGCCAGTCGCGCGCTGGTTGGTCGTGGCTGGCCGTCAGCAGCCAGCTGGTGGCGACCAGCAGCGCGACCACGAGCGGCGCCATGCCGGCCTTGAACGCTCTGACGACGCGCAATTCGCGATTCCGGTGACCCCATTGCGCGACCAGGTAGGTCAGGGTGCAAGATGGGACCAGGGTGCCGAGCATGGCGACCAGCATGCCGGCGAACGCAGTCGCCAGCGCGGGCAGGCCGAGCCCCAGGCCGCCGCCGGCGTTCAGGCCGATGTTCCAGCCAATCAGGGCGATGTACATGGCGTTCGGTCCCGGTGCCGCCTGCGCCAGTGCAATTGACGAGTTGAACTGGCCATCGCTGAGCCAATGCTGCTGGTCCACCAGGAAGCGATGCATCTCGGGCGCCGTTGTGAGGGCGCCACCGACCGCCAGCAGCGACAGCGAAATGAAGTGGGTCAGCAACAGCAGCCAGTCGGCCGTGGACAGGACGATGTTCATGGGCCTGGCTCGTTCCGGGTCTTGTCGGGCGCCAAGCGGCGGTAGGCCCAGAAACATGCCGCGACCCCGATACTCAGCAACACCAGAATCAGCGGAAAGCGCAGCAGCGCAATCAGTACAAAGGTCGCCAGTCCGAACAGGGCGCAGGCTGAGTGGCCCATCGGGTTGCCCTTCAGCGCGCTGATCAACTTGACGCCGGTGGCGCCGATCAGTCCGGCTGCCACCGCGCCCATGCCGCGCAAGGCGCCCTGGGCGGCTGGCTGATCAGCAATACTCGCGTAGAGCAGGGTCAGCGCAAGCAGTACCGTCAGCGGCGCGATGAACAGGCCGAGCATGGCTGCGATGGCGCCGCGCAGTCCGAAGTGGCGACTGCCGATCATCAACGACAGATTCACGACGTTGGGGCCGGGGAGAATCTGCGCCACCGCCCAGTCCTCGACGAACTCCTCCGGCGTCAGCCACTTCCTGCGCTCCACCAGTTCGCGCTGGACCACGGCCAACACGCCACCAAAACCCTGCAGGGCCAGCAGGCTAAAGGCGACGAACAGGTCGGTCGGTGAGTTTGGTCGCTTGCGAACGTCAGATTCGGTTCCGGGCATGGGTCTTCAGTCAGTACACCGGCTGATACCGCCGGATGCTGTCCCTGACCTCGGGCGCCAAGGCGAAGCCGCTGCCGTAGCGCTGCGCCAGAGCATCGGCACGCTTGAAGAAGGCGTCGATGCCCATGCCGTAAATGAACTGCATGGCGCCGCCGGTCCAACCGGGGAACCCGATGCCGAAGATGGAGCCGATGTTGGCGTCGTGCACGGTAGTCAGCACGTTCTCGCTCAGCGCGCGCGCTGTTTCCACCGCTTGGCGGTACAGGATGCGGTCTTTCACGTCCTGCATGTCCCAGGCCAGGCCCGGTCGCGCGAACAGGCGCTTGAGTTCAGGCCAGAGATGCTTTCTTGCGCCTTGCGGGTAGTCGTAGAAACCGCCGCCGCCGGCACGCCCCGGACGTTTCAATTCCTTCACCATCCGCTCAACCAGCCGTTGCCCCGGCGTCGGCGTGAAGGTCTTGCCCTCGGCCTCCAGGTCCTTCTTCGTCTGCTCCATGACATGGACGCTGAGCGAGAGCGAGGTTTCATCGACCACAGCGAGCGGGCCCACGGGCATGCCGGCCTGTACCGCGCCGTTCTCGATCACTGCCGCCGGGATGCCTTCGCCCAGCATGGCAACGCCCTCCATCACGAAAGTGCCAAAGACACGGCTGGTGAAGAAGCCGCGCGAATCATTAACCACGATCGGAATCTTGCCGATCGCCTGCACATAGTCGAAGGCTCGCGCCACCGTTTCATCGTCGGTCTGCCTGCCGCGGATGATCTCGACCAGTTTCATCTTGTCCACCGGGCTGAAGAAATGGATGCCGATGAACTTTTCCGGCCGCGCGCTGGCCTTAGCCAGGCCGCCAATTGGCAGCGTCGAGGTGTTGGATGCAAAAAAACCGCCCTTCGCCAGCATCGGCTCGGCCTCGCGGGTGACCTCGGCCTTGAGTTCGCGGTTCTCGAACACCGCCTCGATGATCAGGTCGCAGCCCTGCAGGTCCGCCACCTTGTCGGTGGCGCTGATGCGAGCGAGCAGGGTGGCCTGGTCCTGCGAGCTAAGCTTGCCCTGCTCGACTCGGGGCTGTGTCACCTTGACGCTGTAGGCTTTGCCCTGCTCGGCCTTTTCCAGGGTCACGTCCTTCAGCACAGTCGCGACCCCGCGGCTGGCCTGTGCGTAGGCAATGCCCGCTCCCATCATTCCAGCGCCGAGCAGGCCAACCTTGGCCGGTTTGTACTTGGGCACATCCCGGGGCCGTGACTGCCCGCTCCTGATCGCGTTCATGTTGAAGAAGAAGGTGTTGACCATGTTCTTGGCCACCGGCGACACCGCCAACTGGGCCAGGTAGCGGCTCTCGATGCGCAACGCCGTGTCGTAGTCCACCGTCAACCCTTCAACCATCACGGCCAGCGCCGCCTCGGGCGCGGGGTAGTTGCCCCGTGTCTTCTTCTTCAGCATGGCGGGCGCAACGCTGAGCATGCCGCTGGCCTTGGCGCTCTGCAGCGAGTCGCCGGGCAGCCTGTAATCTTTACTATCCCAGGGCTGGCAGGCCGCGGGGTTGGCGGCGATCCAGGCCAGCGCTGCGGCGCGCAACTGTGACGCCTCATCCACCAGTTCATGCACCAGGCCGAGTTCCAGCCCCTCGGCCGGACTGAACAGCCGTCCCTCCAGGATGTAGGGTTGCGCTCCCAGCAGGCCAAGCAGCCGGGTCATCTTGGTGATGCCACTGGCGCCGGGAATCAGGCCCAGGGTGACTTCGGGCAAGCCAAGCTGAATCTTGCGGTCGCTTACGGCGACGCGGTGATGCGCGATCAGCGCCATTTCCCACCCGCCACCGAGCGCCGCGCCATTGATGCAGGCCACCACCGGCTTGCCCATCGTCTCCAGCGCGCGGATGTTCTTCTTGACCTGTTCGATTTCCTTGAATATCGTCGGCGCGTCGGTGCTCTCGTTGCGCATCAGGCTCTTCAGGTCGGCCCCGGCGAAGAAGGTCGACTTTGCCGACGCCAGGATCAGTCCCTTGATCGCGTTCCTGTCCTGCAACACCTGCGCCGTCACGGCAGTGAAATCGTCGTGCCAGGCGCGGCACATGGTGTTCACCGGCGAGCCCGGCTCGTCGAAGGTGAGGGTGGCAATGCCGTCGGCGAGTTCGTAACGGATGGTCTTCAAGGGGTCACTCCAATGGGGTGGCTTGGGGGGAGGTTCAATCTCTCTTGTTTTCGCCGGCGAGCAGGGCCGAAAAGCGCTCCAGGTCGATGTTGCCGCCACTGATGATCACGCCGACCCGGCCGCCAGCAAGCGGCACTCCGCCGTGCAGAGCGCCGGCCAGCGACAGCGCGCCGGTGGGTTCGACCACCATCTTCATGCGGCTGGCGTAGAAGCGCATCGCCTCAACCAGTTGCGCGTCGCTCGCCGTCACGATGTCGTGCACGTCGCGCCGGATGATGTCAAAGGTGAGCCATCCCAAGTTCTGGGTCTGCGCCCCGTCGGCAATCGTCTTAGGTGTTTCGATCTGAACCATGCGGCCGCTGCGCAGGCTTTGCTGGCCATCGTTGCCGGCTTCGGGCTCGACGCCGTAGACGCGGCAATTCGGTGACAAGGCGCGCGCCGCCAGCGCCGAGCCGGACAACAGCCCGCCGCCACCCAGGCAGACAAACAAATGGTCGAGTTCGCCGACCTCTTCGAACAGTTCCTTGGCGGCAGTGCCCTGCCCCGCGATCACATCCGCATGGTCGAATGGCGGAATCGCCGTCAGCCCCTGCTCGCTGGCCAGCCGCGCGGTGATTTCCTCGCGGTCTTCCCGGTAGCGGTTGTACAGGACTACCTTGCCACCGTAGCCGCGCGTAGCGGCAAGCTTGGAGGCAGGCGCGTCCTCAGGCATGACAATCGTTGCCGGCATGTCGAGCAGCCGCGCCGACAGCGCCACCGCCTGGGCGTGGTTGCCGGATGAAAAAGTCACCACGCCGCGCCGGCGCTGCTCCGGGCTGAGGCTAACCAGCGCGTTGAAGCCGCCGCGAAACTTGAAAGCGCCCATGCGCTGGAAGTTCTCGCACTTGAAGAACAGCTCGGCCCGCAGCAACTCGTTGGCCTGCCGCGAACGCAGCACCGGCGTGCGGTGCGCTACACCTTCTATACGTTTGGACGCTGCGACAACGTCGTCATAGCTTGGGGCAATCTGCAT
>JBCKPE010000030.1:0-21980 GCA_038901875.1 Burkholderiaceae bacterium
TTCTCACCATCACTTTTCAGTCCTACAGCCCCCGACCAGAAAAGTGGATACTAGCCGCAGAGAAGTGGGCCCGCAAATCTGAACAGCGCGAAAAGTGGAAACCAAGGCATGACGCCGGATTGTGGAAGGCTTGGCAAGACAAAGAACTTGCCGGCGAGGGATTCAGCGCGGCGCCCGGGAAATATCAACCTGACCTTTCCGTGGGTGCGTCATTTCTGGCTTGGGAGCTCGTCCAAGCCCATACGGAAACCCTGTCGCAAAATCGTACATAGCGTCCCTATGAGGATTGAGTCATATTTACCTATACGTTAAGCAGTTGCTTTGCGTATGGTTTTGAGGCATCATCCGGTTGTTTTCAACGAAGGGGCACCCGATGGCTCAAGCCAAGAAACCACTACGCGCTGCGCTCTATGCCCGCGTTTCAACCGACCGCCAATCCACCGAGAACCAACTTCGTGAATTGCGTCAAGCGGCTGAACGCCTTGGGTGGGAAGTGGTCAAGGAGTTTGTTGATCGAGGAATCTCTGGTGCAAAGGGAAGGACTGGCCGTCCGCAACTGGACGCGATGCTCAAGGGCGTTGCCCGCAAAGACTTTGATGTCGTGGCGTCCTGGTCGGTGGACAGGCTGGGACGCTCACTGATCGACCTTGTCAACATGCTTCAAGAATTGCACTCGACCGGCGTTGACCTCTACCTCCACCAGCAAGGCATCAACACCACCACGCCAGCGGGTAAAGCCCTGTTTGGGATGATGGGTGTATTTGCCGAGTTCGAGCGCGGGATGATTCAGGAGCGGGTACGGGCCGGTATGGCGCGGGCCAAGTCAAGAGGCACGAAGTCAGGTAATCCAATTGGACGGCCAGCGGTATCTGCTGCCATCGAGGACCGAATCCGGGAACTGCGGGCAGAGGGACTTGGGATGATCAAGATTGCCGCACGGGCTGGGTGCGGGGTGTCAGTAGTTCAACGGGTTGTCGGGGCCTAGGCAACGTGTCGGACGCACCATCGTCGCGGTGCACAACGCCAAGGGCGATGCTTCCCTGCTGACCTGGCGGCCGCGAACCGGAGGCACAGAATTCAGTATTTGTGTTCACAGGTATCGTTGCCGCCGACGCCCATCTGACCAGTGGCGACGAAAATCAGCCCCAGGAACCGCGATATGTGAGGATTGGTGCCGGTTGTAGCGTGGTGGTCCCTGGTCAGTCAAGACCGGCGCAGTGGGTCAATGCGGCGTCGGCGGGAACACCCTGCCTACTCTGCTGCTGGCGGTCAATCCGGACGCTTGGCGTGATCGGTTTAGTGCATGGTCGGTTTGGTCATCGATGTGCTGACGTTGCCTTGCACCCGGGCCCGCGCAAATGACTGAATGGCCACATTCATCTCGGCCTCCAATATGCGGCTGACCTCGTTCAGGTTGGTTACCAGCCCGGGCAAGCCGCTATCGTCATCCTGTGGATTAGGATTATCGAGCAGGTGAATGACCCCTGAGAACATGCCCCGCAGATCTTGCAGCACCTGCATTGCGTGATGTGCGCTTTCGGGAAAATCCAGACTTTCGTGATGACCGAATACGCCTTCAACAAAGCCTTCAATTTCCTGCTGACGCGTGAGCGCCAGTAGCCTCAGGCTGTCTGAGGTCGGCTTTGTAGGCAGCGGCGTCAGCCGAAAAGGATAGTCCGGGTTTTGGTGCGCCGTGAGTTCGTTCCACAAGCCATTGATCAGCGTATTGAGCAGATGGTTCACGTCCTCCATCGCATCAAACGCCGGGAACTCACCGCCCCACAGGTTCTTGAGCGTCTGCAGCGGGGAGATATCCGCCACCGGAGAGCAGATGCTGCCGATGAATCGCGTGCGCACAGCATGAAAAGTTACAGAGCACTTGTAGCGATCAAGGAGCGCAATGACTTCCCCGTGTTCTTTCACGGGCTTTCGCTTCGCCAACGGACTACCCCTTCGTCTTCAACTGCGCGTCGTTGGCGGCAATGAACGCGCGGATCTCGGTCGACATGTCCAGCAGTTTCAACCATTGCTCTTTGTACAGCGTCACGGGAAAGCGGCCCATGCCGTAGATGGAAACGGCACCCTTTTCACTAACCTTCATGGTGATGCCGGTGGCCACACCCTTTTTGAGGGAGGCGTTTTCACTGCGCAGGCGTTCGAGTTCAGCTTTCATTTCTTCGTCGGACATGGGACTCCATAGCTTGATTTGCGATCCGACGATTTTATCGTGCGTGACCAGCGGTTAATACCTGGCATGCACTCGATGTGTCCATCGCAAGCGACGACATGGCAGAGCCTGCGACAATGCCGGCAGTCCCGATCAATGTCGTGGATACTGGCCCCCTGGGACCACCATCCGCCGACCAACAAGGATCGAGAACCGATATGTCCAACATCGCCAGCGCCCTGAAAAGCGAGATCGCGCGCGTTGCCAAACGCGACATCAGAGCTGAGACCCAGCCGTTGAAGAGCGCGGCGGCGAAACACCGTTCTGGAATCGCGGACTTGAAGCGCAGGGTGCAGGCGCTGGAGCAGCAGTTGCGCAGGCTGGAGAAGAACGCTGGGGCGGCGGTGCGCGTGCCGGTGGAAGCTGATGACACAGGGCCACCCCGTCGATTCAGCGCCAGTCGCTTGGCCGCGCAACGCCGACGTCTCGGACTCTCAGTCGAGGCCTTCGGCAAGCTCATTGGCGTGTCAAGGATTGCTGTTTACAAATGGGAAAGCGGCAAAACACGTCCCCGCGCCCAGCAGTTGCAGACCATTGCCGCCGCGCGTGGTCTGAGCAAGCGGCAGGCTAGCGAACTGTTGGAGGCGCTGGCACGTTGAGCCGTTGGCGTGAGGTGCCGACGCCCATCTCAGTGGCGACGAAACAGGAATCGCGGGATCGGTGCCGGTTTTGGCTCGGTGTGGTCAGTCGGCGACGCTGAACAAGCCTACGTTGGTCGCAACATGGCAAGGTGACCAACATAGCCGCGATCTCCAAGGCGGAAGACGTGGACCGTAGCTACATCAGCCGGATGGTGAACCTGACGAAACTTGCGCCGGAACTTCAGGCCGCGATCCTGGACGAGACGTTGCCGGATTCCGTTTCTCTATTCGACCTGGCCAGCGACACGCCATAGTTGCGGGATGAGCAGCACGGACGGGTTATGGGCGCGGACAGACTCACTCGATCAACTCCGTCGCCTGCAACATCACCGCGGGCGGTATCGTCAGGCCCATCGCTCGGGCGGTTTTCATGTTGATCGCCAACTCGAAGTTGGTCGGCTGCTCAATCGGCATTTCCGATGGCTTTGCGCCCTTGAGGAGTTTGTCAATCATCGCAATCTGGCGTTTACCCATCTCGCCAAAATCAGGGCTAAGACTCATCAGTCCGCCGATCATTACGGGGCGCTTGATCGAATACAAGGCCGGCAGTTTATGCAGAGCGGTGAACTCGATGATCAGTTGCACATTCCCGAGGATAACGCCCGTCATAGAAACCATGATTCCGTCAGGCGGATTGCGCTTGAGCGCGGCAAACGCCATGTCCAGGTCGGCCAGAGTCCGAACTGCCAGGCCTTCGAGTTGAATACCCATCGCTGAGGCTGCCTGCTCGGACGATTTCAGGTACAGCGTCATGCCGGGATAGCTGGGATCGTTCAGCATAACGATCCGCGATGATCGGGGAATCGTTTCACGCAGCAACTGGACCATCTTGCCGGCCATCTCTATCGGGTTGGTCGTGGTGCCGGTGAGATTTCCACCTGGGCGAGCCATCGACGCAACAAGCCCCAGTTCGACGGGTGCCGTAATCCACAGCATCATGATCGGAATGGAAGATGTGGCGCGTTTCAGCGCCGCCGCTTCAGTGTTCAAGGGTGCAATAAGCAGATCAGGCTTGGCAGCCAAGAGTTCAGCAGCAAGACCGTCGAGCAATTCAGGCCTGCCTCGCGCGAACTTGTAGTCAATCACCAGATTGCGCCCCTCTTCATAGTCCAACGCCTTCAACGTCTTGAGGACGTTCAACTGCGGAAGGGATTCCGACAGTACCCCAATGCGCCAGACTTTTTTGACGGTAGCCTGACTGTGCGCCGGCAGCGCAGCACCGAGCGTCACACCGCCGGCGATGGAGATGATGGAACGTCGCAGCATCAGCCCTCCTCAAATTGAGTTGCGCCACAGGCTGCGGACGTTGGCAGCCCGGCTTCGCGGAATTATGCGCGTGGGTGGCCTGATTGGCTACACCGAGCCTTGTCCAACGTGGAATGGGCCTGAAGGCGGGCCGTATTTCCAACCAGGAAGGAACCTGAAAGGCCGAATTTGAGGCAAAACTGCCGTGGGCTTGATCATCCCCGGGATGGCGATCGACATTGACGAGACAAAGCTGCGCACGCTTGCGCAACTGCAGGAGTTTGTGGCGGCAATCTCTCATTCGGGCGAATTCGGGGGCCCGACTCAAGAACATCGACGTGAGCCAGGTCGCCGAACTCCTGCCAAACCCCGTAGGTCCTATGCCGCCGGCGCTCCGCTAACCGCTAACAAAAAAGCCCAACTGGGAGCGGTCGGGCTTTCAAAACATGCTGGTGCCCTGGGGCGGAATCGAACCACCGACACAAGGATTTTCAGTCCGCTACCCGACCCAATACCGAGCCAAAACTCAAAAAGTCCGCCGCTTGTCTTCGCCGATGCGACATTGACCCACGACTGATGGAAAGCTGAATTCAGTGGCGTACGGCCAACCTTACGCCGCAACAGCAGCGTCACGTACCCGCATGATGGTCTGCCTGCTGGTGGTGAACGCACGCGCCAAGGCCGCGACGGCCTCTCCAGATGCGAGCCGGGCCCTAACTGACTGCACCTGTTCGACGCCCAGGCTCTGCGGCCTGCCCAGCGTCTTGCCCTCTGACTTTGCACGGGCCAGTCCAGCCTGAGTCCGTTCAATCAGCAGGTCCCGCTCAAACTCGGCTACCGCATTGATCACGCCCATGGTCAACTTGCCCGCCGGACTGGTCAGATCGACGCCACCAAGGGCCAGGCAGTGCACGCGCACCCCCATGCCCGCCAAGGCCTCAACGGTAACCCGTACGTCCATCGCGTTGCGACCCAGACGGTCCAGCTTGGTGACGACCAGAACGTCGCCTCCTTCCAACTTGTTCACCAACCTATCGAAGCCCTGCCGTTCACGGGCTGCCACGGACCCTGAGATGGTTTCCGCGATGGTCCGCTGCTTGGTCACGTTGAATCCGGCCGCAGCAATCTCCAGGGCCTGGTTCTCCGTGGTCTGCTCGCTGGTGGAGACGCGACAATAGGCAAATACTCTTGACATGATCGAACTCCTTAGATATGTACGCAAAGGGAGTCCGAATCATCGGGTATGTCCGAAACTATGTCAAGCTATATTTCGGTCATAGTCGCAGCCGGTGTCCGCAACCGGTCGATTCCGGACATCTAAGTATTGGCGCCGACCCCGGAATTGACCATACGCGCCGTAAATCTCTGATCACCCCTGAAGACGCGAGAAATGAGACTGGTAGCGGGCTGCCGCTCATTGGCGAAGTTGCGCTCATCGGTCGGCAACAGCATGTCGCTGATCCTGGCCGATGCCGCGTCAACGTAGGACGCCGTGATGTTGGGGAAAACCGTCGAGCCGAGCGTTTGTCACGATTCCCCGTTGTCTGGGAACCAGCGCCAGCAAGCGGCTGGGTTGCCGGGCTGAGTGAGTTGATTGCCATGGGTGTCCTACATTCGCCAGTCTGGTGGCGGTGGCGGCCGGTAGTCGCCAACGATGCCAGCCGGCGTAATCATTCCGAGTTCCTTGGCCTGGGCCCACTGACGCAGGGCATCGGCGCCCTCCGTGCAGCCGTTGGACTTGTCTGGATCGTCCAGGTAGCGGTTGTCGATGCGGCTGAACCGTTTTTTGTAGCCATCGATGCGCTCGACCCCTTGTTTTGTCCCGGCCGTGTCGAACCAGGCGCTCTTGAGATGCTTGCGCACCATCTGGACGCCTGTGATCAGCTCGGTGATCATCGGCACGATGACGGTGTTGAGCAGGCCAAGGTCGGTCAGCATGTTCTGTGTCGAACGGTTGGTGTCGCTCAGGCGCCGGTGCTCAGCGTCATGGGGCAGGAAATGCTTGTTGAACAGGTGCCCGGTGTCCTGCAGCGCCTTGACGTAGTGCTTTAGATTCTCGCCATGAGCCTCGTAGTACCCGATGAATCGGTCCTCGCCACGGAGATCCTGGTGAAACCAGACCGCACAGCCGTCGTGGTTGCCGATGTCCCAGAACGTGTTGACCGGCAGATCCAGGACCGGCACTTGACAGATTCCGCCGCGCTTGCGAAGCAGCACCATGTCCTTGCTGTAGTAGTTGCCCGCTGTGGAGACCTGAAACGCTTCCTCGGGCGTGCTCGGGAACTCCTGCCACATGGATTCCTCGGCGCCGCCGAACTGTCCATCGCGGGTTGACACGTACCAAGCTCGCTGTCCGGTGTCGAGCTTTTGACCGATTTTTGCCTCCAGCTCGTCGAAATACTCGTGGTCTGCATCCGTGATGATCACGCCGCTGGGGTCGATCCGGTATTCGGCGGCTTGCCACCAGGCGTAGAAATGAAAGCGGAAGTCTTTGGCCGTCAGCTTGGCCTTCTGCTGGTGCAGGGCCTGGGCTCGTTGCGTTAGCTCGTAGAACTTGCCATCGCGACCCTCGGCGGTGCTCTCGATGATCACCACCCCACTGTCGGGGACCGCTGGCAGTGAACCAACGATGACCTCGTGGGCCTTGTCGGGGTAGCGCGCGCAGATTTTTCCAAACTCCGAAACGTGAAGTCGGTCGATTGTTCCCGCGCGCATTGATGTCGCCACCCGGACGCTGGAATTGTTGTGGGCGAACAGCAGTTCGCTGGCGCTATCCCGGGCCAGCGGCATCGCGGCGCGCAATTCCTCGGCCAGGTGGTCGTAGGCGAATTTAACCTTGTCGCGGAAGATCAGCTCGGCCGCTTCCCTGTCGTGGGCGATGATGCCGCAGCGCTGGTTTGAATTGAACAGGGCGTGGTCCAACCAAAGAATTGCGGCCACGGAAGTCATGCCCAACTGTCGCGCTTTCAGGATCAAATTCCTGAACCATAGGCGATCCACCAGCAGGCGCTGGGCCGGGTTCATGCGAAACGGAATCACCTTGTCTGACAAGCCGTCCTTGGCGTCGCCCTTGATCAGGATGCTGTAAAGGTGATCAAGACGCCACAGTGGATCAGCCAGGCAGACCGCCAGTTGCTCGGCATTGGACGGCAGGTTGCTCATTGCGACACTTGATGAGCCGGGTCGTCGTGCACAATAGGCGCGGCAGACTGACCGAACCGGGCTAGCAGCGCCAGGATCTGATCGCCTTCCCGCGGCGTCTCAGTGATACCGAACGCCTCTCGCTCCAGGGCCACCAGTGTCTTGAGCGAGTCGGCCAGCGTCTTGAGCGTCCCAGCGCGACCGGGCAAGTCAATGACCTTGCGGTACAAGTCGTTCAGCCTATCTTGTCCAGACTCGCTCTTGATGCGCATGATGTCGCCAATCTCGCGCAGTAGCTCGATACCATCCGTCTGCAGGCCGAGTTCCTCAAACATCTTCATCGTCAGGCTACGGGCCGCTGGGATGTCCTTGCGGTGCACCAGAATGATATTTGTCCTTACTTGCGCGCTGATCTCGATCTGTTCGCGTTCCGTGGCCTTCGCATTTGGGCTGGCGCGAAGTGAAGTGCGAAGTTCCTCCCTGCGAAGTAGTTCATGAGTTGCAGCCTTCACCTTAGCGGTCAGGTCGCGCGTCCACCCGTACTCTTTGGCCTTGAGCCGGACTGCTGTATCCGTGCATCCATGCTCTGTAGCGATGGACCGGATAGATTGCACGCCGAGACGGTAGGAAACCTCTACGGCCTCCCAGTCGATCTTGTTATCGGGTGCGCGGCGGCCCATCAGGCAGTCCTTGCCGTCGGGCTCGCTTGCGCGAGCGGTTGTTGCTTTGCCATAGCCGGCATGGTGCCGGGGGCGGGGCGGGGTGTCTAGCCCTTACCGGGGGCAGACGATGTCGCAACGGCATCGAATAGAGGATCGACTCGGTTGGTCTCAGTCCGCCCGAATTCAGCCATTTACCCCCCCTCGCCGGCGAATGGTTTCAAGTCCTTCCGCAGGTGGGGCGGTGTCCCCTGGCAATCCGCCCGCATTTGTTCGCGGGCGACCTTTCCGTCCCCGTGGTGGTCGCAGGCGCGCATCGCAGCCTCGATCAGGGCGGCGGTGCTTTCGTGGGCGTCGGTCAAGAACTGGATCAACTCGCCTTTGTGTTCGCGAAGTTGGTCAACCATCGCGACCACGGATTCCCGATTCCCGCTGGCCTTGACCACACCATCCTCCAAGCGCAGCGATACGCCCGCGTCATTCGCCTGCCGGATCAGAGTCGCCGCGCTCATAGGCCGATCTCCACGTTATCGGCATCAGCCTGCGAAATGTGCGAAATGTGCGAACTGTCAATGCTGGCGTGGCTTTGCGGCTGGTTTGAGACTTCGCGAACTGTGCGAACTGTGCGAAATGAGGTCTCCGCGCCTTCTGACAATTCGCACATTTCGCTGACTTCGCAATCTTCCAGATCAGGTGGCAACCCGCATGAATCCTCACATTTCGCAGAGTTCGCACATTTCGCAGCCAGCAGGTAGGTTTTTGTCGGTGTGCCGGGTGTTCCTTTGGGTCTTGGCACTGTCTCCACCACGATCCTCGCCGGACTTGCCGTCAACAATTCTTCAAGGGCAGCGTCGAGCAGCGTCTTGGTCTTGTGCCCGAGAAAGAGTTCTTTCGACAATTCCGAGCGCGTCGCCTTCACACGTTGGCCGAGGAAGTCCACAATCTTTTGTGCGTTGTCGTTGGTCTCAGCCGTCATCGCTTCTGCAGCGGCGTCGCTGAATATGAACTTGACGGAGTCAGTCCAGTAGCGGGTCCAAGCCACTGCGGCCTCGATGTGCTTCACGTCAACCTCCGTCTTGAGGTCGCACAGTGCAAACAACATTGCCAGCCGTCGCAGGACCGGTGCCCGACGCTCCAGCAGCGCGGTGACGATTTCGCCTGAGCTTTGGTCATTGAGTTCGCCCAAGTACAGCTTTTCATAAAGGCTTACAGCGGCTTCGCTCATGGTGATCTGGAGCACGTCACGCTCCACTGGCCGGTTGCCACCAGCGTGGAGGATTACCGCGATCACCCGCTGCGCCAGGGCGTCAACCTCAGGTTGCGGCGTGGCCCTGGGGGATGGCAGCATCTTGGTACGCTCGGCAAATATCGTCAGGAAACGGTTGGCGAACCCGTTTGTCAGTTCCCGCGATGCCATCAACCCATGAAGCTCTGACGGTGTGATTGCAGCGCTCAGGCAGATGTGCGGGTTGCTGGCCCAGACGCGCGGATGTCCTTTGGTGGCGGGCTTGATGCTTATGCCATCCCAGCAGTCGCGCAGCGCCGACGACAACGTGTTGCCGTCGCGCTTGCCTTGATGCAGCACGTTGGCGAACTCGGACTCGATCACCCAGAGTCGTTTATCGTGGATGGGTTCGACCTCGTTCTTGCCTTGCGTCCAGCCGTCATGGATCATCAGCGCCAACCCTTCGCGGGTTGATAGACCACCGGTATGAACTTGCGGTGCCATGTGTTCATGGTCGCGCTCATCAGACGCCCGAATTGCCATATCAATGCGATGCACCAGGCTGGCGGCGTCGCCCTTGCGAGCGATTCCTGTGCGGCCGACGTGCAGAGTAAACAGCCGAGCGTGATGCCGAGTGTTGCCAATATAGGTGTAGGCGCCGCGCCCGATAGCTGCGCTCAGATAAGCCATGAAGTTCAGTGCGATGGCGTAAGGATTGGCCTCGGTGGTGGCGCTGCCAGCCTTCGCCACTTCCCCGACAAGGCCGTAAAGACAAGCCGGATCGGGACGTGGTGCGTTGCGGTGGTGGTCGGGGCCATCGTCAGGGGTAACGCGAACCGCGCCGTTTACTATTTGTTGGACGATTTCTTGTTCTGATTTCATACCGCCTCCAGCAGTGCGTCGTTGATGTCGTTTTCGGCTTGCTGGGTGAGTAGCACTTCAGCGCCAGCGGCTACCCAGCGGGCGGCGCAGTCGTTCGCCGCATTGATGCCGGCGGGGTCGTTGTCCACGCCGATCAGCAGGGTTTCAATCCCAGCCAGCGCGGGCAGCACGGCCAAATTGCCAGCATCAATGCAAGCCCACACGGGCGTGTAGGCATGAGCGAGACTCAGGGCAGTTTCAATGCCTTCGCAGACAGCCAGGCCGTGAGTGACGTATTCATCCGGCCAGAGCTTGATAACCCCACCTTGTTTTCGGTGCCCGGCGAGCAGCAGCCGCGGTGGATCAACGTCGGCCTTGCGTCCGTCGGCCTGTATCCAGGTGCGATGCAGGCTGATCGGATCGTTGTTGAGCGCGTCCGTGACCAGTCCGACCAGCGCGGCGCCGACGTGCCCGCGCGGATGTTTCAGGGCCGGATGACAGCGCAGGTCGCCATCCTCGGGCGGTAATGCGCAGCGCCTGCCCTTGAGATAGTCCAAGGCCACGCCATGAAGCGGCTTGCAGGCGCTCCATAGTTCCAGCCAGTAGTCGCTCAGGGTTTCGTGCTTCGGAGCCTGTACGGGCCGAATGATGGGCCTACCGGGCCGATGTAGCGGGCGATGCTCGGGACGGTACGATTCCACGTAGTTGCAGCGGAAACAATGCGCCACGCCCTTGTCGTGCTCGATGGTCAACCCGCAGGTCTTGTCGCGCCCACCGCGCCCGCAGGCCGGGCAGGTGATGCGGTGCTCGCCGACCGCGTAGTCGGTGAAGTCGATCAGGGTGCGGTCGAAGCTCATGCTGCACCGCCTTCCATGACAAACGGATGGCGATCCACGCCGGCACAATCCCAGCGTTCGATGGCGCCGTCGCGCCAGTCTGGCATTTCCATTTCCAATGCTCGTTGGAGAAAATCAGATCGGATCGGCCGCTCGCCATAGAACAGATTGCACCCTTGATCCGTGTGGTCAGGCTGATTGGCCGCTCGCACTTCGCCACTAAAAATCGCGTAAAAATGGAAGCCGGGATGCGTGCGTGACGGGATGACATAGGCCGTAGAAAACCAATTTCGCTTTACCACTTTGACGCTGATTGCTTCGCCGGCATTGACCGGCAAATGCGACACCGATGTCGTATATGGTGCCTTGATCCCTTTGATGGCACGCAGCGGCAGCGGCTTACCCAGCGCCGCCGCGATATACCGTTGCACCTGCCGTGGCGTAACCCGGATGTTTGCCCCCACCCAGCCGAGCCACTCGCCATGCGGCACGGCGGCCTTGGCTTGCAGCAAGAGCTTCCCGGCCGCCATCGCGTGATTGATGGCTTCGTCAGCGCGAAGACAGGCATTTTCATGATGACGATTGATGTCGCTTGCCAGAGCCGTTAGGTTGTCCGCTGCAATGGCTTTACCTTGCGCCGCTGTCGTGGGAAAATCAGCGCTGTTGGTGTCAGTGCGCAGGCCGTTGGTGTTGATAGCGCCAGCGGCCTTTTCATTGGTGTTGGTGGTCATCAGTGCCACCTCTTATGCTGTGGCCTGAGCTGTCATCCATTCGCGGACTAGACCACAACGCCATGCCGTCACCCTTGGGGATAATTTCGCGGGTGCGGGGAACGTGCCAGCCTTCACCATGCGCCACAGCGTAGGCGCGCTAAATGGCAATGGTGCCGTACTGTCAGGACGCTTTGGACTGCGCACCAGTTGAGACTCACGTAACCATGCGCTGTCGGGTAGCAGATCAAATATTGATTGATTCGCCGTGGGCTTGGTGGGCTGTGCCGCCAGTGGTTTGTGAAGCTGAACCGGGATGGTTGCAGCGACTGGCGTTTGTTTCGCCGTGGGTTTGTATGCCATTGTGTGCCGTCCTTTCTGATGACGGCGAGATTGTGGAAAACTATGGCAACCGCTGCTAGCCCTTACCGGGGGTCACGGGGTTTCGTATACGTTCAAATCGTGTCGCCTGGACGCAAATAAATGACGTGATGTTTTCGGCTGCCAAACATTGATATTCTTGAACAGACTCGACTTCTCCAGAGGTGAGTGCAGCCAAACAATCCACGTTCTCGATCCCCGGTAACGGCTCGTGGACAGGAGTCCGAAAACTATGGCAACCGCTTTCTAACCCTTACCGGGGGTCTCATCCCCGGAACCTGGGGAACTGGAACCTCGGCCAGAGGCCGACACGCCCAAGACCTGCGATTGCTAGAGCACGTTCAGGAGGCAATCGGGATCTCCATGTAGGGCGGTCCTACGGGGTCAATCCCCAGCGGCCACTCATATCCAAAGAGCTGGATTGGGCAATAGCAGGCTGTCCAGCCGAACCGATCTACACCGCCAGACCCCCGGTAAGGTTCGACAGTCTGTTGCCGCCGACGTGAATTTGACCCCGGGCGCCGGTCTTGACTGACCAGAGACCACCGAGCTACAACCGGCACCAATCCTCACATATCGCGATTCCTGGGGTGGTCGCCCAATAGGTCAGCGTCTACGCCGTACAGAATTTGCAGATCGTGAGACGTGGTTCCGAGCTTCTCGGCTGCCTTGTTCAGAGTGCGTAACAGGTCCGACTGTTCCGCTCGCAATTCCTCGTTGGTGCGCCTGCGATTTAGCCAACACGTCATGGAAATGGCGTCCTCTGCCTCGTTGAGCAACCAGTTCACCCATTCATCTGCGGGATGCCCGAAAGTTGGGTCTTCGGTTGCGCTCTTGTCGGGATAGAGGGGCCTGAGCGTCGCCTTGAGCCGCTTGCTCAGGGCGTCCCATTCAGCCGTGGAAAATTGCCGATACTTCCAGCTTCCATCTGTATCGTAAGCGGGTTTCGCGCGCGTCATGTCAGCGCCTCACCCACCTGTCAAGACGCGCTACTCAACTGGATCACGTCTGCACCTATGCGCAGCTTGTCCAGATAGTCCGCCCAACGTTGCATCATTTCCCGCCGTGCCGGCAGGTGCGCCGTGCGGTTGTACGCACGTCCGTTCGGGTCTTTCACGGCGTGGGCTAGTTGATGCTCGATCAAGTCCACGCGCTCGCCCATCACTTCATCCATGATGGTGCGGGCCGTCGCCCGGAACCCGTGGGCGGAGTGCACCTCTTTGCTGTAGCCCATGCCGCGCAAGGCCGCATTGATGGTGTTTTCGCTCATGGGGCGTTCGCCCGTGCGCAGGCTGGGGAACACGAAGCGGCCATGTCCGCTCAGGGGCTGCATACTGCGCAGAATGCCTACGGCCTGCGTGGAGAGTGGGACAAGGTGGTCAACCTTCATCTTCATCTTGCTAGCGGCGATCCGCCACTCTGCCGCATCAAGGTCAATTTCCGCCCATTCCGCCGTACGCAGTTCACCAGGCCGCACGAACACCAACGCGGTGAGCTTCAACGCTGCCACGGTGTAGGGGTGCCCCTGATAGCCAAAGATTGAGCGCATCAGCTCGCCGGCCTGCTTTGGCTCTGTAATCGCCGCAAAGTGAGCTTCAGGCACAGCCGCCAGCGCCCCTTTAAGGTCTGTCGTGACATCCCGCTCCGCCGTGCCATCGGCCACCGCGTACCGAAACACCTGCCCGCAAATCTGCTTGACCCGGTGGGCTGTGTCAATCGCCCCGCGTGCCTCTATTTTTCGTAGAGTCGCCAGCACGTCACGCGGCCCGATGGTGGAGATGGGCCTCTTGCCAATGAAGGGGATCACGTCCAATTCCAGCAAGTTCGTTACCTTGCTTTGGGTACTGGCCGCGCGCATCGCCGCCGTCTTGCGCAGCCATGTCCGCGCTACCGCTTCAAAGGTCTGCATCGCCGCATCCGCCTTGGCTCTCTTTTCCTCGCGCTTGGCTGTGCTGGGGTCAGTGTCGTTTGCCAGCAGCTTACGTGCCTTGTCGCGCCTTTGCCGGGCGTCGGCAAGCGACACCGCCGGGTAAACGCCCAGGGCCAATGTCCTTTGCTTGCCCATGAATCGATAGTTCACGCGCCAGTACTTGCCCGCCGTCTTGACGTGCAAATACAGCCCCTGCCCATCGCTAATCTTGTCGCCAGCCGGCGTGCCGGTCGGCTTGATTTTCTTGACGAAGGTGTCTGTCAGTGCCATGGCTCGCTCCTGTTGGTATCTCACCGGTTGGTATTTTCCAGATCCCTCCAAAAGTACCAACATTTTTCAGCAATGTGATGGTACCTCGTGAAACCGCCTGAGACAAGAAAAAACCCGCAACGCTAGCAACGGTGCGGGTTTTGAGGCCTTATGAGGCGGTCTGATTTGATCACTTGGCGCGGCTGGCGGGGATCGAACCCACGACCCTTGGCTTCGGAGGCCAATACTCTATCCACTGAGCTACAGCCGCGTCTGTGAGGCGTTCGATTGTAGGGGGTTTCATTGGGGCGCCCCGCTATAATCGCCGGTGCTTTTCCTGCCAGAAGATTTATTGAAGACGCCATGAGCGACAACCAGCACGAAGAAGACCATA
The DNA here is from genome assembly GCA_038901875.1 of Burkholderiaceae bacterium. Lineage (GTDB taxonomy): Bacteria > Pseudomonadota > Gammaproteobacteria > Burkholderiales > Burkholderiaceae_C > JBCKPE01. Next base: position 14,500 of record JBCKPE010000030.1, read on the forward strand.
GCGGCCCGATCAAGACGCCCAAACTGCTGTTGCTGGCCGTCTTCTTCTTTGTGGCGCCGGTTTTCGCCATCATTGGCCTGTTTTTTTACGTGACCAGCGCCAACCTCCCTGCTGCCGGCGCGGCGAATCCGGAAAAAGCCTTAAGCCAGCGGATCCAGAAGGTCGGCACCGTCGAAATTCGTGACGCCAACCGTCCGCTCAAGTCTGGCGAGGAAGTGTCCAAGGCACAGTGCGTGGCATGCCATGCCACCGGTGCCGCTGGGGCGCCGAAACTGGCGGACATTGCGGCCTGGGGGCCACGCATCAAGACCGGTTACGAAGCGCTGCTCGGCTCCGTGCTCAAGGGCAAGGGAGCGATGGGACCGCAGGGTGGCGGCGAATTCGACGAAATTGAGCTCGGACGCGCCGTGGTCTATATGACCAACACGGCAGGCGCCAACTTTCCCGAGCCGCAAAAGCCGGCGGTCGCAGTGGCAGCGCAGGCTGCCGCCAGCAAGTAGGCCTTAGCCTGAAGGCTGCGCGGCCGCCGGGCTCATCACATAGCCGAAGCGGGCCGGCAGGTCGCTCGCGCTGACCTGCAGCGGCAACCACAGCCCGTGCTCGACCGCACTGGCCGCTGCCAGCATGTCCTGGGTATGAACCCGCCCGAACCCGATGTCCGCTTCCAGGTAAAGCAGTCCGCGCTCGTCAACCAGGCAACGTTGAATACGACCGTTCATCCCGGTATGCGTCTGCACCGAATGGTCCGGCGCAACACGCCAGATCAGCGGTGTCGCCTGCAGCTCGACAAACACGCGCTGCGGCCCGTTCTGAAAAAACCACCGACCTGTGGCATCGCTCAGATAGTTGCGCTGGATGAACTCGATCAGCCGGTCGTGTTTCAGCAAGGAGCCCTTGCTGCTGGCTGAACCGGCGGCGAACGGGCCGGCGGCCTGGACCGCGGCGTCACGCATGAACCAGTTGCCGCGCGCGTCCAGCCCGAGCCATCCATAACAATCAGGAACATTCGGCCATTTCGCCAGCGCCGCCTTGACGATGTCATCCATGGTGGCGTCGCCATCGATCCGGGTTCATCGCGCCAATTGTGAGGTCAACCAGCTCGTCACCGTTTCGGGTAGGTGACGAACATGCCCGGGCGGGGGACCGGCAGTGAACCCGACATGCCCGCCATGCGCCGGCTGCCAGAGCGTGACGAATTCATTGCCATCGAGTGCCTGCGGCAGGCTTGCCGCCGGGATAAACGGATCGTTCAATGGGTTGACCAGCAGCGCGGGCAGGCGCAGACGACGCAAATGCGGCTTGGCCGAAGCGCGCGACCAGTAGTCCTCAACATCCTTGAAGCCGTGCAAGGGCGCGGTGAACACATTGTCGAAGTGGTACAGGTCGGGTGCGCGCAACAGGGCTTCAGCGTCAAACAGACCTGGGAACTGGCGCAGCTTGGCCATGGCACGCGGCTTCATCGAACGCAGGAAGAGCCGGGTGTAGACCTGTCGATTGAAGCCCCGTCCGATGGCATGACCGCCTGCAGCCAGATCCAGTGGCGAGCAGACTGCCGCGACGGCGGCAACCGTCGAATTCGCCGATTGCCCGGCTTCCTCGGCCCAGCGCAACAGGGCGTTGCCGCCGAGCGAGACGCCAACGGCCAGCATGTCAGCACCGCCACGCTGTCGCCACCCGTTGGCCAGGCGCCGCAGGATCCAGTCGATCTCCTCATGGTCCCCCGAGTGGTAGGCGCGCGGCGCAAGATTGATTTCTCCGCTACAGCCGCGGAAATGCGGCACGACAAAGGACATTCCATTGGCGTTGGCGCAATGGCAGAAGGCCTCGGCGTAGTGGCTGCGCGACGAGCCTTCGAGTCCGTGGAACAGGACCAGCAGGGTTCGTTCCGGCATGGCTGGCATCGACTGGCGTATCGCTGGCGGCTCGCAAAAATCAAGATCGATGAAATCGCCGTCTGGGGTGTCCCAGCGCTCGCGACGGTACCGTGGCGGCGCGCCGCTGCCGCGTCTTGCCCAAAGCGCAGCCCATATCGTCTGGAGATGCCCCCCAGGGAGCCAAAGGGGCGCGGTGTAGGCGAACGGGTCAGGCATCTGCAAGGCCTTGTGTTCAGCAGGTTGCCGGACCAATGGCAAGTCCACGGCCGGTCCGCTGCGCCCGGGGCTACTTCTTCTGCCGGTACTTGCGCAATTCGGCAATCTGCGCGGCCATCACGGCCAGTTCGGACTGGGCCTTGGCCAGGTCGATGTCGCTCTTGGCATTCTTCACCGCCTCTTGCGCGGCCAACTTGGCCTCGTTCGCCTTTTCCTCGTCAAGATCCTTGCCGCGAACCGCGGTATCGGACAGCACGGTGACGCAATGCGGTTGAATCTCGAGGATGCCGCCGGCAACAAATATGAACTCCTCGCTGCCGTCGGCCATCTCGACCCGCACCGAGCCGGGCTTGATGCGCGTGATCAGCGGGGTGTGGCGCGGATAAACGCCGAGTTCACCCGCCTCGCCGGGCAGCGCGACAAAACGGGCCTCGCCCGAGAAGATCAATTCTTCGGCGCTTACAACGTCAACATGGATCGTGTTCATCGGCTGTCCTCAATTGCGGCAGGTGCCAGGCATCGCTAGACTTTCTGCGCTTTCTCAAAGGCTTCGTCAATACCCCCGACCATGTAGAACGCCTGCTCCGGCAGGTGGTCGCACTCGCCATTGACAATCATCTTGAAGCCACGAATCGTTTCTTTCAGCGTCACGTATTTGCCCGAGGTGCCGGTAAAGACCTCGGCGACAAAGAACGGCTGGCTCAGGAAGCGCTGGATCTTGCGCGCGCGGGCCACCAGCAGCTTGTCCTCCGGCGCCAGCTCATCCATGCCCAGGATGGCGATGATGTCGCGCAGCTCCTTGTAGCGCTGCAGCGTGCCCTGGACGGCGCGCGCCGTCAAGTAATGGTCCTCGCCCACCACATGCGGGTCGAGCTGACGGCTGGTCGAATCCAGCGGGTCGACCGCCGGGTAAATGCCCAGCGAGGCGATGTCACGCGACAACACCACGGTCGAGTCCAGGTGGGCAAAGGTCGTTGCCGGCGACGGGTCGGTCAGGTCGTCGGCAGGCACATAGACCGCCTGGATCGAGGTGATCGAACCGACCTTGGTCGAGGTGATGCGCTCCTGCAGGCGGCCCATTTCCTCGCCCAGCGTGGGCTGGTAGCCCACCGCGGACGGCATCCGTCCCAGCAGCGCCGACACTTCGGTGCCGGCGAGCGTGAAACGGTAGATGTTGTCAACGAAGAACAGCACGTCCTTGCCTTCGTCGCGGAAAGATTCAGCGATGGTCAAACCGGTCAGGGCGACGCGCAAACGATTCCCCGGCGGCTCGTTCATCTGGCCATACACCATGGCCACCTTGGACTCGGGCAGATCGTCCAGATTCACCACGCCGGACTCCGCCATCTCGTGATAGAAGTCATTGCCCTCGCGGGTCCGCTCTCCAACCCCGGCAAACACCGACAGCCCCGAGTGCGCCTTGGCGATGTTGTTGATGAGTTCCATCATGTTCACGGTCTTGCCGACGCCGGCGCCACCGAACAACCCGACCTTGCCACCCTTGGCAAACGGACAGACCAGGTCAATCACCTTGATGCCGGTCTCCAGCAGCTCCTGGCTCGGGTTCAGCTCATCGTAGGCCGGCGCCTTGCGGTGGATCGACATGTGACGGTCCGCGTTGACCGGCCCGCGCTCGTCGATCGGATTGCCCAGCACGTCCAGGATGCGGCCCAGCGTGGCCTTGCCGACCGGCACCATGATGGTTGCGCCGGTGTTCTGCACCATCATGCCGCGGCGCAGTCCGTCGGACGAGCCCAGCGCGATGGTGCGCACCACGCCGTCCCCGAGTAGCTGCTGCACTTCGAGCGTCAGCGCGGTGCCTTCCATTTTCAGCGCGTGGTAGATCGACGGCATCTGGTCGCGCGGAAATTCGACGTCCACCACGGCTCCGATGCATTGAACAATCTTGCCCTGAACCTGAGTGCTTGCTTGAGCCATTGGCCGCTCCAAAAAATAAATCGTTTGTTCGAATCGGGTCAGACCGCCGCGGCTCCAGCGACAATTTCTGACAGTTCCTTGGTGATGGCGGCCTGGCGCGTCTTGTTGTAGATCAGCTTGAGCTCATCGATGACGCTGCCGGCGTTGTCGGTGGCTGCCTTCATCGCCACCATCCTGGCCGACTGCTCGGAGGCCATGTTCTCGGCCACCGCCTGGTAGACCAGCGTCTCGACATAGCGCAGCAGCAGATCGTCGATCACGGATCGGGCGTCGGGCTCGTAGATGTAGTCCCACCCGTACTTCGGCCCGCTGGACTGCTCGCTGCCTTCGGTCTCGGCCTGCATGCGCGCCGCGGAAAGCGGCAGCAACTGCTCCACCACCGGCTCCTGCTTCATGGTGTTGATGAAGCGCGTGTAGCTCAGGTGCACCGATTCGAGCTCGCCGCGGGAGTAGGCATCAAGCAAGACCTTGACCGGTCCGATCAGCTTGTCAAGATGCGGCGTGTCACCCAGGTGGGTGACGTGCGACACCACCTTGGCGCCGATACGATTCAGGAACCCCAGGCCCTTGTTGCCGATCGCCACCGCGCTGGTCGAGACCCCGGCTTTTTGCAGGTCGCGCAGGCGCGCCGTCACGGCGCGCAGCACGTTGGTGTTCAGGCCGCCGCAAAGCCCCTTGTCGGTCGTGACCACGATGATGCCAACCGCCTTGGCATCGTGGATTTTCATGAAGGGATGGGTGTACTCCGGGTTCGCCTTGCCAAGGTTGGCCGCGATGTTGCGAATCTTTTCGCTGTACGGGCGCGCCGCGCGCATGCGCTGTTGCGCCTTGCGCATCTTGCTGGCTGCCACCATTTCCATCGCCTTGGTGATCTTCCTGGTGTTCTCCACCGACTTGATCTTGCCGCGAATTTCCTTGCCTGCTGCCACGGTTAACTCCTGGGAATGTCAGAGGAATTCAAGCAAAGCTCTTCTTGAAGGCTTCGAGCGCGGCGGTCAACTCGGCCTCGGCAACCTTGTCCATGGCCCGCTCGGACTCCATTCTGGAGAGCAGGGCGGCGTGTTTGTCCTTCAGGTGGCTGTGCAGCCCCGACTCAAATGCAAGCAGCTTCTTCACCTCGACGCTGTCGACGAATCCCTTGTTCACCGCAAACAGGGTTGCTGCCATCAGGCTGATGCGCAACGGGCTGTACTGTGCCTGCTTCAACAGTTCGGTGACGCGCGCGCCGCGATCAAGCTGTTTGCGCGTCGCTTCGTCAAGGTCCGAGGCAAACTGGGCAAAGGCTGCCAGCTCGCGATACTGCGCGAGGTCGGTGCGGATACCGCCGGACAGAGCCTTGATCAGCTTGGTCTGGGCCGCACCGCCGACCCGAGATACGGAAATGCCGGCGTTGATGGCCGGACGCACGCCCGAGTTGAAGAGCGAGGTCTCAAGGAAAATTTGGCCGTCGGTGATCGAAATCACGTTGGTTGGCACGAACGCCGAGACGTCGCCGGCCTGGGTTTCAATGATCGGCAGGGCAGTGAGCGAGCCGGTCCGGCCCTTGACTGCCCCCTTGGTGAAGGCCTCGACATAGGCCACATTCACCCGCGCCGCCCGCTCCAGCAGTCGGCTGTGCAGGTAGAACACGTCGCCCGGGTAGGCTTCGCGACCGGGCGGGCGACGCAGCAGCAGCGAGATCTGGCGGTAGGCCACCGCCTGCTTCGACAGGTCGTCGTAAATGATCAGCGCGTCCTGGCCGCGGTCACGGAAGTATTCGCCCATGGTGCAGCCTGAGTAGGCGCTCACGTATTGCATTGCCGCCGACTCGGAGGCCGAGGCCGCGACGACGATGGTGTAGTCCATCGCGCCGACCTGCTCAAGCGAGCGCACCACATTCTTGATCGACGAGGCTTTCTGCCCGATCGCCACGTAGATGCAGGTCAGCTCCTGACCTTTCTGGTTGATGATGGTGTCCACCGCCACCGCCGTTTTGCCGGTCTGGCGGTCACCGATGATCAGTTCGCGCTGCCCACGACCGATCGGCACCATGGAGTCAATCGACTTCAGGCCGGTCTGCATCGGCTGGCTGACCGACTGCCGCGCAATCACGCCAGGGGCGACCTTCTCGATCACGTCGGTCATCTTGGCGTTGATCGGCCCCTTGCCGTCAATCGGATGTCCCAGCGCATTCACCACGCGGCCGATCAGCTCCGGGCCCACCGGAACCTCAAGAATGCGCCTGGTGCATTTGACGGTATCGCCCTCGGCAATGTGCTCGTATTCACCCAGGATCACCGATCCGACCGAATCGCGTTCAAGATTCAAGGCCAGGCCATAGGTTGCGACTCCGTCGGCGGTGGCCGGAAATTCCAGCATCTCGCCCTGCATGGCATCGCTCAAGCCATGGACGCGGACGATGCCGTCGGCGACTGAAACCACGGTGCCCTGATTTCGAATGTCGGAGCTGACCTTGAGGCCCTCGATTCGGTCCTTGATCAATTCTGAAATTTCCGTGGGATTGAGTTGCATGACTCTTTCCTTCTTTCTCTAAGTGTTATCCCATCGTAGGACCCGCAGCAGCGTAGGCTACTCGCCGGCCTACGCCATCAAGGCGACCTTCATTTGCTCCAGGCGGGCCCGCACCGAGGTGTCGAACACTTCGTCCCCCACCACGACACGAATGCCGCCAATCAACTCCGGAACCAACTTCACCAGGGGCTTGAGCTTGCGGCCGAAGCGCCGCTCCAGCAGGACGTTGAGTTCGGACAGTGCTTCAGGCGCAATCGGGAACGCGCTTTCAATCCTGGCGTCCGAGACGCCGGCGCGGGAATTTCTGAGCACGACGAACTGCGTCGCAATCTCTGGCAAGACGCTGAGTCGCCCGTTCTCCAGCAGGACCCGAAGAAGATTCGCGGTGGCGTCACCCAGGGGTGTCTTCAGCACGCCAGCTATGACGTCGAACACCTGCGCGGTGCTGACCTTGGGATGCTCCGAAAACTCACGCAGGCTTGGCTCCGCCGCAACCTGCGCAAGGTCATTGACTTGCTGCGCGATCGAATCCAGGTCCGAGCGCTGCGCCACCTGAAACAGGGCCTCGGCGTAGGGACGGGCAATGGTTGCCAACTCAGCCATAGGGTCCTCAGAACTCTGTTTTCAGCCGCGCCAGCAGGTCGGCGTGCACCGTGGCGTTCACTTCGCGCTGCAAGATCCGCTCGGCACCCTTGACCGCCAACAGCGCGACCTGCTCACGCAGTGCCTCGCGCGCCTTGACGGTTTGCTGGTCGGCTTCAACCTTGGCAGCAGCAATGATCTTGTTGCCTACCTCGGTTGCCTTGGCTTTGGCTTCTTCGACAATGGTCTGACCACGACGCTCGGCATCCGCCAGGCGGGCCGCGGTTTCGGTGCGCGATGTGGCCAACTCGGCTTCCACCCGCTTGTTGGCGGAGGAAAGCTCGGACTTGGCTTTGTCGG
>JBCKPE010000031.1:0-21498 GCA_038901875.1 Burkholderiaceae bacterium
GCATTGCATCACCGTGGCATCGGGTACCGAAGCGCTCCTGATTTCATTAATGGCCATTGGCATCAAGCCGGGAGACGAAGTAATTACGACACCCTTCACCTTCGTTGCCACGGCGGAAGTGATTGTTTTACTTGGCGCCGTTCCCGTATTTGTCGATGTGCAGCCCGATACCTGCAATATCGATCCTGGCCTGATCGAAGCGGCAATAACCGAGAAGACAAAGGCCATCATGCCGGTGAGCCTCTACGGCCAGCCGGCGGATATGGACGAGATCAACGCCATCGCCGCCCAACACGGAAACATCACCGTGATAGAGGATGCCGCCCAAAGTTTTGGCGCTACGTACAAAGGGCGCAAGAGCTGCAACCTCTCCACCATTGGCTGCGCCAGTTTTTTCCCTAGCAAACCGCTGGGCTGCTATGGCGATGGCGGAGCCATTTTCACCAGCGACGATGCCTTGGCCAAGGCTATGCGCGAAATCCGGGTTCATGGCCAAGAGAAACGCTACCACCACACCCGCATTGGTGTCGGTGGGCGGATGGATACCCTGCAGTGCGCTATTGTGCTGGCCAAGTTGGAACAATTCGATTGGGAAATCGAGCGTCGCATCGACGCCGGGGAAAGGTACCTCGACTTATTTAAAGGTATCGCTTCCGTTATCCCGCCAGTTGTTCGCCCCGATCGCACCAGCGTTTGGGGGCAGTTCACTATTCAGACGAATGAGCGCGATGTAATTCTCGAGAAGCTTAAGACCAACGGGATACCTACGGCTGTGCATTATCCCGTTCCGCTTCATCGCCAACCTGCATATGAAGGTTTGTGCCGGATTTCTGGATCTTTAGCTATTTCGGATACCGTTTCCAATCGAGTTTTCAGCCTTCCTATGCATCCCTATCTCGACAGGCCTACTCAATCCGTAATTGTCGAGGCCATCTGTTCAGAAAGGGTTTCATGAGCGTCAAAATTGTCACCATCATAGGTGCGCGACCGCAGTTCATCAAGATTGCCGCGGTCAGCCGAGCCATAAAAACCTGGAATCAGCACAACCCTGACAACCAAATTATTGATCATATTGTCCATACCGGGCAGCATTTTGACGACAACATGTCCGGCATCTTCTTTCGTCAACTTGAGATTCCAGAGCCGGCGTTTAACCTTGGCATAGCGGGTGGCAGCCACGGGGCAATGACCGGGCGCATGCTCGAATCGATCGAATCGGTTCTACAGAAAGTTGAGCCGGACTGGGTTCTCGCCTATGGCGACACCAATTCAACCATAGCCGCAGCACTTGCCGCCATCAAGCTCCATATCCCGGTGGCGCACGTGGAAGCAGGCCTGCGCTCATTTAATATGCGCATGCCGGAGGAAGTGAATCGTATCGTTACCGACAGCGTTTCTACGCTGCTTTTCTGCCCAACAGATGCGGCTGTAAAAAACCTGGAGCGGGAAGGCTACGTATCTGGCGTGCATAACGTCGGCGACGTCATGTATGACGCGTCACTTCACATGCAGGCCATCGCCGAGCGCGAATCCGATGTCCTGGATAGGCTCAATCTGCAAAAGAGAAAATTTATTCTAGCCACCTGCCACCGCGCAGAAAATACCGATGATCCTGCCAGGCTTCGGGCAATTTTAGAGGCTCTGTCAGAAATCGGCCGCGACTTTCCGGTCGTTTTGCCGCTACATCCCAGAACTCGAAAGTTGGCAGCCGAATATGATTTTGACCTGAACGTCTCTGGCCTGCACGTGACAGAACCTCTACCATACCTGGATATGACCAAACTGGAGAGTTCGGCTGCAGCAATCGCCACCGACTCAGGCGGTGTCCAGAAGGAAGCATATTTTTACCAAGTTCCCTGCATCACGTTACGCGACGAAACGGAATGGGTAGAAACGGTTGCCAGCGGTTGGAACCGCCTTGCTCCGCCAACCGAGTGCCCAATCGCGCATGTAATCAGAGAAGCTTTGTCGAGTCGGCCAGCAACTTACAGCCAGCTCTTCGGTGACGGGAAAGCAGCCGAGGCTATTGTTCGGCTACTCACTACAGCGCCCTGCGTCCTGCCCAATCGCCGTGATCAATTAAGAGGCCAACGATGAAAGTCTGCAAAGTAGTTGTCAATTCTGTTTCACACGATGCCCGAGTTCTGAAGGAAGCGGAATCTCTCCGCGAGGCCGGGTTCGACGTCGTGATAATAGGAATTCAAGATGCGAACAACAAAATACCCATCCAGATCCTTGACAACGGTGTGGTCATCCGCCGCGTTGCCTGGCAATCCGCCGCATTCCGGCCACCGATCTGGACATATGTTGGGAAGATAGCCACTCTCCTTGGCGTTGTCATCGCGGCGATATCGCTTATCTTCGGGTTGCAGCAAAACTTTACGCAGATACTTTCGATTATTACGTTTGATAATGTCATTTATTTTGCCAGTATTGCGGTGATTGGATACTTCACTGTATTGATTTGGAAAGACTATAAGAGGCGCAAGAAAAGCTACCTCAATCTAAAAAAACGTGAACATGACGGATTGCTCATGTATGAATCAGCGTTTTCTGCTTATCAACTTACAGAGAAAGTACCGGCAGGCGCGGCGAGTACTGCGCGCATATCCACAGAAGCATCATCCTCGGGCATAGGTAAAAAAATAGCCAGCCTGCGAAGTCGCATACCAAGGCCATTAATGGTTGGCTTCATCAGAGCCCTGATGCCCGCAAATCTGCGGAACTGGAAAGTGGTCTTCGCCCGCGAGCGTCAAATTTATTATCTGCTTCAGGAAGAAACCCCCTCTATCGTACATGCCCACGACCTTAGCGCCCTGCCTGTCGCCGCCAAGTACGCCAAAGCGTCAGGGGCCAAGTTGGTTTTTGATGCCCATGAAATCTATGACCACCTCGCCCAGGCAGGCGACGATATGTCAGAACTCAACGGCAAGTTACTGAATAAGTATTCGGGTGACGTTGATTTATTCATCACTATCAACGACAGCATTGCCCGATACTATTTCAATACCTACCCCCGTCTGCCGCGCGCGGTGATCATTAAGAACGCCACCAAGCGAGCGGAAATGTTCGTATACGATGGCCGACTGCACGAGGCCGCCGGCCTCTCGCGAGACACTCGAATTCTCATTTATCAAGGAGGCTTTGCGCCAAAGCGCGGCCTGATTCAGCTACTGAAGTCCGCTGAATATCTCAACCCGGAGTGGAGTCTGGTTTTCATGGGGTGGGGCAAGCTGGAGGCAGAGCTTCGACGCGTTGCGGTCTCCCTGAAGATAAAAAACCCCGAGCTTGATCTGCGGATCAGATTTGTACCGAAGGTCAAGCAGTCCGAACTGCCATACTGGACCGCTGGCGCCAGTTTAGGAGCCATCCCCTACGAAAACACCGGACTCAACCACTGGTATTGCAATCCCAACAAGCTTTGGGAATATCCCAATGCCGGCGTCCCAATTATCGCAAGCCCCTTCCCGGAGCTGTGGAAGATCATCGAAGAAAACCAGATCGGGTGGTTGCTGCCTGATCCACTGACACCTCGCGATATTGCCGCAGCAATTAACAAAGTCACCCCCGAAGAACTCGAAATTGCTTCGCAGAATTGCAACGATTTCATTCATAAAGACAACTGGGAGGTTTATGCCGACCGTCTTAAAGCTGCCTACGCGAGGATCAAATGAATATTCAAAATTTTTACCAAGAGTTAAAGCAAGTCGTCGCTGACTACGTCCAGGGGCAATCAACCCGAGTTCTCACGGCGCAGATGCTGATTGACGCACTATGCCGGATCGATGGAGCCGCAAAAGCCGGGGAGATCACCAAGAACGATAAGAATCGCCATTTTGTCTTAGTGCTGCAGCATCTGTCACTCGTTCTTCGCAGTCCGGGAACAAACTCTCTGCGTAACTGGTTCCTGCGCGGGAATCTGCTCCTCAACTCAAGCCCCATTCTGGTAATTACCGAGGTCGATTTTTCCGGGCTGACGCTTCCCGAATTAAATATCAGCAATACCATGCTGATTGCCTGTAATTTTGATGAGGCCGATCTGCGCGGAGCAAAAATTAACGGCTGCCAACTGCAACGCTGCTCATTCGAGCGCTCCGACCTATCCGATGCCGACTTCAGGCGCTCGACGCTCTATGAATGCTGGTTCGAGGATGCGAATACACGCAATGCCAAAGGGCTGGAATGAGCGGGGGAGGGCGGAGTTTAGCTACTAATTCACCACCGATTCCAGAACACAGAAAATCGGTATATGAGTATTACCGGCTGACCTTTGACGAGGACGGATGTCCGATGAAGAAGACCGACTCGGGAATGGTCTTCCATCCGATACTGGCACCCTATCTCATTATTGACTATATATCCCAGTTTAAGAAAACTGGTGATCATGATTTTCTAAATCATGCAGAGAAGATCGCCACTCACGCACTTAAACGCGCCGAGCGGCTGGGTGATGCATTGGTCTTCATGTATTACCCCGATACTGGCCTGTCAAATGTACCGAAGGTTTTTTACTCCGCGTTAACGCAGGCTTGGTATGTCAAGGCACTGTGTGCGCTTTCCGAGTATTTCCCCGAGAACTACCCAGAGAAAATCAGGCAGATTTACTCCTCTTTAACAATACCAATTGGAGAGTCTGGCGTCCTTCAAAAGAAGGGCTATGGCTGGATCGTTGAAGAATATCCGCATGAGCCAGCTTTTTACACCTTGAATGGCTGGCTTACCGTATTGAGATGGATTGTTCAGTCACGCAAGATGCTCCATCACCTTGGTATTGACTATGCTGAATTTCTTGAACGCAATCTCGATGCAGTCGAACATCTGCTGCCTTTATACGATGCGCCGTTCTGCCTAAACAGTCGTTATCAACTTACCGGGTTTTCTCGAGTCAAAATTGTTTTTGATAAGCCCGTGACTCATGAATGTTTAGGCTTTAAAATAGAAATACCTGGAGAGGGTCGTTTTGAAGGAGCCTTGAGTGCCAGCGATAAATCAAGATGGGGAAATTACCTTGAACGTAGCCAAGCTCGCTTGCTCCAGTTTAATGTGCTGTTATCCCTTATTAGCAAGCCGAAGCCCAATGTGTTCAAGGCTCGGATTAAGGTGGATAGAGCGTGTAAAGCCAAGATTTTCTTGGCTCAAGGTGCATATCGCCCGGACGCAACTGGTATGCCAACTGAAAGCTGGAAGGAGATTTCAGAATTTTCTTTAAAGCCAGATAGCCCAGAGGGTATTGATTGCCCTATACCGTTTGACGATGTTGACCTATTCGCTTATCCGACCAATTTCAAAAAGAAGATCGGCGGGGTCAATTACAACGGATACCATTTTGTCCATATTGTAGATCTCGCCGAACTGTATGCTTTTTCGAAGCGCGATGTATTGAAACAGACAGCAGAAAAGTGGCTCGAATATATTGATGATTGGGATGACCTGCCTAGTCTAAAAGGTGGGCAATTTAAACTGAAGTCACATATTTATGGCGAAAGTTTTCGATACACTATTGATGCCTTGTTCCGATCAACACATCTTAATGGGTAAAATTTTGAACATTTTTTCTATTTCTTTTAGTGTGTTCATCACTGTCGCGCTGTCATGGTCTTTTGTTGAAGATGCCTATGCGGTCGGCAACACCACTCAACTTGAAACGTATTCCGGGAGATTCCTGGAGTCAAAAACATCACTTCGCAAGGATCCGCTTTCGTTTGCATATGATGGCTTGGCATCCTTATCACTGCACAAGATGGGAATCGCAGGGGCTATTCCGCGAGCGGTTGCAGACGCTCAACAGCTAAGTATTTTAATGTCGTCAGATTCAAATAAGCACTCCGGCTGGCCTTACACTCAGGAACAAACAGAAAAAAACACAAAGTGTGGACAGCCCGGCTCTATTGATCCATTTGGCGATGGCACCTGCAATCCTCCTGAGACCCCTTATATGATACAAACGGGGTATGCAGTTGCCTTTTTGGCGCAGTTGCATATTGCAACAGGAGACGTCAAATATCTGAACCTTGCCAGAAAAGCGATTTCCGACTCATGGAACCTGGGAACTGCCCTGCCTGGTTGCAAGGATTGCTTCTACTATTGGTACAGCTATCATCCAAACGACAAGGATCGCTATGTGCGCAACACCAATCTCATTATGGGGTTGGGTGTCGCCTGGTTGTATGCGGCGACAGGAGAGACTGCCTATCGCGACAGAGCCTTAGCGATTGCACATGCTGAAGATCGCGAGATTAAAGCCGGAAATTTCGGTTATTTCGGCATTGATGACCAGAAATATCGCGCCAACCCCAAGTTCGAATCGCAACGCATCGAGAATCACATCCCCCATCAGGTCAAGGCACTCAAGGATATGGGCAGATTGCTGGGCGATGACCAGGCCACAAAAAACGCCGAAGTTATGCTCAATGCATTCCTCAACTGCGACAATGCGCGCTGCAAGCACGACAACTGCAAGGCTTGGGCCGCGCCTCCATCCTGCAAGGCAACCGCGACGATCGCGCCGTGCATACTTGCAGATCAAGACAAAGCCTATCAATCGCGCTGCGAGATTGTTCTTAAGGAAATATCTCGTTTGAACGCATTTCAAATATTTCTACGCTACTCCACAAGCGATGCAGATGCATTGAAACCCAGATGAAAAATACGCTTATACATGACTTTTTTTGCATTTTATTTCATAACGAAGACAGAATGATTAACATGCCCATAGCGTGGGATAACAAAGATGTCGCTGGCTGAAGAGTTAAGCACGGTTATTGAAGCGAAGTTATCCGCTTACGATGCGGCTGATGGAGTGGGCTCGGATGCTTATTGCAGCACGAATGCTTATCATCCCATGGCTGACGGCAAGTGCCTTCAGGTGTTGGCTGCTCTGCGCCGAGCAAAATTGCTCTCGGCGGTCCAGTTCGATGCGCGGTCGACCAGCATCTGTGCGCGCCTTGAATCAAGCGCTTTACGATGTTTTGACGACACCCGGTGCTGGGGTCTGGGCTTTTCATGGCGTAACCTCCCGGCAACAGAACCTTTTCTGATTACCTCCGCAATCGTCACGCGGGGATTGCTGGATTGCCAGCAGGAGGGGCTCGCTTCAGAACCTTTCTTGAATCTTCTCCGCAAAGGCGGAGAGGGCTTAAGTAGATGGATGCAGCAGCTAGCACTTCCCGTTGACGAGCCCGGCGTAACCATTCCGGCCTACTCGCCGGGTATCCGCGAACCCATCTACAACGCTGCCGCGTATGCGTGGGGGACTCTGAGGCTGCTTGAAGATACAGAGGGCCTGCCTCCATCTGGCGCTGGTATGTTGTCTGCCATGGAATGGATACGCTCCCGTAGGATTGCCGGGTTGGGGTGGGCTTATTCACCAAACAGCCCGGTTGTTGACCTTCTCCATCAATGCTACATTCTCAACGCTCTTGCCGATGCCTTTGGGGTAGGATCGATTGAAGCGGCGTCCGCCGATATGGTGGGGCAATTCGCTGGGCCTTGTTGCTTCGCCGACGCTATTCGTTTGGTAAAGGATGGCGAAGGAACAGCCGATGTGCGTGACATCCCCTGGCTGCGCCCCCTTGGCATCCGTCAGCTTGAGTTACTCCCAAAACCTGCACGACTTTGGTCCTTGGGTGAACTTCTGGTTCTGCTTTCCCGCTTGGGTTTAGATGGTGCGCGTTCGGATGCCTGGGTTCGGCTGGGGCGTCGTGTTGCCGAATCGATTTTGCTGCGTCTCTCGGCACCAGACGATGCAGAGGCTCAATATCCTCGGCACGTCATGCATGCGGTGCATGGCTTGGCTTGTTATCTGGAACTCCTACGGAAGAGAGCACAACTGGCTAATCAAGCACGAGAGGTGGCGTCTTGAATCGGAAGACAGTGCAGGCCGATTGGGTGCGCATCACTGGGCAACAGACGTGGAGCCGTTTTGGTGTTCGAGATCCATCCGTCTTGTCTGATAGCTCAGGACATCCTGTTATTGATCCGTCAGGGCGGCTGACCGTCTTCTTCAATGCCCGATCACGACAAGTTTCTGAGGGCGGGATAACTTGCGTTGGTGTGGCGCGAGGAAACCCACAAGAAGGTTGGGCGATGGGGCCTGAACCGGTATTTGCTGATGGGCTTTACGCCGCGCAGGGAAGCGTTCTTCAAGTGGCGCAGGATCAGTACAGGATGTACTACAGCCAGGATACCCTAAAAGGGTTTTGCTTGGCGTCATCCGCCGATGGCGTAACTTGGCAAAAGTTCGGGACCGGATATCTCTTGGAGCCAGATCAATTCTCTATCAGACGGATGGGGCTGCCGTTCGTCATGAGAGCCGAAGACCGTTGGTTCATGGTTTTCGAAGGGGTGGATTCCGGCCGATTTCACATCTACATGGCTTCTTCTGCGGACGGTGTGAGTTGGCAACCTGAAAATAATGGTAAGCCGATCTATGAGCACAAAGGTGAGACGTGGGATAGTTTTGGCCAAGCAAACCCCAGTCTTTATCAGATTCAGGAATCGCCCGGAGGCCGCAAGTATTTGCTCTTCTATAACGGCTGCGCCAGCCTGCATGCTTGGGATATTGGCGCGCTGGTTGCTGATTCCCCTTTGGGGCCGTGGATGTCATGTTCTAAACGTCTCATTGAACGAGGCGGCCCCGGTACTTGGAATGCAGGGAGAGTGGAGGGCGCGAGGCTAGTTATATCCGCCGGAAGACCATCAGGGTTGATGTACTTTGGATTGCCGGAGGGGGATTCGTATAAAGGGGGGCAAATCGCAACAGTCGAATTCAACCTGCATGATTTAGAAGTTATATGCGCGGGCAACGAACAATCCCTCGCCCGCAACCGTACTGGTGAAAAGGCATACAACGATAAACTTGCAAAGCGGTACTTCGACGTTTGGGATCATTATCCGATCCAGGGGTTCATGACACAGATTGAGTCTCGCCTCATGGCTGAGCGAATTGCTTCGGGCTCGGACGTCTTGGTTCTTGGTAGTGGCGGCGGCAGAGAGCTACCCACGCTTTTGGAAAAAGGATGCAGCATCACGGCTGTCGATATTTCATCGGAAATGCTAAAGGCCGGTATGCTGCGTTACCCGGACACGGACATTGTATGGATGCAGGCAGATGTACACGCGTTGCCGACTACCGACCATTCCTTTGATGCCGCTGTCTGTCTTGGGGCTGTGTTCAACTACCTGCACAATCCGACGCTTTTTCTAAGGGAGGTTCGCCGGTCTCTGCGGCCTAATGGTCTCCTGTTCCTTTCCGTTTTGAATGCCACGCATCCAAGTGAGACAAAAGCGTGCGCGGAGCTCAAGGATGGTCGAGTTCGTCGTTTATATCGCTATCAGGAACTGACCGGTTTGCTCGAAGCGGCTGGATTTAGCGTCATGCTTGGTAAGGGCATACGCTATCTGGTTGATCTATTGCCTGCCGAGTGGAACAGCGCTTCGGCGTCATCGTCACATGAGGAGGGCCGGGAAATCCTTGAGCGTTTATTGGCAGAGGAGTCGCGCTTGAGTGAATTGATGGGCGTTGATCGTGCCAAATTCATGTTCTGTGTTGCCTGCCGTGATGTCCAATAATGACTGAGAGCGAAATTGCAGGGGGCTTGATGCTTGTCATAGTTGATGCACCAGTCACAGGGGACAACCGCGTACAACGATCCATTGCTGCGTCAGAGTACCCTGTCGAGGTTCTGGATATCAGAGACCAAACAGTTGCCGCCGCCAGGTTGCATACATTCCTGATCACCGTATTCATGCTATCGAGAGCCCTCTGGGGAGCCGGTGGACGTTATCGGCTCTTGTCGGAAAGACTGTCTGGACGGGTTTCCGGTAATTTTTTCCCCGGGATGAAAGCTTGCATCCGATGGACAGCATGTGCGGTGCGTGCGTCGCAAGCCATTACAAAACGCAGTAGTGAGGTAGGGATAAGGGTTGTGTATGCGCACGACCTCTATTGCGCTGTTGCAGCCACGCTGGTCAAACGACCGCAGGGTATTCGCCTGATTTACGATGCGCACGAGCTTGAAATCCATCAGAACCGCAAGGCTGGTTGGCCGCGCATATTGCTTGAACATGGACTTGAACAGTTGGTGCTACGCAGGGTCTCTGAGGTTCGGGTAGTCAATCACGCGATCGCGAAGGTCATGCAGCAGTGGTATGAAATGCCGCCAATCATTCGCGTAGAGTACAACGACCTTTACGTTCATCATCCCACCACCGTGCCGCCCGCGATCGAAGGGCCTGCGCTTGTCTATGTGGGGAAAGGGGTTCAGGGGCACCAGCTTGAATTGCTCGACCGTCCTCCCGGTGATCTTGGGTTTGATGTGCATGTTTTTCTTTTGGGTGCAAGATTACCGGCTCATATTCAGGGAAGGTCTTGGCATCACGGGTCACTGGATTATGAAGAGCATTTGCTTCAGTTGGCGCGATCAAGGCGTTGCCTGATGTGGTGCTGCCTGGATGCAACTTGTTTAAGCTACCAACTGGCAACGCCAAACAAGTTCTTTCAGGCGCTTGCGGTGGGTATTCCTGTTGTTGCCTCGCGTGGAACCTATCTGGCTGAGATTGTTGAGAAGTATGAAATTGGCGCTGTGTTCGACGGGAACAACCTGCAAGATATTGCCGAGAAGGTGATGAGCCCCGTTTTTGAGAAATGGGTTGCTCGCATTGCAGCATTCAGGGCGGATTTGCGCAGTGGAAGCGTGGTGATCTGATGACAGCAGCAAATCAAGCCACAGCGGAACCTGTTGTATCGGGCGAATATGCTTTTGTCTCGCTCCTGGACTACGGAATCTGGCGGCAAAAGAATCTGGAAGCGCTGATCGGAAAAAAGATCGTTGTTTCGATTACTTTCAGGCGCGGAGTTGCTGGAGCAACGGTTATCGGTTGGGAAAGAAAACGTAGCGGATATCGAGCGCAGCGAGCTGCTGGCAAGAACGACACCTTGGCTTGTTGGCTGTTGGCGCCGACGCCGAATTGACCCATTGCGCCGACTTTGGCTGACCCAGGTCTTTCCCCTGAAAGCCGCGTTGGGCTTGCGTTTGCCGAAATTCAGATGGGTCATCGATTTTCGGCAGCCTGGGTCAATGCGGCCTCGGCGCCAACACAAGGTCATCAAACGCTACAAACACGCGGATGTAAAGACGCCTCTGGAGTGCCTGGTGTTGCTCAATGAAAAGGGCTTGGTGATCTTCAAGAAAGACACGACGTTGGCGGTCTTGCTGGCGCAGGCGAAAGAGCAAACAGACCTGGCAGCAGCGCAGGAAATGCAGCGTGCCAAGACCGCGCTGTTTGCAAGCTTTCGCAAACCAAAACGCCAAGCATAAAACGTTCATGAAAGGGGCATGCGGCGCGCGCCCGTGTGGACAACTCACCTGCCCACACCACAAGGGTATGGACAGCCCCTGCGGGGTGCGTGAGTTGACCACACTGGAGACTGACGCGCTTCGCTTGCCGGACTGCCCTTTGAAATTAAGCCCTTAAACTTCCACTTTCAACCCGGTCAACCCAACCCGCCAAATCACCGACACCAGTACCGCTTCAGGCTCATACCTGAATTGGAAAGTACTCTATCCGTTCGTCCTGTCCTGGAGCTGTCTTGAGGCCATGAGTGCGGGAAAAGTGGTCGTCGCCAGCCGCACGGCACCGGTGCAGGAGGTGATTGAGCATGGAGAAAACGGGCTCCTGTTCGACTTCTTCGATGTCAAAGGCCTGGCGGCAAGCGCCATCGATGTATTGCGCGACCCGGCGGCGTACCGTGCCCTGGGCGAACGGGCCAGGCAATCGGTGGTCGAGCGCTACGACCTGATGGACCGGTGCCTACCGCAGTTGCTGGCATTACTCGACATCTGACGTTTCGGTGGGCGCGGTATTGACCTTCGGGACGATGGAAAACTGGCCGGAATTCTGGTATACAAACAATCAATTCAACGACTGATCAAATAGGGGGAAGAACATGGCAACCACCATCAACGGCACTGCGGGCGACGACTCATTGGTCGGAGTGGCCAGCGCCGACGGCGAGGAAGAGGTTTTCATCGGCACCACCGGCACCGACACGCTCGACGGCGGTGTCGGTTGGGACTACATGTTTTTCAATGGCGTGACCGGGCCGTTGACCATCAACTTCAACTCCGGCACCGTCACGGGCACGGGCGTTAACACGACCTTCAGCAACATGGAGGGAGCCCGCGGCAGCGAGCAGAACGACACCATCATCGGCAGCGGCGCCGACGAGGGCATAGCCGGCGGCGGCGGCGACGACAGCCTGGTCGGGGGCGGTGGCTTTGACACCCTTGACTACATCTTCGCCACCGGGCCCGTCACTGTGAACCTGGCGCTGGGCACAGCCACCGGCGAGGGCATCGACACGATCTCCGGCTTTGAGGCCATCCTCGGATCGAACTTCAACGACACGCTGACCGGCGACGACGGCAACAACTGGATCGAGGGCCTCCAGGGCAACGATTCGCTGGTCGGCGGCCTTGGCTTCGATACCGTGGGGTTTGCTGACGGCGATCTCAACAACGGGGTCGAAGTCAACCTGGTGACCGGGCTTGTCACCGGCGGGGCCGGCAACGACACGATCAGCGGCTTCGAGGCCGTGGTGGGTTCGAACCAGGATGACACGCTGACTGGCGATGGCAATGCCAACCTGCTGGACGGCGGACTGGGCGGCGACGAGTTCATCGGTTCGCTGGGCAACGACACCTTGATCGGCGGTGGAATCGGCGGTGGATCTTCCGACGATCACGACGTGATGTTTTTCGACAGCTTCGCCGGCCCGATCACGGTCAATTTTGCGGCCGGCACGGTGACCGGCTCCGGGCTCAACACGGTCTTTTCGGGCATGACGGCAGCCCTCGGAACGGCCGGCAACGACACCATGCTGGGCACCGCCGCCGACGAGGCGATGGCGGGCGGCGCCGGCATCGACAGCCTGGTAGGTGGCGCCGGCATCGACCTGCTTTACTACGGCTTCGCAGCCAGCGCGGTCTCGGTTAATCTCGCCGCCAACGTGGTGTCCGGTGGCGATGGCGCCGACATCATCAGTGGCTTTGAGCAGGTCGTCGGCTCGGACTTCAACGACACCTTGATTGGCACCGATGGCGACAACATGCTCGACGGTAGCCTTGGCAATGATTCGCTGGTCGGCGGACTGGGCTTCGACACACTCGAATTCCACGGCGGCGACCAGGAGGTGTTGAGCGGCGTTTCAGTGAACCTGGTGACCGGTGTGGTGACGGGTGGCGCCGGCAACGACACGATTTCCGGCTTCGAGGCCGTCGAAGGCACCGGGTTCAACGACACGTTGACGGGCGATGCCGGCGCCAACCTGTTCACACCGGGCATGGGGAACGATTCGGTGGTGGGCGGTGGCGGATTTGACACCGTCAGCTTCTTCGACGACCACCAGACCGGAAGCGGGGTCAATGCCAACCTGGCGACGGGTGTTGTCAGCGGCAGTCGCGGCAATGATGTGCTGTCTGGGATCAGCGGCCTCATCGGCACGGATTTCAATGACACGCTGACCGGGGCCAACGCTGCGTCCAAACTCCAAGGCATGGAAGGCAACGACGTTCTGGTCGGACGGGGTTCCAACGACACGCTGGAAGGAGGCGATGGTTTCGACTCGCTGCGCGGTGGCGGCGGCAACGACAACTTGCGCGGTGGCGGCGGCAACGACAACTTGCGTGGTGGCGCAGGTGACGACACGCTGGATGGCGGTGAACAGCTCAATCTGGCCTGGAAGTATGGTCGCCCCCTCAACTATTCGGACTACGACGCCGCGGACTATTCGGATATCACGGTAGGTGGCATGCGGCTGGATCTGGCCACGATGACGGTGACCGGCATCAATGGTGCCGATGTCGGCACCGATGTGCTGCGCGGTATCGAGGCCGTGCGGGGGACGCGCCAGACGGACTCCGTGGTCGGGAGTATGGGCGCCTTGTCGGGCACTAACGAAGGTGCGGGCGCTCAACACGCGGTCGAACTGGTGTTGTACGGTGGCAGCGACAGCGTGCTGCAGACAACCATGGCGAACATGCCCTGGATGGACGGGGTGAACCTGTCCTACTGGTGGTCGAACACGGCCATCAATGCGGTGTTCACTGGTAGCAACGGTACGGTCAGTTATGGCGCGGACTCCGTCAGCGGCCAACTCGCCGGCACGGACAGCTTGCAGCGGGTGGCCGTAATCAGCGACACCGGGTTCAGCGACATATTCGATTTCAGCGGCATGACCGGCAACCACTTTGTGGGCGAGCGGTGGAACTACGTGCAACTGGGCTACGGCAATGACACAGTAGTCGGCAACGGGGATACGCAGGTCAGTCTGACTCGAAACGGCGTGGTCAGCAGCACCGGTCTGGGCATCAACGTCCAATTTGCTGCGGCTGGCTCCACTTTCACGGTGGACATGACGCACCTGACACTCAATGGCACGGCACTTGGCGTAAAGACACTGTCCAATATCGAAGCCATCCGGGGTACGAATTTCGCTGACACGCTGGTGGGCGGGGCCTACGACGACTACGAAAGCTTTCGCGGTTTTGGCGGTGACGACTCCATCAACGGTGGAACCGGCTGGGACCGCTCTGATTACTTCAGCGCCAGTTCGGGCGTCACCGTGAACTTGGCGGCCGGCACGGCCAGCGGCGACAGTTCCGTCGGCAACGACACACTGCGCTCGATCGAGGGGATCAACGGCACGGCTTTCGACGACGTGTATGACGCTCGTGGCTTCTCCGGCACGTCGGTCAACGCGGGCAGTCTGGGTGACCACAACAGTTTCCAGGGGCGCGGTGGCAACGACACCATTTACGGCAATGGCGCCACCAGGATCGAATACGGTGCGTCGGCAGTGGCGGTGGCGGTCAACCTCGGCACGGGCAAGGCCTGGGCGCTGAACCCGGCTGAGCGTACCGGGGCCCTCGGCCAGATGGTGGGGGAGGACACGTTCACGGGTGTTTACCGGGTGCGGGGCACTGCACTCGGAGACTCGCTGATTGGTGGCGGCCAGGGCCGCTCGTTTGGCAGTGGCACTTATGAGGCTTTCGACCCCGGCGCGGGCAACGATACGGTGGACGGTAAAGCCGGTGGGGACGAGGTTTACTACTTCGGCGCGAAGTCCGCCATTTCGGTGGACATGCGACTGGCCAGCGGCCAGGTGCAGGATGGTGATGGTGGGGTCGATACGCTGCTCGGCATCGAGGGAATCGGTGGCAGCGCCTTCGACGACTTCATGGTTGGCAGCGACACCAACCTGGGCCTGGAGGGGGGTCAGGAGGGGTTTGGCGGCGGCAAGGGCAATGACACGATCAACGGTGGCGGCGGTTACGACGAAGTCCATTACGGGTACATGGACGACCAGGCCACCTCTGGCGCCGTGGTGAACCTTGGCACCGGGCAGGCGCAAGACGGATTTGGAACGGTCGACACCTTGATCAGCATCGAGGGCGTGGAAGGGTCCAGCCGCAATGACTCGATTACCGGCAATGCAGGCGGCAACCGCCTGGATGGGCGCGGCGGCAATGACACGCTCGACGGAGCGGGCGGCCTGGATTGGGCCGAATACAACAATCTCAATGATGGGGCCGGGGTGCAGGTGAACCTGGCACTGGGTACGGCCACCGGTGGCGCCGGCAATGACACGCTCATCTCTATCGAGAATGTGCAAGGCAGCATCTATGCCGACACCCTTACCGGGAACAACTCCAACAATGTGTTGGAGGGCGATGGCGGCGACGACACACTCGATGGTGGAATCGGCAACGACTTGCTGGTCGGCGGCTTCGGCAACGAGGGCTCGATCGACG
Source organism: Burkholderiaceae bacterium (assembly GCA_038901875.1). Classification (GTDB taxonomy): domain Bacteria; phylum Pseudomonadota; class Gammaproteobacteria; order Burkholderiales; family Burkholderiaceae_C; genus JBCKPE01. Next base: position 15,813 of record JBCKPE010000031.1, read on the forward strand.
GCGGCGGCGGTTTCGACCAACTGAGCTTTGCGAGTTACCTGTCGGCCAGCAACGGCTATGTCTTCAACTACAGGTTCCAGGGCGCCAATGGCTTTAGCAGCATGCAGGTGTTCGGGATAGGGAGCTCCTATTTCGAGCAGGACAACGGCGTCATCAACATCGAGCAGATCAACGGCACCGCCATGGGCGACGTGATGCGCGACTTGGGCGACGAGCGCGCGATCGACTTCAACCCCGGACGCGGCAATGACGAGGTGGTCGGTAGCCCGTTCGACAGTGAGCTGGATAGCATCCACTACGACGACCTGACCAACCCGAACATCCGGCTCAAGATCGATTTGAATCCGGGCACGCAGTCGCTGTTCACGTACGGCGGCTTCACAGGCAATGCCGCGCTGTTCAACGGATTGACGCTGACCGAGGTGGACCGGGTGCAGAGCATCGGCGGCGTTTTCGGTACCGCCGGGGGCGACGAGATTCTGGGTTCGAACTACCAGCCGTTCGAGTATTTCCGGCCCGGTGCGGGCGCTGACACGGTCGATGGCCGCGGCGGCTTCGACATCGTCGATTACGGCAACGCAGCGCGGGCCGTCAACATCACGCTGGCCGCTGTCGGGTCGCCGACCATCGTCGCCGACGACGGCTACGGCGGCGTCGGATTCGGCAGCACCGACACGCTACTCAACATCGAGTCCGTGTATGGGACCTTTTTCGCCGATCGACTGACTGGCAACGCCGCCGACAACCGGCTGCGCGGGCGCGCCGGCAACGACACGCTGGACGGTGGCGCCGGGCTGGACGTTGCCGACTACCGCAACGCCAGCACAGCGCTCAACATCACGCTGGAGGAAAGCGGCGACACAGTGGTCAGCGACGGCCAGGGCGGCACCGACACGATCCGCAACTTCGAAGGCCTGCTTGGCGGTCATGATACCGATGACTTCCTGGGGGGCAACAGTGCGGCCAATCTGTTGTATGGGCGGGGCGGCGACGACACGCTTTCAGGCGGCGCGGGCAATGACACGCTGGACGGACAGAGCGGCAAAGACACCCTGTCATATAGCTACCTGCCGGACAGCGAGGGTTATTCGATCAGTTTCGACAACGGCCTGGGTACCGTGTCGGTGGCCGGTCAGGGCGGCAATGCAGGATACCTGGAAACCGACAAGGTGGCGTCGATCGAGGTGGTGCAAGGATCGGGCTTTGCCGACACCATCACCGACAGCGTGGCTGGCCGCAACATGTTGCTGGACGGCAGCACCGGCAATGACACGCTGGTAGGCAATCTCGCCGATTACGACTTCGCCATGTACAGCGACCGGAATAACACCCATGTGGTGACGGCGAACCTGGAATTCGGCGTTGTGACCGTCACCAAGACCACCGATGGCAACTACCTGGAAACCGATACGCTGATGGACATTCGGGGTGTCTTGGGCGGGCAGGGCGCCGATTTGCTGAGCGGCGGAGCGCGTGACGAATATTTCATCGGCTCTGCCGGCAACGACACCATCGACGGTGGCCTTGGCGTGGACATTGCGGACTTCAGCTCGGGATCCTCGGTGTCCATCACGCTGGCCGAAAGCGGCGACACGGTGGTCAGCGACGGCCAGGGCGGCTTCGACACGCTGCGCAACATCGAGGGTCTGTCCGGAACATTCGGTCACGACTCGTTGACCGGCAACTCGCAGGACAACTGGTTGCACGGGGGTGGCGGCAACGACACCATCAACGGCGGCGCGGGCAACGACGGGCTGTGGCATACGAGGGCGTCCAGCGCGGTCGATGCGAACCTGTTCACAGGCGTGGTCCGCGACGGCGACGGTGGCACCGACGCTGTGTCGAACATTGAGCACCTGATCGGCGGCGACTACAACGACACGCTCACTGGCAACACGGCAGCCAACAAACTTGAAGGCGGCAAGGGCGACGACACGCTGACCGGGCGCGAGGGCGACGACACGCTGGACGGCGGCAGCGGCTTCGACTCGGCGGACTACACCTACCTGAGCGACAGCGACGGCTACGACTTCGTGCTGTCGACGGGCACCATGGCGGTGACCGGCAGGAACGCCGGGATTGGCTACGCCGAGACCGACGATATCAGCAACATCGACGCATGGGTCGCAACGAACGCCGACGACAGCATGACCGACCAGGTGGCGGGGCGGCAGAGCTACCTTCAGGGGCGCGGCGGCAACGACACGATTTCCGGCAACGTCGAGGACTACGACTTTGCGGTGTACTGGGAGCGTGGCAGCACGGTATCCGTGAGCGCCAACCTGACGAGTGGCGTCGTCACGGTGACCGACTCGGCCAACCTGTTCTACAGCGAGACCGACTTGTTGAGCAACATCAACGGCGTGTTCGGGGGCTCGGGCAACGACATCCTGACTGGCAATGTCTACAACAACTACTTCCAAGGCCGCGCTGGCCGCGACACGCTGGATGGCGGCGACGGGTTCGATATCGCCGGTTTCGGCAACGCGCTGCAGGGTGTTGTAGTGGTGATGGCGGCGGCCGGCGTTGCCTTCACGGCGTGGGACGGTATCGATTCGCTGGACACCCTGAACAACTTCGAGGGCATCGACGGCTCTAATTACGACGATCACATCGTCGGCAACAGTTCCGACAACTATCTGCGTGGCGGCAAGGGTTTTGACTCGCTGGATGGCGGGGCCGGCACCGACTGGGCGGATTACGTGGGCGGCAAACATGCCGTCAACATCACGTTGGCCGAGACCGGCAACACCCTGGTGGCGGACGATGGCTTTGGCTCGGGTGATGTGCTGGTTAGCATCGAAGGCCTGTTCGGCACCGACCACAACGACATGTTGACCGGCAACAGCCGGAACAACGTGTTCTCGGGCCGCGGCGGCAACGACACCATCGACGGTTTGGCCGGCTCCGATTCGGTGAGCTTCACTTTCTCCAGCCAGGCGCTGTACATTGCCATGGCCGAGGCCGGGTTCGAGACGATGGTGGAAGACGGCAACGGCGGCATCGACGTGTTGCGCAACATCGAGTCCCTTCGCGCCTCCAATTTCAACGACTCGGTGGTCGGCAATGCACAGGACAACGCCTTGTGGGGCAACCTTGGCAACGACACGCTGGAAGGCGGGACCGGCAACGACACGCTGGTGGGCGACGGCGGCGACGACAGCCTGGACGGCGGCGACGGCATCGACATCATCGGTTATGCCAGCGCCACCGCTGCGGTGACGGCCAGCCTGGTCGCGGGCCTGGCCAGTGGTGGCGGCGGCAATGACGTGTTCAACAATGTGGAGGGAATCAGCGGTTCGCGCTTCAACGATGCGCTGAGCGGCGGCAACGCGGCCAACGGCACCGATGTGCTGGACGGGCTGATTGAGATCTTCCGCGGCGAAGCCGGCAACGACACGATCGATGGCGGGCAGGGCTATGACCTTGCCGACTACACCAGCAGCACGAGCGGCGTGAATGTGGTGCTCAACGACACGGCCGACGGCACGGCACAAGACGGCCTGGGAGGCACCGATACGCTGCGCAACATCGAAGGGGTGCGCGGTTCGCGCTTCAACGACACGCTGACGGGAAGCGCCACCGCTGCTTTCGAATCCTTCGAGGGCCGCGCCGGCAACGATGCCATCAACGGCAATGACGGCGTGGACCGGGTCGACTACAGCAACGCCGGCGGCGGCGTAACGGTGAACCTGACGACGGGCACGGCCAGTGATGGCGACGCAGGCACCGACACGCTGAGTGGCATCGAGGACGTGCGGGGCTCGCTCAGCTTCAACGACAACCTCACCGGCAACGCCGACGCCAACCGCCTGGAGGGCCTGGGCGGCAACGACACATTGCGCGGTGGCGGCGGCGACGACACCTACGGCTATTTCCTCGGGACCGACGGTGCCGACGTGATCGACGATGCCAGCGGCGCGGATGTGCTTGCCGTGCGGGATACCGAGGCTACCGACGACGTCCCTGACATCTATGGCCGCTTCGAGAGGGTCGCCGACGACCTGCTGGCCCGGTTCTACAGCTCCGCGACGGCACAGCTTGTCGGCACGATGACGCTGAAAAACCATTTCACGTCGGGGACCATCGAGACGTTGGAGTCCTACAACAAGAACGGTGGCCTGCAGGCCGCGTGGACGCTGGCGACCTCGCTGAACGGGACGGGCGCCGACGAACTCATCGCTGGTGGTTCTGCCGGCGAGTCGCTGGTGGGCGGGGCCGGTGACGACTGGCTGTTCGGCGCCGGCGGCAACGACACGATCGATGCGGGCGACGGCAACGACACCTTGTCGGGCGGGGCCGGCGACGACAGCCTGCTGGGCGGCGACGGCGACGATACCTATGTCTGGCAGCCGGGCGAAACCGGCAATGACCGCATCGTCGACAGCTCCGGCAACGCCGACAAGCTCAAGGTCGAGGTCGAAGGCTATGTCTATTCGGTCGAACGCGCCGGGCTCAACTCCGTGGATCTGCTGTTCATTGCGACGGCCAACGGCATCGTGACTTCGACCGTCACCATCGTCGGTCAGTACGACGCTGGCCTGGTCGAGAACCTGGTGCTGGGGTCGTCCGGCGCCGAGTCCGAGTATGCGTTCACCTACGCACTGGATGGCGGGGCGGGGGCTGATTGGGTGGTGGGTACGAACGGGGCGGACGTCTGCACGGGCGGCGGCGGCAATGACCAGATGTTCGGCGGCTTGGGCAACGACACATTGCTCGGTGGCGTCGGCGACGACCTGCTCAGTGGCGGCACGGGCGATGACTCGCTGGAGGGCGGCGATGGCAGCGACACCTATGTGGTGGACAGCATCGGCGACATCGTGGTCGAAACCGATGTCAATTTGGGTGAGATCGACACGGTCAACACGCTGATCAGCTACACGCTCACCGATAACGTCGAAAACCTGGTGCTGTTCGGCGACCTGGACCTGGATGGGACCGGCAACGAACTGGCCAACGCGCTGACGGGCAACAAGGGCGACAACGCCCTCGATGGCGCTGCGGGTGCGGATCTGCTTGCCGGCGGAACCGGCAACGACACGCTGGAAGGAGGCGATGGTGCCGACTCGATGAGCGGTGGAGGCGGCAACGACACCTACTATGTCGACGACCCGGGCGACGTCATCACCGAGGACAACAACACGCCCGACACAGGGTCGCCCCAGGGCCTTGGGTTGTCCATCTACGACGGCGTGGAAGACACGGTGAACAGCACGGTCAACTTCACGCTGGGCGCCTACCTGGAGAACCTCATCCTGGCCGGCACCAGCGATCTGCTGGGCAGCGGCAACGACCTGCGCAACGACCTGACCGGCAACGACGGCGACAACCTGCTGCAGGGCTTTGGCGATGCCGACACGCTGTCGGGCGGGCTGGGCGATGACACGCTCGATGGCGGCAGCGGCAACGACATCATCGTGGGCGGAGGCGGCATTGACATTGCCCGATTCGCCGGCAGCCGCGCCGACTATTCGATCAGCTTCAACGCGGGCGGCGGTGGTTACTACACTGTGGTGTCGGCGCTGGAAGGGGTGGACACGGTCTCTGGCGTCGAGGGTTTCGAATTCGCCGATGTCACGGTGGCCGCCAACATCATCCTGGCCGGCGTCATCTTTACTGGAACTTCGGTGGCGGAGAACTTTACCGGCGGCGTCGGCAACGACATCTTGAATGGCGCTGGCGGCAA
>JBCKPE010000032.1:0-21188 GCA_038901875.1 Burkholderiaceae bacterium
ATAGGCGAAGTCGCACTGGGTGGTACGACCAAGCTGATTTTTACAGTAAGCGAGTGGCGCGGGCGGCAGTTCGCCGGAGTCCGCAAGTTCGTCGCATCGCAGAAATACGAAGGCTGGACCAAGGCCGGGCTTTCGATGAACCGAAAGCTCCTGCGCGATGTGACCGGCGGGCTTGCGGCCCTGGAACGCTCACTCCCTCCGCGAGACGAGCACGAGTTCAAGCGGATCCCGAAGGGCGATACCGATTACATCAAGGTGACGACCCTACCGCCTGGAGACGAGGGACTCCCACTTGTGGACGTGCGTGAGTACGTTAACACCACGGCCTATCAGGGACCGACCAAGCGCGGCATTCGGTTCCGTTGGAACTTGCTTCCGGAAGTCTTGGCCTGTCTGCGCGAACAGGCCAAGGTCATCAGCGAGAACGAGCGAAATGAGCCGACGCTCTTCGGCCCCGGCACCTTCGCCGAACTTGAAGAGCAGAAGACGTGCCGCGGGCTGCGCCGTGCGAGAGGCATTGCCGAGCTGGTGGGCGAGGCGATAAAGTCCTTTCCCTCCGAGTTCCTCGACGGCGCGCTGGGAAAAGGGCAGACACTCAATCTGCCCGAGACCCCCCTACGGCTGGAGCAGGACAACGCCGGCGGCTACTACCTGCGCACAGATGAAGGCCGGTTCTGCCCGGTCCGCAATCCGGCCGAGGCCAACTTCGCCATTTATGCCCAGATGCGCGGACAAACCGAAGTCGTACTGCCGGCTGCCATGATCCGTATCTTCAAGTCGGTCAAAGCCTACGAGAACTACGTCCGTCCGTTGCAGGCACGGCTCGTCGCAGCCGTCATGAAGAAGGTAGGCCAGCATTCCGTTGCCGAGTTCACAGCCAGAAAGAAGATGGCCGAAGCGGGATTGCCGTGGCTTCCTTCAGAATAAAGGCAAGGCACTGTCTTGAACAAAATTGGCGATGTCCCAAACTCAGTTGCAGGTTTGAGCCGGTGGTCATGAGAATTATGCTGCCTCTGCTGGGTGGTGGGACGAAGAGCGTCAATCAGGATTCTCAGATCGACCTGACCACGCAGCTTCCTGAATGATTTCTCCGCCTCCAGGAATCCCGCCGACCCGGCGCATCTCCTTGCAGTTCCCTCCCGCTGACCCTGATCGACGCCGAGTCGGGTGATCACGTCGGTCGTGGCCACCCGGCGCAGTGCCATCTGGGCATCCTTGTTCCCGCCGACGTGTAGTGGAGAGTCGCTTTGATGGTGGCAGCATGACCAGTGACGGCGGTGTCATGTTGCTGGGGGCGACCGACCGCAAGCTCGGTCTGATCGAGGCGGCAGCGCGCTGCATCGCCGACCCGCGCAGCCCGTTGCTGATCACGCACCAGGTGCGCGACATGCTGCGCCAACGAGTGTTTGGTCTGGCGCTGGGCTGGATGGACAGTGAGGGGGCTTAAAGCTGCAAAGGGGCTAAAGCCCCTAAGTCTGGACTCGCTGCAGCCGGCAACTGGGCAAAGGGGGGGACCCGTTCGTCCCGGTTCGTGGCGGGTGCGGCCTGCCCAACCACGGCGCGCGCGACCGATCAATGCCCATGCGTCCACCAATTCACCATCAATTCAATGGGTGGTGGTAGTGGTGATGATGCGCTCGGCCTTGGGCTCGACCGTGGTGGCTTCCCTTTTCCGTGCTGCCGACACCGCGGCGAAGCGTTCCCTCATCGCCTGCATACCCTCTGCATACCTGTCGAACACGGCTGATGCAGGCTTGTCGTCGTCATCCGGTGCTTCGGTGCTGGCAGTGTCCATGCCAAAAGCAGTCCTTTCGATGCTTGTGACCTTCTGCAAGCTCTCGGCCAGCGCTTTCAGGGTCCCGGCGCGGCCGGACAAGCTCGTTGCCCGCCTGATTGTCTGCCAGAGCGCTTCCCTTGCCTCTGCTGACATCGGCTCCCCATCGGCGGCTTGCCCCGACAGCAGGTCGAAGACACCCTGGAAGATGTCCCGGCGATCAGTGATGGCCTCAAGTTCGGCGAACAGCTTTTCGGTGAGTCGGCGCGCCCGGTGGGCTCCGATCCGGTGGGCCATGACCACCTGGGCGACAGCGAGCGCACCGGCTTCGACGACATCCGAATACGGCTCTATGTTAGTTGTCGCTAACTTAACGACACCTTCGTCTTCTAGCTGTTTGGGGGGGTGGCAATGAATCGAGAAGAGCCCTAATCCGTGCTTTCACCCTCGCCTGCAGGTCCCGTGTCCATCCGAATTGTGCGGCTCTCTGCCTGATCGCTGACGGGGTGACGTTCAATTCCATACCCATGCACTTGAGGGTTTTGATGCCTGCCCGATAGTCTCCTTCCAGGGACGGCCAGTCGATGTCTGGGCGCCTTCTACGGGTCATGGCGCTGCCTTGACGGTCTTGCTGTACTCGGACCACAGCGATGCGCCGACGCCACAGCGCAAGCCGTATCTGGCGCCACGACCGGCTGCCTGACAGGTGTGACAGGCGAAGTGATGCCGGTGATATTCGTCAGCCAGCTCGCGCCACGTTGACGGATCAGCGGGCGGCTCGGGTTCGTTCGCCGCCAGTTGGCTGAACCAGCGGATCAGATCGGCCTTGCCGTTGCGGATCACGTCGCGCAGAACCGGCGTCAGCTTGCTGGCCGGTGACACTGCCAGCCCGCCAGCCGGGGTAAGCGACAAGCTGAAACCAGCGTCGTGCAAAGTTTCGACAATGGACTGAACGGGCATGGCCATTTAGAAAACCTCCTCGTCTGCCTTGTGGGTGCTCCCCATAGCATCCGTAACATCCGTAACATCAGCAACACCACTCGATGATGGATGCGCCGGCGTATCGCTTGTTACGCTTGTTACGCTTGCTAAGTGGAGTGGTCCCAAGTACCGCGCCCATGCGTCCGACAAGTCTGTTCTTTCATAGCCTTTGAAAACATACTCACCCTGCCGGGTACTCTTTGGAGTGATTTCGTATGGCTTCAGTAGCCGCGCCAGCTTTCGCGCATCAAGCGGCTTACCGCGCAGATCACCCCAAGGTGACAACTCGATCTGGACCAGGTCTTTGATGATCTGTTCGGTCCACATCTTGTCTGACTCTTTGAAGATTTGCCGCAGGTCGTCCAGCAGCCGCACACCCAGGCTGGGAGTGCTCCGCTTAGCCTCCGTAACAAGCGACACAGCGGCCTTGCGTGCACGATCCGGCCAGGTGCCTCCGGCAGCATCGGCCACGGCAAGCAACGCCTCCCATACGTCAGCAGCGCGGTCCACGATGCCTTCAGGCATTTCCGGCCAAATATTCTCCAGACTCGGCGCGATGCTGGCGCTCCACATCACAAGTCGATCCCGTAGAGCATGACCGTCAGACTCGTAGAGACGGCGCCTGAAGGGTAGGATCATTTCATTGGGTCCGCGACGGCGCATCCTGATGATCACTGCGCGGCTCAAAATGGTGTCCGGCAGATCACCCAGGCCAGCGAGTGCGACAGCGCAGTAAGCCGGTATTTCCTCTGTGAAAACTTGCTTGCCACGGACCGCGCATCGCCCAGCAACGGCATCGCGCCTGTGACCGGCGTTGAGTAGTCCCCGGATTTCCTCGTTGTCGCGTGCCTTGGGTCCGAATACGGTGTCGATTTCGTCATAGAGAATCGTTGGCTTTCCGTCCTCGCCGCCGACCTTGCGAAACAAATAGGCCGGTGTCACGTTGACGGCCATCACTGGCAGCGGGACCAGTAGCTCCGACACCTCAAGGGCGCGGCTTTTGCCACTTACCGGCTCGGGCGACAAGAAAGCTATTCGCGGCGTTGACTCCCAGACTTGCATCAGGTGTGTGTGCGCGATCCATAGGACGTGAGCGACAAGTGCATCGCCTGTCGGGTAGGCTACAAATTTACTCAGGAAGGCTTCAACGTCATCAAGCGGTGCGTCAGCAATGCCGACGTAATCGCTGGCCTTGCGAAGTGGCGGTTGGTACTTGAGAGATTGAGCATCAACATCGTCCAGCTTCTCAGGATTGAGCATATGGCCTCCTGCATTCGTGGCGTATCCAGTTGATGCGGCCGGCAGCTTTAATGACACGATCCCGGTCGGCTTTGCTGAGCAAGACACCTTGACCGACATTGCCAGCGGCCACGGCGGCAACCATTGATTCGTCAGCTAGTAGATCAAGACCTTGGGCATCGGTCAGCAGCCGGGGTAGGCGTCTTGGTGCGCCTGGTGGTACTTCCCGTGGCGGGAAAAGGTCGGACAGATTAAGTCCCACGGCGCCGACGATCTCAGTGACGCTACATCCACCAAAGCAGTGCAACAACACAGAGCCTTCCGGTGTCTCACGCACGCTCAGGGACGGGCCTTTGTCATCATGTGCCGGGCAACGAGCACTCCATTGGCCATTTTGACGCTGGCGGACCTTTTCCAGCAGAGGCAGGAGCGTTTCGATGGGACGGGCGTTAAGCATCGCGGCCATCCTCCAGCTCGCGAACGGCAAGCGATGGATGACGGTCATCATGCGCAGGACAGCGTGCGATCCCGCGACCGGGCCCGGTACGGCGCGCGCCGTCGAGGCGTGAGAGCAAAGCGTCGGCGGTCACGCTGCGGCCTCGTGGTCGAGCGTAGCGATCTGCCTTAGCACCTCATCCCATGTTAGGGCCCGGTCGATCTCCAGTCGGGATTTGATTTGCGCTCGAAGCCCTGTCGGTACGTCCAAATTCTGACCTTCAACAAGATCCTCCAGCGCTTCGTCGATGGTCTCCTGGACTAACGCCTGCCGGCGCATCCTTTGATAGGCGTCCGCGAGGGTGTCGTCGTCGGGCACCACTTTTTTGATGCCGTGCTTATCTAGCTTGCCCTCGATCCAAGTGACGAATTGGTCAGAGGCGAAGGCATTGAGTTCGACTCGGCGCTCCCGAAGGAACTCGATCTCGTCGGGTGTCGCGCCGTTCTCGCGAAGATTTTGTCCTGCGCTCTGGTCGAGCATCACCCGCTCCGTTTCAAGCCCTTCGATGTCCTCGATCCGAATCCCGAGGTCGATGACCTTGAATCGGGTGCGGTACTGGTAACGCCTTGTGTCGCGGTGCAGAGTGCCAAGGATGCTGAACCCCGACTTGTCGAAGTCGTGCAGTACGAGGAGCGGCACATCGTGGTCCTTGCATAGACGATCCAGCAACTCGCGGCTTGCCGTGACCGACATGCCCTTGGTCGACATGATCGCGATGTCGTAGCGCTTGGCCAGCTTCACCTCCTCCAACAGAGGCATGAAGCCTTCCTTCTCAATGAAAAGGATGGCGCTAAAGCGGTTCTTCGGTCCAAGGGTCGGGTAGTACTTCTCGAAGATGTCGAAGTTCAGATCTTCGACCCGGTGCTCATCCATGCGCCGCAGATAGCTTCTGACCTGAAGAGTGCCGAGCGGGACTTCCTTTTGCGTGTGCGGCTCGACGAAGTGACCACGCGCGTCGAAGACCACGTTCCAGGCGACGCCGCATTGCTCGATGTAGTCAGGCAGTAGGGTCTGCGTGAAATACTTGTCGAAGCCCTGGCCCAAATCCCGATCTGCAACGCGCTGGATATGGCCGCGGGCCGCATACATGATTTGCCGGGCATGTGCCGGCAGCGTGCCGTTCGCACTGGCCTTCAGATAAGCCCCCTCCATAATCTGCCACGCCGCTTCCTTGATGCTGGTATGGCTGGATCTCGTCATTGCGTAGCGGCGGTTTATCGAAGCCGACCGTGTGCGCTCCTCCAGTTTGCGCTGCTTCGCCCACTTCTTGGTGACGCTCTGGACGGCATTGATGATGGCGTCGGATTTCATGATCGAACCACCACCGCTGATTTGCCGCGGTCCGTGTATTCCACCCTCGGGCATGTCATATGCAGCGCCAGGATCACGGGCTCGTCACAATCCGCGCGTTGATTACTAAGAATGGTATCGAGGCTCGATCCGTATGTTCCTAGTTCGCGGAACGGGTTGATAATGCCGGGCGACCAGTTGACGCCTGTTATCAGCCGGCGCTCTTCGGCCTTCGGGCACCAGCCGAACGCGGTCTCGACGATCCACGGGATGCCGTCAGTAACGTCTGCCACGAGCTTGTAGTCGAAGGTCTCCATCTCGCAGCCGGTGGCTTTGAAGCGGGCGGCGAAGTGATCGCGACCGATTTTGCCAAGCAGGTTGGGCTTGACCGGCTTGGAGTGTTTTTTCATCGCGCCGAGCAGGCGCCGGATCGTGCCGGCGTTGAATCCGTTCCCGTTCACAAGCGCCGACAATGGCTCGCGCGACAGGCCTGTATCCCCCAAGACATCCTTCTGCTTCGCCGTACTGCTCAGACCGCGGAATTCGGATACAAATTCGCGGATCGTGCGCTCTCTCTTACTTGCCTGGTCGTGGGTGATGTAGCCTGCGATTAGCCGCTCAAGGTGCTCCGGCGTGTACCAGTGTGGCGAGGTCGGATCAGAGGGCTTCCATTTCTCCCAGGTTGGATCAGTCGCCTCAACCGCGATCCGCTCCCCGAACCACTCAACGGTGATGGTTAGATGCGGGTTAAGCCAGGCGTAGTCTGTGGCGATTTGTAAAAATCGAGCCTTCGTCTCTTCCGGGATTGACCTTGGTAAATCCGGCCACAGAACCCTGACCAGAGTTCCGATTTTGTCCGGAGTGGCGGCCTGCTTATGCTCGATCACCGGCTGCTGTCGAATGCGATCGACCGTGAAGTTGATTACGTGGCGCGTACCCCTCGACTCGATCTCGACTCCGCCCTGCGCACCGTCGAGCACGAAAGGTATGGCAATCACGGTCTTGAGGGCATTGCCCTGCGCGCCCCGCGTCGGCGAGACGTAGGCCTCGCGGCTTGAAACGCGAACTTGGAAATCGAGCACGTCCTTGATCGTATCGGCTGGCAGGCCGGGGCCGTTGTCGATCACGGTGATCCCGTTTTCGTTGACCGTCAGCGCGACCACCGGGGCGGTCCGGGCTTCCTCGCAGGCGTCGATCGCGTTGTCGACCAGTTCCTTGAGGATGACTAGCGGCCATACCTCGCGCTGGTGCCCGGTCTGCGCCACGAGTTCCTTCTCGCTCGCGAAGTCAAGCAGCCGACTCGTCTTGAATGTCGCCCGATGTAATACTCGTTCGGCGCTCATGCGTCCGCCTCGCGCCTTGCCGAATGCAGCTTCGTGCTCGGCGTTGATTTCGTCCGCGACGGACTGTTGAATCGCGGTGCCGTTAGGGGTATGTGCCTGGGTTACGCCAGCCAGCGCAGCAGTTTCGCGCAAGGTCGCCAGGCGCTTCGTGTGATTCGGTGCGACAATTGCGGTGTCAGTGCTTTTGTCTGCGTCTTGCCAGTCCCCCGACTGGCATTCGCTTTTGTGGGGGGCGCTCATGTCAGTATCAACGCCTTCGGTGTCGCAAGCACCGGGGGCTTTTTCAATGAGGGTGTCGGTCACGGTGCCGCCTCAAACCGTTGCCAGTTCGGTGCGCTTCGCGTGCAAGCGGTTCACCAGATCGCGCAATTCACTTTCAGACTTTCCGGCAATGCGCGCCGCGTTGATCGCCTTGATTTCGTAATCAGGTAGGCCAACGGATCGTTCCCCGATCTTGACCATGTTTGGCAGTAGGCCTGCCCGGATCGCGTTATAGATACTGGCGTGGCTGCGGTGACCGAGTTCAGCCTTGATGGCCGGCATTCTGAGAATTGACATTGAAGGCCCTTGCTTTGCATTGGCGGGTTCTGCCAATTGGGCTCATTAGAAACGCTCGATCTCTGCCTGTAAAAGACAACTTCTCGCTCGACCTGTCTTTTTGTCTCACAAAGTGGGGCGTCCCCTTCGCCTAGGTGGCGGAAACGTCAGGAAAGCACTCCCGAACCCTCTGCTTGGATCGTCCCCGATGGACTGACTCAATATGACCGCCTTGTTGCCCTCATAGATACCCCCGAATATCGCGAACGCTGACTTCGATGCCCTCATCCTTCAGCTTTTCCTGAGCTTCGGAAAAAAAATCATCGCTAGTCATGGGACTTCCGCGAACTCGAAGCAAACCCAGAACGTGCAAGACATCGGGGGTCAGTCTTTTCTGCCGAGCCTTGGCCGCACGGGTGTCAACTCTTGCGGCAGGCTTGCCAAAGGCCTCATTGAAGTCGGTGATCTCGCCGGCTTCCATGGACTCCTGAATCTTCACCAGCGCATCAACGGCCCAATCGGGGATCACGGCTTGAAATCGAGCGCATAGAAAGATGCACCGCATTAGTTGAGACTTGTCACCTGAAAGGAATCTCGCTTGGGCATCCGCAAGGGCAGACAGGACATCCTTGTCACACACGTAATCTTCTTCACCGGACGACACACGCGGCATGATCAGCCCCGCCTTTTCGTGGGCCTATGCGACCCGAGAATGAAACATCGCATCGCCAGCAGCCAGCGCGTCCAGGTAGTCCGCCCACCGATGCATCATGTCCGTCCTTTGCTTCAGGTAGGTAGTGCGGTTGTAGGCCCGCCCGTTGGCATCCTTCACCGCGTGGGCCATCTGCGCTTCGATCACCAGTGGATCAAAGTCCAATAGTTCGGCCAGCATCGTGCGCGCCGTGGCCCTGAATCCATGCACGCTCTGCACCGTGGGCCCGTAACCCAACGTACCCAGTGCCGCGCGCAACGTGTTGTCGCTAATAGGCCGGTCGTGACTTCGCTCACCGGGGAACAACAGCGCACCGCCGCCGGTCACAGGTTGCAGCTTGCGCAGAATCTCCACCGCCTGCACGGGTAGCGAGACAAGGTGCGGATCGCCGTTTTCTTTGCCATCCTTGCGTCGCTTCATCCGTGCCGCCGGAATTGTCCAGAGCGCAGCGTCAAGATCAATTTCGACCCATGCCGCCCCCCGCAGTTCGCCGGGTCGTTGAAATAGCATCGGTGCAAGCTGCAACGCCGCCCGCACGATCGGCCCGCCTTGATAGGCGCGGATGGCTCGGATCAGTTCGCCCAGTTTCACCGGATCCGTGATGGCTGCGAAGTGTTTTGCGTGGTGGGGGGTCAGAGCGCCTTTCAGGTCAGCGCTTATGTCGCGCGGTGCCCGTGCCGTTGCCACGGCGTAACGCCAGACTGCCCGCGCCGTGATCAGCACCCGGTGTGCAACATCCAGCGCACCGCGTTCCTCCACCCGTCGAAGTGCCGCCAATAGCTCTATCGGCTGGATGTCACCGATGCGCCGTTGCGCGAAGTGAGGGAACAGGTCTTTCTCAAGGTTGCGCTTTTCCCGGATCGCGTAATGACTGCTCCAGCGGCCGGAATGTTTGCCGAACCATTCCAAGGCCGTCTCCTTGAAAGTGTCGGCGCCCAAGGCGGTTTCCTTCAACCTAGCAAGCTTGCGCGCCTGTACTGGATCGCGCCCGTCTGCCTTTTCCTTCTTGGCTATATCCCGTGCCGCCCTGGCCGCTTTCGGTCCCGCATGAGGATAACTGCCAAGCGCCATCCGGCCTTCTTTGCCGTCCTTGCGGTATTTCCAGAACCAGCGTTTGGAGCCGCTCGGACTGACCTCCAGGTACAGGCCGCCAGAACAGGCAAGCCGCACCCGTGTCTTTTCCGGCGGGCAGGTGGCGTTCTTACATTCGGCATCGGTCAGCATGGGGAACCCTTCTCGACGGGCGACCATGGAATGGGGGAACAATCCCCGAAAAATCCATTTCCACCTCATTCGTTCCCCCGGATGTTCCCCCGCTTTGGAATGCATGTCAATATCGGTCTTTGTACGTCCTTGCACCGAATTCAGCCGTTTCCCCAATGAAAAAGGCCGTAGGTGTATGTTCCTAGCGGCCTTTGTATTGATTGTTGGTCGGGGCGAAAGGATTCGAACCTTCGACCCTCTGGTCCCAAACCAGATGCGCTACCAGGCTGCGCTACGCCCCGACACCGCGGCGATTGTAACCGGCAGGTGGCAAAACAAGTCCGGTTCCGCGCCCGTTCGGCGGCTGACGCGGCTCCCTGGCAAGGGCGCCCGGCGCTGCTCGGCTCAACCCGCCGCGGGCTGCTCGAGCTCAAACACACGGTGCAGCGCGCGCACCGCCAGCTCCATGTATTTTTCGTCAATCACCACCGAGGTTCTGATCTCGCTGGTGGAAATCATCTGGATGTTGATCCCCTCGTCGGCCAGGCAGCGAAACATCTTGCTGGCAATCCCGACGTGGCTGCGCATGCCAATGCCAACGATACTGACCTTGCAGATCCGCTCGTCTCCGATCACATCCTGTCCGCCCAGCCCGGGCAGCACCTGGGATTTCAGAATGGAGACCGCCCGGGCATATTCGCCGCGGCTGACGGTGAAACTGAAATCGGTTCGACCGTCCTTGCTCAGGTTCTGGATGATCACGTCGACGTCGATGTTCGCGTCCGCAATCGGCCCAAGAATCTGGAAGGCAATGCCGGGCTTGTCCGGCACTCCAATCACCGAAATTTTGGCCTCATCGCGATTGAACGCGATCCCCGAAACGACGGCTTGTTCCATATGCTCATCTTCCTCGTAGGTGATCAGTGTTCCCGATTCAGCCTCCTGCTGCAGATCGAGGTCCCAGGGCGTAAAACTCGACAGCACCCGAAGCGGCACCCGGTACTTTCCGGCGAACTCCACCGAGCGAATCTGCAGCACCTTGGAGCCGAGCGACGCCATCTCCAGCATTTCCTCGAAACTCACGCTGCGCAGACGCCGGGCCTCGGGAACCACGCGCGGGTCGGTCGTGTAGATGCCGTCGACGTCGGTATAGATCAGGCATTCGTCCGCCGCCAACGCAGCTGCGATCGCCACCGCCGAGGTGTCGCTGCCGCCGCGCCCCAGGGTCGTCACGTTGCCATCGGCGTCAACGCCCTGGAATCCGGTCACGATCACCACGGCGCCGCGGGCCAGGTCGGCGCGGATGCGTTGAGCATCGATCGACTCGATCCTGGCTTTGGTGTAGGCCGCGTTGGTCTTGATCGGAACCTGCCATCCGGCATAGCTGACCGACTCCAGGCCCTGGGCCTGCAGCGCGATGGCGAGCAGCCCGACCGACACCTGTTCGCCGGTGGCGGCAAGCATGTCGAGTTCACGTCGATAGGCAGTGTCCTGCTGAGTTGGCGCCAGTTCTGCAGCAAGCGCAAGCAAGCGATTGGTCTCACCGCTCATGGCCGAAGGAACAACCACCAACTGGTGTCCGGCGCGAGCCCATTTGGCGACGCGGCGCGCGACGTTCCGAATGTGCTCGGTGGAGCCCATGGACGTGCCGCCGTACTTTTGAACGATCAATGCCATTGAATTCAGTCAGGGATGCAAGGCATCCTTCGGAAAAACGGCTCTTGCGCAGTGCGGGCGTCGCCCGCGGATGCCTCATCGAGGCGACGGCAGCCGGTGCAGATAGGCCGGGCCGGATTGTAACAAGGCCGTCTCAAGTTCAGCCGCTGGACTCGCGCCATTCGAGCCAGTCAGCGCGGCGCGTCACTTGACCGTGTCCGACCCGAATGTCAATTTGCTGCCCTGCAGTCTTGCAGGCCTGCAGTTGCCTCTGCAACTCGTCAAGCTGCGCTGTGCTGGCCGAGGCGCCATGCTCATGCTGCAACCAATGCCGCAGCAAATTCGCCTGTCGTGGCTGAGTCAGAGCGCGCAGGGCGGCAATTGGCAGCGGCAGACCCAGCTTGGACAGGTCCTGCGCGGCAACTTCGCGCAGCAGTTCCTGGGCCTGCGCGGCGTGCCTCGCACTGCGGCCAAAGGTGTCCAGGTAGGCCGGAAACGAAGCCGCCAGAATCGGCCGGAATTGGGCCCGGATGCGGTTTCGCGTCAAACCCTGATTGCTGTTGCTGGGGTCCTCAATGAACGCTACCTGGCGGCTACTGAGCCAGGCCCTGATGTCGGCAGCGCTCACCCGTAACAGCGGTCGATGCAGCGTAACCATGCGCTCACCGCTGCGCCGCTGCCAACGCGCCGGCATGGCACTCAGGCCGCCCAATCCTGCCCCCCGGGTCAGCGCCAGCAACACGGTCTCGGCCTGGTCGTCGGCATGCTGCGCCAGCGCGATGTCGCGCGGCTGGGCTGCAGCGCCGCCGCCCACAGCCAGCGCGCACAGGCTGCGGTAACGCGCCCGTCGCGCCATATCTTCCGGGCTTTCTCCGGCCGCGTGACGCGCGTCAACCCGCTCCACCGTCAATGGAATCCCCCGACGCGAACAGAATTCCTGGCAATGGCTGACAAAACCATCGGCAGCCGCCTGCAACCCGTGATGCACATGGGCGGCGCTCACCTGACCCGGCCAACGCTCGAAGCAGGCCAACAGGAGGGCGGTCGAATCTGCCCCGCCACTGTAGGCCACAAGGAGCGGCAGCCTTGGCTCGAAGGCCCGCACGGCTTGTTCAAACGGGATCGTCATGTCTCACGCCATGCAGGCTCCTCGCCGGCCCCGGTCAGACTAGCTGGCGGCGGCCTTGGTGTCGGAGTACCGCCCGTAACTCTGCAGGCGCTGGTACCTGCGCTCCAACAGGTCCTTCACTGAGAGGTCATTCACCTGACGGAAGGCCTCGCCCAGGGCCCGCTTAAAGAAGGCCGCCATCTGCTTGTGGTCGCGATGCGCGCCGCCCAGAGGTTCATTGATGATCTTGTCGATCAGGCCAAGCGCTTTCAGCCGGTGCGCCGTGATGCCCATGGCATCGGCCGCGTCCTGCGCCCGATCGCCGGATTTCCAGAGTATCGACGCGCAGCCCTCGGGGCTGATCACCGAGTAGATCGAATACTGAAGCATCAACACCAAGTCGCCGACCGAGATCGCCAGCGCGCCACCCGAGCCGCCCTCGCCGATGATGGTGCTGACAATCGGCACCTCGAGCTGCGCCATCTCGAAGATGTTGCGGCCGATGGCCTCTGCCTGGCCCCGCTCCTCGGCATCAATGCCGGGAAAGGCGCCGGGCGTGTCAACCAGGGTAAAGACCGGCAGCTTGAATTTTTCGGCCGTTTTCATCAGCCGCAATGCCTTGCGATAACCCTCGGGCTTGCTCATCCCGAAATTTCGCAAACCACGCTCTTTGGTGTCGCGGCCCTTTTGGTGCCCGATCACCATGCAGGCGGTCCCATTGAAACGCGCCAGTCCACCGACGATGCTCAGGTCGTCGGCAAAGTGCCGGTCCCCGTGCATCTCGATGAAATCCGTGAACACCTCGCCGATGTAGTCCAGCGTGTACGGGCGTTCGGCGTGGCGCGCGATCTTGGTGATCTGCCAGGGCGTGAGGTTGGCGTAGATTTCCTTCGTGAGTTGCTGGCTCTTTCTGGACAGTTGGTCAATCTCGGAAGAAATATCCACCGCGGACTCGGTCTGGACGTAGCGCAGCTCCTCAATCTTGGAGTCCAGATCGGCGATCGGCTGCTCGAAGTCGAGGAAACTTTTTTTCGTCATGTCCTGAGCCCGTGGGCGCAAAGGGTCCGGTCCTCAATAGGACACGGGAAGCGGATCCAGAGAGCGCCAAATATACCAAGTCGCCACGCTGCAAAACGGCGTCCACGCGTCGCCCACCTCGCGCGCGTCGCTGCGGCTGACGGCCTCGCCGGAAAAGTAGTTCTTGCTGATCCCCCTGATCAAACCGACATCGTCCAGCGGTAACACGTTGGGCCGCATCAAAAAGAAGATCAGGAACATCTCCGCAGTCCAGCGGCCAATGCCGCGGATCCCGACCAACTGCGTGACGATCGCTTCATCGCTCACGTCGTTCCAGGCGCCGGCGTCAATCGCCCCCGAGTCGAAATGCAGGGCCAGATCGACCAGGTACTCGACCTTGCGCGTGCTCAAGCCCGCTGTTCGCATGTCGTCCACCTTGAGCCGCAACACCGCCGACGGGCTGATCTTGCGTGGCAGCTTGGCAAACCGGTCCCAGACCGTTTGCGCCGCCTTAACCGAGATCTGTTGCCCGACGATGCTGCGCGCGAGCGTCGTGAACGCGTCACCCCGAGACTCCAGGCAGGCATCGCCGAACTGCGGGATCAGGCGCTTCAAGACGCGGTCTTTTCGCGCCAGGTAGCGGCAGGCCTCCTCCCAATAGGGCGGCACCGCGCGCACCGGCTGTGCTGCAGCCTTGGTCGTCACACAACCTCCCAGGTCGTGCCAGCGGCGGAATCCTTCAGCGATATGCCCTGCTCCAACAACGTCTTGCGAATCTGGTCCGCCTGGTCAAAACGCCGCGCCGCCTTGGCCAAGGCCCGTTCTTCGATCAAGCGTTGAATGCTCGCCTCATCCAAACCGGCCCCGCCTTGGAGATAGGCCTTGGGGTCGCCCTGCAACAGGCCCAGGCACCCCGCCAAGGCGCGCAACAGTCCGGCCAGCTCCGACGAGTGGTTGCGGTTCACCTCGGCCGCCAGATCAAACAGCACGGCCACCGCCTCGGGTGTGCCGAAATCGTGGTCCATCGCAGCCTTGAAGCGACTGGCGAATGGATGGGTCCAGTCAAGCGCCTGGTCTTGCGGCGGCACCTGACGCAATGCCGTGTAGAGGCGCCGCAGCGAAGCCCTGGCGTCAGCCAGCACCGCGTCGCTGTAATTGAGGGGGCTTCGGTAGTGGCTGCGAACCATGCAAAAGCGCACCGTCTCGGCATCGAAGCGCTGCAGCACATCACGGATGGTGAGGAAGTTGCCCAGGCTCTTGGACATCTTCTCGCTGTCCATGTTGACGAATCCGTTGTGCATCCAGAAGTTGGCCAGGGGTTTGCCGTTGGCGCCTTCGCTTTGCGCGATTTCGTTCTCATGGTGCGGAAACTGCAGGTCGGCGCCACCGCCATGAATGTCGAAGGTCTCGCCGAGCAGAGCGCCGCACATGGCAGAGCATTCGATATGCCAACTGGGCCGGCCCGGGCCATAGGGGCTGTCCCAAATGGCCTCTTGCGGCTCGTCGCTCTTGGCGGATTTCCAGAGGACAAAGTCCAGCGGATCGTCCTTGCCTGCGTCGACCGCGACCCGCTCGCCCGCGTTCAACTCGTCGAGTGACTTGCCGGAGAGCTTGCCATAACCCGGAAATTTGCGTACCGCGTAGAGCAGGTCGCCGCTGTTCGAACGATAGGCCAGCGCTTTCTGCTCCAGCCGCTTCATGATCCCCAGCATCTGCGGGACAAACTCTGTCGCCCGCGGTTCCAGGCTCGGGCGCTCCAGCCCCAGGGCGTCGAAATCACTGTGCATGGCGGCAATCATGCGCTCTGTGAGGGAGCGCATCGACTCGCCGTTCTGCAGCGAGCGGCGGATGATGCGGTCGTCAATGTCCGTGATGTTGCGCACGTAGGTGACGCGCCAGCCGGATGTTTTCAGCCAGCGCTGCACCACATCGAACGCGATGTTGGCCCGGGCATGACCGACGTGGCACAGGTCGTACACCGTGATGCCACAGACGTACATGCGCACATGGCCCGGCTCGATGGAGTGAAAAGTCCGCAATTCACGCGTCAGCGTGTCGAAGATGCGCAAGCTCATGCAGGGTACTGGAAGCGCCAGTGCTGGCTGCCCTGTCGCGTCAAATTCAAGAAGTCTGGTTGCCGTGTCCGGACGGAAAGAGGGGCTCGAATGGCGACCCCCTCAGCTATAATTCGGGACAGTATAGCTCCCGGTTTTTTGCCGTCGATGGACATAGATCAAGAGGCACCATGAAGCATCCCGCCCTTCTCCTGCAGCAGCGCCGCACCGGTCTTGCCGGCCCCTCCTTTCGGTTCTGGCTGATCGCGAGCATCCTGCTTCTCCTTTCGTCCTTGCTCCAGCATGCAAGGGCGGACGAATATGCCGATGTGCTGCAACTGCACCGCGCCGCGAAGCACGCGGAAGCCCTGAAAAAGGCCGACCAGTACCTGGAAGGAAAACCGCGCGACCCGCAGATGCGTTTCATCAAGGGCGTCATTCTTGCCGACACCGGCAAGCAGGATGAAGCGCTGGCGAGCTTTGTCAAGTTGACCGAGGACTATCCCGAGTTGGCCGAGCCGTACAACAACCTGGCCGTGATTTACGCCTCGCGCAGCCAGTATGACAAGGCCCGGGTGGCGCTCGAAATGGCGCTGCGCAACAACCCTGGATATGCCACGGCGCATGAGAATCTCGGTGATGTCTACGTCAAACTGGCGGGCCAGGCCTACACCAGAAGCCTGCAAAGCGACCCGGCGACACGCAGCGTGCAACCCAAGCTCAAGCTGGTGAATGAATTGCAGGCGCTGTCCAGCCGCGATCCCAAGGCGGCACGCGCTCCTGCCGCCAAGAGCGCCAGCAAGAGCGGCGGCTAGGCAACGCCACGTTTGATGGTCGCAGTCGCGGCATGCGCGGCTTCGCCGGCTGGCTCTCTCCCGGTTTTCTTTCCTGCGCAATCGATCATGACAATCTCCGCTGCCCGAACTCTGCACCGCATCCTTGCCACGCTGCTGTTTTGCCTGGCCGGCATGGGCCTGCCGGCCCAGGCGCAACCGCAAGTCAGGTTAAGCACCGCCATGGGCGACATCGTGCTTGAGCTCTATCCCGACAAGGCGCCCACGACAGTGCAGAACTTCCTTCAGTACGTGCGTGACAAACACTACGACGGCACGGTGTTCCACCGCGTCATCAGCGGCTTCATGATTCAGGGCGGCGGGCTTAGCGCCGACATGACGGAAAAGGCCACACGAGCGCCGATCACGCTCGAGGCAGCCAACGGCTTGAAGAACGACCGCGGCAGCATCGCCATGGCCAGGACCAGCGCGCCGCATTCGGCGACCTCCCAGTTTTTCATCAATGTCGTGGACAACCACAACCTGAACGCCCCGCTACCCGATGGTTATGGCTACGCTGTTTTTGGCAGAGTCATCCAAGGGATGGAGACGGTGGACAAGATTCGCGCCGTCGCCGTCACCAACCGGGGGCCGCACCAGAATGTTCCCACGAGCCCGGTCAGCATCAATACCGCCTCCATCACCAAACCCTGACACAGCATCATGAACTCTTCCAAAGTCGAACTCCATATCCTGGGCCATGGTGTCATCACGGTCGAGCTCGACGCCGAGCGGGCGCCGAAATCAGTCGCGAACTTTCTGGGGTATGTCCATGGCGGGCATTACGATGGAACCATCTTTCATCGGGTGATCCCGGGCTTCATGGCGCAGTGTGGCGGATTTGAACCGGGGATGCGGCAAAAACCCTGTGGCTCATCTATCGACAATGAGGCCAACAATGGGCTGAAGAATGAGGCCTACACGCTGGCGATGGCGCGAACCCAGGCGCCGCATTCCGCGACAGCGCAGTTTTTCATCAACGTCGCCGACAACGCATTCCTCAACCACAGTTCGGAAACGCCACAGGGCTGGGGCTACGCCGTATTCGGCAAGGTGGTCTCGGGCCGGGACATCGTGGACAAGATCGAGGCCGTCAAGACCAGCCGCAATGGAATGCACGACGATGTTCCACGCGAAGAAGTGCTGATCGAAAAGGCCGTCGCGCTCTGAGGCTCAGGCATGGGCATGGCCGGCGCAGGACAGGTAGCACCAAGCAGCCCGCGCATCGGCCTGATCGAAGCCGCGCCGCACTGGCGCAGCATCGACTTCATCTCCGATCTTCATCTGCAGGCCGAACCGGCGGCGACGTTCGAGCTTTGGCAGGCGTTCATGCTGGGAACGGATGCCGACGCACTCTTCATCCTGGGCGATCTGTTCGAGGTCTGGATCGGCGACGACGCGGTTTTGGACTCGTCCGGCGCCACGTCGCGCCCGTTCGAGGGCCGTTGCCTTGACCTGATGCGCACGACGGCGGGCCGGATGCCGGTTTACTTCATGCCAGGGAATCGCGACTTCCTGCTTGGCTCGGCTGCGCTTGAAAGCTGTGGCGTGCAAGGGCTGGACGATCCGGCTTTGCTGGTGTTGGGTCCAGATCGATTTGTTCTCACCCATGGCGATGCCCTGTGCCTGTCCGACCTCGAGTACCAGGCTTTTCGCACGATGGTGCGTTCCGACGCCTGGCAAAGCGAGTTTCTCGGCCTCCCGGTGGCCGAGCGCCGCGGCCTGGCCCGGCAAATGAGGGAAAAGAGTGCAGCGCGGCAAAAATCGGGCGGGTTCCTGGCTGAGGTCGATGCCGACTCGGCGCGGCGCCTGCTGCAGGACAGGCAGGCCCGCACCATGATCCATGGTCATACTCACAGGCCGGCCGACCATGACCTGGGTCGGGGTCTGAAGCGTGTCGTGCTGAGCGACTGGGATGGATCGGCAGATCCGCCACGCTCGCAGGTCCTGCGCCTTGACGCGACCGGCTGGCAGCGCCTGAGCCTGGCCGAAGCTTCTGCGCAGCGCGGGCGCTGATGCTGGCCGCATCCATGTGGCATTGGTTGCGTCGGCTCGATTCCGTGCGCAATCGCTTGGGCAAGTCGCTGGCCCGCTCCCCGCGCCGCGCGATACCGGAGAAGCTGTGGCTGGAGCTGCTGGCGCGCTACGCATTTCTTGCCGGTCGCGGCAAGGAGCAGGAAGACACGCTGCGCCGTCTTTGCCTGCAGTTTCTCGAACACAAGGAATTTCACGGCGCCAAGGGCCTGGTTGTGACTGACAAGATGGCGCTGGCGATTGCGGCCCAGGCCTGTCTGCCGGTGCTCCACCTCGGACTGCACTGGTACGACGACTTTGTCGGCATCGTGGTCCAGCCGGGAGAGGTTGTGGCACGGCGCGAGGTGACCGATGAGATCGGGGTCGTGCACCGCTACACGGAAGTCCTGGCCGGGGAAGCCATGGAGCAGGGTCCGATCATGCTGAGTTGGCCCGACGTCGAGATGGCGGGTCAGGCCGGGTCCGACGGCTACAACCTGGTGATTCATGAATTCGCGCACAAGCTCGACATGCGCGATGGCCACGCCGACGGTTGCCCGCCGCTGCCCATAGGCTTCGCCGGGGCAAGATCAAGCCAGGACGCGCGCCGCATCTGGTTCACCGCACTACAGGAAGAATTCGACAAATTTCGCGAGCGCGTCGTCATCGCCGAGCGCTTCAGCGGCAGCGCGACCTGGCTCGATCCCTACGGCGCCACCTCAATCGACGAATTCTTTGCCGTCGCCTGCGAGGGCTACTTCGTGAACCGGGATCGCTTCACCGAAGAGCATCCCAAACTGCGACCGCTATTCGACAACTTCTTCAATCCTCCCCGCCAGGCCTGATTCCATGCCGTCACCACAGCAACCTGTCCTATTGCTTCAGGAACATCTTGAGCACTGCCTGCAGGCGTCGGCCCAAGACGGCCTCATGCTGGCGGGCCAATAACCGGGTCAGGTCCTGCTGCCAGGTCTGCGCTGGTGCTGCCTCGTTGCGTTTGGTCAACAGCAGCAACTGCATGGCGCGCCGGGCCTCCTGATGTTCCGCCGGGGTCGGCAGTTGCGACGCAATTTCCAGTCTTAGCAGCAGGTCAGCAGCCTGCTCCTGAGTCCCGGCTTCGGGCATCGCGGCAAGTGCATGAGCCCAACTACTGCGCTGGCCGGCGTTGACGTGGTGGCCCAGAGCCTGCAGCGAAGGGAGCAGGGTCGGATCCCTCTTTTCCCAGGCCTGCAACAGCGTGGTCACGGCTTCGCCATGGGCCTGCGCAGCCAGCTTGCGCAATGTCTGCTCGGCATGTTCCATCGCTTCGCGCTGCGCCCGGAATGCTTCGTCACCGAGTCGCGGGCCCCGGTCGAACTCGCCTTTTGATTCCGGCATCCGTGCCGAATCACGCTTGTCGCCACGTCCACCGAAACCTGTTGCCTCTGCTCGACGCGGACCGCTCGCTGCATTTCCCCTGGCCCCACCTCTGCCAGCCGTTGCGCCGCGCGGCCCCGCGCTCGAACCCGATTCCACGCGCTTCAAGCCGGGCCGGTCGTCGCCCCGCACCGCTATCACAGGCCGGACCGGTTTGGCCGCTACCACAGCGCCCTCTGCCACCGCTGCGGTCCCGGATTCAGGGCGAACCTCGTCCTGCGCCGTCGCAGCCGAATCCCCTGCGCTGGCTGGTGCCGACTCCGGGGCCGGCGCCTCGCCACGCAACGCAGCTTCCAGCGTCTGCATGGAAGTGCGAATTTTCCGCGCGTCGCCCTCTTGTGCGGCCTGATCGATCAGCTTCGATGCCGCAAGTACGCGTCGATCATGCTCGCTCAGTTGCGCCACTCGTTGCGCCGCAGCGCGTTCACGTTCCAAAGTCTTGCGCTGGAACGCGTCATCAATCGGTTTGCGAAAACGGTCCCACAGCGTCTGCTCCAGGCGCCGCTCCAGCGGCAGCACTTTAGCCTCGGCCTGCCAGCGTTGCTGCAGCTCGCGCACCGCGTCAATCCGCAACTCGGCGGCCGCGCCAAGGGCCTCGGCCTCAAGGATCATGGCCTGGCGGCGCTCCCGGCTCTGGGTCCGCGCCTGGTCCAGCCCAGCCGCAGCCTGGCTGAACGCCTCAGCCCAGAGCGCCTGCAGCTCGGTAAAGGCCTTTTCATTGAGATGGCCGGCGTCGCGCCAACGCTCGGCAAACTGACTCAGATCGCGCTGCAGCGCGCGCCAGTCCTGCGACTGCGCATGGTCCTGGCCCCAGGCCTTGAGTTCCTCGATCAAGGAGAGCCGCTGCGCGCGCTGTTGCGCAGCCTCGGCCTTGCTCCGTTCCAGCCATGCCAGCACCACCTTGTAGGCCTCGTTGCAGGCTTCATCAAAACGCCGCCACAGGCCATGGTTGGCAACACCACCTTGATCAGCCAGCTTCCACTGCTCGCGCAGGGCGCGCAATGTTTCCTGCATCTTTCGGCCACCGAGTGCCTGGCCCTCCGGTCGTTGCAGCAAGCCTTCGGCCTTGTTCACCAGTTCCTCGCGCAACTGATCGGCGCGCCAGCGCTGCCAGCCCTCCAGTTCATCCGCAGCGGCCAGGGCGGAACGTGCGCGATGCTCAAGTCGCTCGTCAATCAGGCGGCCATGGTCGCGCAAGGCGTTGCGCAGGTTGTTGGCCGCGCCAGCACTGGCCTTGCCGTGACCCTGGGCGATTTCGGCCTCAAGCGTCTGCAGGACGGCGTTGACGGTCTCGGTTGCTCGGGCGCGCAGTTCCGGATCGATCTTCGGTCTGGAAACTGGCCTGGGCATGACCTCGATGGCCAAGGCCCGAGCCACCTTGATCTCTTCGGCCCAGACCGGTACCGCGGGCAGCGCTACCGACGAATCCTCCGCCGCTGCCGCTGCCTGGGTCAAGGCCGACTCAAAGGCGTTCCATACCGCGAGCAGTTGACTGCGTGACGCTTCGAGCTTGGGC
>JBCKPE010000033.1:0-20791 GCA_038901875.1 Burkholderiaceae bacterium
GTCTGGCTGAGCCACGCGAATATGACCTGGCCATCGTTGGTGGCGGCGCGACCGGACTGGGCGTGGCGCTGGACGCAGCGGTGCGGGGCTTTTCCGTCCTGCTGGTCGAATCGCACGACTTTGCCAAAGGCACCTCGTCGCGGGCGACCAAACTGGTCCATGGCGGAGTCCGCTATCTGGCGCAGGGCAATGTTTCACTGGTTCGCGAAGCCCTGCGCGAGCGCACGATCCTGCTGCGCAACGCGCCCCATCTGGCGCAGCCGCTGCCGTTCATCATGCCCTGCTACCGGTGGTGGGAGACGCCGTTCTACGGAGCCGGGCTGATGCTCTACGACGCACTAGCGGGCAAGGCGGGCTTGGGGCCCACCGAGTTCTTGACTGCGGAGGAAACCACCCGCCAGTTGCCAGGCGTCCAGCCCCGGGGACTGCGCGGTGGCGTGAAGTATTGGGACGGCCAGTTCGACGACGCCCGGCTGGCGCTGGCACTGGCCCGCAGCGCAGCCGAGCAGGGCGCGCTGGTGCTGAACTACTGCTCCGCGAGCGACCTGCTGCACGAGGCCGGGAAGGTGGTCGGATTGGTCTGCCAGGACCGCGAGAGCGGGCGCAGCTACCGCGTGCAGGCCGGCTGCGTGATCAATGCCACCGGAGTCTGGGTGGACGAATTGAGGCAGAAGGACAGCGCGGCGCGGCGCGGTCCCCATTGGCGCCCGACGCGACCCATGGTGGCCCCGAGTCAGGGCGTGCACATGGTGGTCGACCGTGAATTTCTGGGTGCCAGCGTCGGTCTGATGGTACCCAAGACCGTCGACGGCAGGGTCCTGTTTGCCGTTCCCTGGCTCGGAAAGACCATTCTTGGAACCACCGACACGCCCCGCAACGACCTCGATCGCGAGCCACAGCCGTTTCCCGAGGAGGTCGAGTTCATTCTGCAGGAGTCAGCGCGCTACCTGCAAAAGGCGCCACGCCGCTCCGACGTGCGCAGCGTCTGGGTCGGGCTTCGGCCGTTGGTGAAGCCACCCGACGACGAGGGAGACAACACCAAGGGCTTGAGTCGCGAACACACCGTGCTGGTGAGTCGCGGCGGCTTGGTGACAGTGACGGGGGGAAAGTGGACGACCTACCGCGCGATGGCGGAAGACGTGCTGGAAAATTGCGCGGACCGGCGGCTGATCGAGCGGCGACCGACCGGGGCGACGGCGGAACTGCGTCTGGTCGGAGCCGCGACCGGGAGGGTCGAGCACGCCGCGATCAGCGCGGCTCCCGGTTGGCACTCCTATGGCACGGAAGCTGAGCAGGTCCAGAGTTTGCCCGGCGCGGACCGGGAACTTGCGCCGGGTCTCACCGAGTCCATGGTGCGATTTGCCGCGCGCTACGAGTACGCTCGAACCGTCGAAGACATGCTGGCGCGGCGCTCGAGAATGCTGTTCCTGGACGCCAGGCAGGCCGCACTTTTGGCCGAACCGGTGGGCCAGCTGCTGCTGCAGGAAAACGGCGTCGACCCGCAGGTCCAGGCCTTTGCCGTTCTGGCCCATCAGTACGGGACATTGCCGGAACCCGGCTGAAATTCCGGCGCCGGCCGCTTTGGTTTGGTTTTGATTTTGACGGCCCCTACGAACTCTGGCATACTCACCGGCTTCGCTCGAAAGAGCGGAATCTCTGCCCAGCACAAGCGCCGTGAGTGGTTCATGGCGTGGACGACGGGCCCAAGACTGACCCGGCGACGATGCTTGTCGCGCCAGGTACAAGTTGGGAATATTTGAAATGATTCAGGCTGAATCCCGGTTAGATGTCGCCGACAACACAGGCGCAAAGTCCGTTCTGTGCATCAAGGTGCTGGGCGGTTCCAGGCGCCGCTACGCCAGCGTCGGCGACCTCATCAAAGTGAGCATCAAGGAAGCCGCTCCGCGTGGTCGCGTCAAGAAGGGCGAGATCTATTCCGCGGTGGTGGTTCGGACCGCCAAGGGCATCCGCCGCAGCGACGGTTCGCTGATCAAATTCGATGGCAATGCCGTGGTGTTGCTGAACAACAAGCTGGAGCCGATTGGCACGCGCATCTTCGGACCGGTGACGCGAGAATTGCGCACCGAAAAGTTCATGAAGATCGTGTCGCTGGCCCCGGAAGTGGTCTAAGGACTCGGCATGAACAAGATTCGCAAGGGCGACCAGGTCATCGTGCTCGCTGGGCGCGACAAGGGCAAGCGCGGCAAGGTGGCGCTGCGCAAGGATGAAGAGCATGTTGTCGTCGAAGGCGTCAATGTCGTGAAAAAGCACACCAAGCCCAATCCCTTGAAAGGAACGACCGGCGGCGTGATCGAGAAGTCGATGCCGATGCATCAGTCGAACCTGGCCATTTACAACGCGGCCACCGGCAAGGCCGATCGAGTCGGCATCAAGTTGCTGGCCGATGGCAAGAAGGTCCGCATTTACAAATCCAGCGGCGAAGAAATCAAGGCGGCATGAGCATGGCACGACTGCAAAAACACTATCGCGAAAAGCTGATCCCGGAACTGATGGCGAAGTTCTCCTACAGCTCGCCGATGCAGGTTCCGCGCATCACCAAGATCACGCTCAACATGGGCGTGAGCGAGGCGGTCTCGGACAAGAAGGTGATGGAGAACGCGGTCGCCGATCTGGCCAAGATCGCCGGGCAAAAGCCGGTCGTGACCAAGGCCAAGAAGGCGATTGCGGGCTTCAAGATCCGCGAGGGCCAGGCGATTGGCTGCATGGTGACGCTGCGCGGCGTGCAGATGTACGAGTTTCTGGACCGCTTTGTCACCGTGGCGCTGCCCCGCACCCGCGACTTTCGCGGCATCTCGGGGCGCGCCTTCGACGGCCGTGGCAACTACAACATTGGCGTCAAGGAACAGATCATCTTCCCCGAGGTCGAGTACGACAAGATCGATACCTTGCGTGGTCTCAACATCAGCATCACAACGACGGCCAAGAACGACGAGGAGTGCAAGGCGCTGCTCGCGGGCTTCCGTTTCCCGTTCAAGAACTGAGGTGTCGTGTGGCTAAAGTAGCATTGATCGAGCGCGAGCTCAAACGTGACAAGCTGGTTGCCAAGTACGCGAAAAGGCACGCCGAGTTCAAGGTCGTTGCAGGCGACATCAAGCGCAGCGAGGAAGAGCGCGCCGCGGCGCGCCTGGCGCTGCAGAAACTCCCGCGCAATGCCAACCCGACGCGCCAGCGGAATCGCTGCGCCATCACCGGGCGGCCCCGCGGCACCTTCAAGCAGTTTGGCCTGGCGCGGGCAAAGATCCGCGAAATGGCGTTTGCCGGGGAAATCCCCGGCGTCATCAAGGCGAGCTGGTAAGCGGCAGGAGACTTCAAATGAGCATGAGTGACCCCATTGCCGATCTGTTGACCCGCATTCGCAATGCGCAAATGGTGGCCAAGACCAGCGTCTCGGTGCCCACTTCCAAGGTGAAGGTGGCGATTGCGCAGGTCCTCAAGGACGAGGGCTACATCGACGGATTCCATGTCAAGAGCAACGCCGGCAAGAGCGAGCTTGAGATTGCGCTGAAGTACTACGCCGGTCGGCCAGTGATTGAGCGCATCGAGCGCGTTAGCCGGCCCGGCCTGCGGGTCTACAAGGGCCGCCACGCCATTCCCGAAGTGATGAACGGACTCGGCGTCGCGATCATGACCACGCCCCAGGGCGTGATGACCGACCGCAAGGCGCGCGCCTCCGGCGTCGGCGGCGAAGTGCTTTGTTACGTGGCTTGAGGCTGGCGCACAGGAGAACCACAGATGTCTCGAATTGGAAAAATGCCGGTGCTGGTGCCCGCGGGCGTCGAAGTTTCGGTGCATGACGATCGGATCAGCGTCAAGGGCGCCGGTGGCGCCTTGACCCTGGCCCAGACCGCGCTGGTGAAAGTGCAAAGTGAAGCGGGCAAGGTCAGTTTTGCTCCCGCCAATGAATCGCACGAAGCCAGTGCGATGAGCGGCACCATGCGCCAGCTCGTCAACAACATGGTATTGGGTGTGACCAAGGGCTTCGAGAAGAGGCTGAACCTGGTCGGTGTCGGCTACAAGGCGCAGGCGCAGGGCAACAGGCTGGACCTGTCGGTCGGCTACTCGCACCCGGTGAAGATTCAGATGCCGGCCGGGGTCTCGGTGCAAACGCCGATCCCGACCGAGATCGTGGTGAAGGGCGCAGACCGCCAGCAAGTCGGCCAGATGGCCGCCGAGATCCGGGCTTTCCGTCCGCCCGAGCCCTACAAGGGCAAGGGCATTCGCTACTCGGACGAGAAGATCACCATCAAAGAGACGAAGAAGAAGTAAGGAGCGGCACGATGTTGACGAAGAAAGAACAGAGGCTGCGCCGGGCGCGGCAAACGCGCCTGCGAATCGCAACGCAGGGTACGGCGCGCCTGACGGTGAACCGGACCAATCTGCACATTTACGCCAGCATCATTTCGGGCGACGGATCGCGCGTCCTGGCCAGTGCATCGACTGCCGAGGCCGAGATGCGCAAGAGCCTGGGCGCGCCGGGCAAAGGTGGCAATTCCGCGGCGGCGCAGGTGATCGGCAAGCGCATCGCCGAACGGGCCAAGGCGGCAGGCGTGGAGAAAGTGGCGTTTGATCGCGCCGGCTACGCCTATCACGGGCGCGTCAAGGCGTTGGCGGAAGCGGCCCGTGAAGCGGGCTTGCAGTTTTAGGCGAAACGGAACACAAGATGGCTAAATTCCATGCGAGAACGCAGAACGACCGGCCCGAGGACGGCCTGCGCGAGAAAATGATTGCGGTGAACCGCGTGACCAAGGTGGTCAAGGGCGGACGCATTCTCGGCTTTGCCGCGTTGACGGTGGTCGGCGATGGCGATGGCCGCGTGGGCATGGGCAAAGGCAAATCCAAAGAGGTTCCGGCGGCGGTGCAAAAGGCGATGGAAGAAGCGCGCCGCAACATGTTCAAGGTGTCGCTGAAGAACGGGTCGATTCACCACAAGGTGTTTGGCGCGCATGGCGCGGCCAACGTCATGATGGCGCCGGCCGCCAAGGGCACCGGCATCATTGCCGGCGGTCCGATGCGCGCCGTGTTCGAAGTGATTGGCATCACCGACGTCGTCGCCAAGAGCCTGGGATCGAGCAATCCTTACAACATGGTTCGCGCCACGCTGGACGCGTTGCGCAAGTCAACCACGCCGGCCGAGATCGCGGCCAAACGCGGCAAGTCCGTGGAAGAACTGTTCGTCTGAGACTGAAAGCTGCACATGACCCCACAGAAAACACTCAAGGTTCAGTTGATGCGTAGCCCGATCGCCTGCAAGGAGTCGCATCGTGCGACGGTGCGCGGCCTGGGCCTGAGAAAGATTCGCAGCGTGCGCGAACTCGAGGACACGCCGGCGGTGCGCGGCATGATCAACAAGGTCAGCTACCTGGTCAAGCTACTGTGAGAGACAACACAATGGAACTCAACAACATGGGGCCGGCGGCCGGCTCGCGACCGAACCGGCGCCGGGTCGGTCGTGGCATCGGCTCCGGACTGGGCAAGACCGCCGGTCGTGGCCACAAGGGCCAGAAGTCGCGTGCCGGCGGATACCACAAGGTCGGTTTCGAGGGCGGCCAGATGCCGCTGCATCGGCGTCTGCCGAAGCGCGGCTTCAAGTCGCATCTGCTGAAGTACAACGCCGAAATCACCTTGACCGCGCTCGGGCGCCTCGGCGCGGACGAGGTCGATCTGCTGACCCTGAAGCAGGCCGGCTTGATCGGTGAACTGATCAAGGCGGTCAAGGTGATCGGCACCGGCTCGATTGCACGCGCGGTCAAGCTGACCGGTGTCGGCGCCACGGCCGGCGCCAAGGCCGCGATCGAGGCCGCCGGCGGCAGCGTCGCCTGACGCCGCCTCAGGACAAGAACGGACTGACTGTTGGCTACCGGCGCGAATCAACTGGCCAGGACCGGCAAGTTTGGTGACTTGCGGCGCCGGCTCGTCTTTCTTTTGCTGGCGCTGGTGGTGTACCGGATTGGTGCGCATATTCCGGTGCCCGGGATCGATCCGTCCGAACTGGAAAAACTGTTCCAGGGGCAGCAAGGCGGCATCCTGAGCCTGTTCAACATGTTCTCGGGTGGCGCACTGTCGCGCTTCACCGTGTTCGCTCTCGGCATCATGCCCTACATCTCGGCGTCGATCATCATGCAGTTGATGACCTACGTGGTCCCGACTTTCGAGCAGCTCAAAAAAGAGGGCGAGGCCGGTCGGCGCAAGATCACGCAGTACACAAGGTACGGCACGCTTGGCCTGGCCCTGTTCCAGTCGATCGGCATCGCGGTCGCGCTCGAGAGTTCGGCCGGCCTGGTGATCAACCCGGGATTTGGCTTTCGCATGACGGCGGTGATCAGCCTGACGGCGGGAACCATGTTCCTGATGTGGCTGGGCGAACAGATCACCGAGCGCGGCCTGGGCAACGGCATTTCGATCCTGATCTTCGCCGGTATCGCCGCCGGACTTCCCAGTGCGATTGGCGGCCTGTTGGAGCTGGTCCGTACCGGCGCCATGAGTATTCTGATTGCCATCGTGATCGTCGTGGTCGTGGGCCTGGTGACGTATTTCGTGGTGTTCGTCGAGCGCGGCCAGCGCAAAATCCTGGTGAATTACGCGCGGCGCCAGGTCGGCAACAAGGTTTATGGCGGGCAGTCCTCGCATTTGCCGCTCAAGCTGAACATGGCCGGCGTCATTCCGCCAATTTTTGCCTCGTCCATTATTCTGTTGCCGGCCACCGTGGTGAGCTGGCTCAGCTCGGGCGACTCGATGCGCTGGCTCAAGGATCTGGCGGGCGCCCTGTCGCCGGGCCAGCCGATCTACATCACGCTGTACGCAAGCGCGATCATCTTCTTCTGTTTTTTCTATACGGCGCTGGTATTTAACAGCCGGGAAACGGCGGACAACTTGAAGAAGAGCGGCGCCTTCGTTCCTGGCATCCGTCCGGGGGATCACACCGCGACCTACATTGACCGCATCCTGCTCAGGCTGACCTTTGCCGGCGCCATCTACGTCACCTTTGTCTGTTTGCTGCCTGAATTCCTGATCCTGAAATACAACGTTCCGTTCTACTTTGGTGGCACCTCCCTGCTGATCATCGTGGTGGTCACGATGGATTTCATGGCCCAGGTGCAGAACTACATGATGTCGCAACAGTACGAGTCCTTGTTGAAGAAAGCCAACTTCAGAACCTCGCTGGGTAGCTGACGTTGTGGAACGGTTTTAGGAGAACGAAATGAAAGTCGCAGCTTCGGTCAAGAAAATTTGCCGCAATTGCAAGATCATCCGCCGCAAGGGTGTGGTTCGCGTGATTTGCACCGACCCGCGCCACAAGCAGCGCCAGGGTTGAGGCAAGCATTGTTTTAGAGGACGCACATGGCACGTATCGCTGGTATCAATATTCCGCCGCATCAACATGCCGAGATTGGCTTGACCGCCATCTTCGGCATCGGGCGCGCCCGCGCGCGCAAGATCTGTGAATCTTGTGACATTGCGTATTCGAAGAAGATCAAGGATCTGAGTGACGCCGAGCTGGAAAAGCTGCGCGACCAGATCACCCGCCTCAGCATCGAGGGCGACCTGCGCCGCGAAACCACGATGAACATCAAGCGTTTGATGGACATCGGCTGCTACCGGGGCTTCCGGCATCGCCGGGGGCTGCCGCTGCGCGGACAACGGACCCGAACCAACGCCCGTACCCGCAAGGGGCCGCGCAAAGCCGCTGCGGCGCTCAAGAAATAACAGGAATTGAGAATTCAACATGGCAAAACCTCCGGTTACCAACGCCGCGCAGCGTGTGCGCAAGAAAGTTCGCAAGAACGTCGCGGACGGGGTGGCGCATGTGCACGCCTCGTTCAACAACACCATCATCACCATCACCGACCGGCAGGGCAACGCCCTGTCCTGGGCTTCCTCGGGCGGCCAGGGCTTCAAGGGCTCGCGCAAGTCAACGCCGTTCGCGGCTCAGGTGGCCTCGGAATCGGCCGGCCGCGCCGCGGTTGAGCAGGGCATCAAGAATATTGATGTGCAGATCAAGGGACCGGGACCGGGCCGCGAATCCTCGGTCCGTGCGCTGGCTGCCCTGGGCATCAGGATCAATTCGATTTCAGACGTGACGCCGGTTCCGCACAACGGCTGCCGCCCGCAAAAGCGCCGCCGCATCTGATTCTTTTTAAAGCCCACCGCCATCAGCCCACGCATGATGGCTCCTGCGGCAAGCCGCAGCAGATGACATAAAGGAAGTTCAAGTGGCACGTTACCTCGGCCCCAAGGCCAAACTCTCCCGCCGTGAAGGCACGGACCTGTTCCTGAAGAGCGCGCGGCGCGCCATCGGTGACAAGGCCAAGTTCGATTCCAAGCCAGGTCAGCATGGCCGCATTTCGGGGTCGCGCACGTCCGAGTTCGGCCTGCAACTGCGCGAGAAGCAGAAAGTCAAACGCATGTACGGCGTGATGGAAAGCCAGTTCCGCCGCTATTTCGAGGAAGCGGACCGGCGCCGTGGCAACACCGGAGCCAATTTGCTGTTCATCCTGGAGTCCCGGCTTGACAACGTGGTGTATCGCATGGGATTTGGGTCGACCCGCGCCGAGGCGCGCCAGCTGGTGTCGCACAAGACGGTCACGGTCAATAGCCAAAGCGTCAACATTCCGTCCTACCTCGTCAAGAGCGGTGACCTGATCGCCGTGCGCGAGAAGTCAAAGAAACAGACCCGCATCCAGGAGGCGCTGCAACTGGCGCAGCAGGTCGGCATGCCGGCTTGGGTCGAGGTCAACGCCGAAAAGGCCGAGGGCACGTTCAAGAAGGTGCCGGACCGGGACGAATTTGCCGCCGACATCAATGAATCGCTGATCGTCGAGTTGTATTCACGCTAGTTTCGCGAACAGAGTAGTTTTGTGCCCGATTCGCGCCGCAACGCGGCTCGGGTGTTTCACAGCCTTACCGGTGTAACGAGCCGGGGGTATTGAGAGAAAGTCCGCATGCAAACCAATCTGCTGAAGCCCAAAGCCATCAATGTCGAGCAACTTGGCCTGAACCGCGCCAAGGTGACGCTGGAGCCGTTCGAGCGCGGCTACGGGCATACCCTGGGCAACGCCCTGCGCCGCGTCCTGCTGTCTTCGATGGTGGGCCACGCGCCGACCGAAGTGACCATCGCCGGCGTGCTGCACGAATATTCGTCGATCGACGGCGTGCAGGAAGACGTGGTCAACATCCTGTTGAACCTGAAGGGCGTGGTGTTCAAACTGCACAGCCGCGACGAGGTGACCCTGAGCCTGCGCAAGGATGGTGAAGGCGCGGTGCTGGCGTCTGACATCCAGACCCCGCATGACGTTGAAATCATCAATCCTGACCATGTCATCGCCAACCTGTCGCAGGGCGGCAAGCTCGACATCCAGATCAAGGTGGAAAAGGGCCGGGGCTATGTGCCAGGCACCATGCGCCGCTATGGCGACGAGCCCACCAAGTCAATTGGCCGCATCGTGCTGGACGCGTCGTTCTCGCCGGTGAAACGGGTCAGCTACACGGTGGAGAGCGCGCGCGTTGAGCAGCGCACCGATCTGGACAAGCTGGTGATGGAGATCGAGACCAATGGCGCGGTCACGGCGGAAGACGCGGTGCGCTCCTCGGCCAAGATTCTGGTCGAGCAATTGGCGGTCTTTGCCCAGCTTGAAGGCAGCGAGTTGGCGGCCTTTGACGCACCGGCACAGCGCGGCAGCAGTGCCGCCTTCGACCCGGTCCTGCTGCGCCCGGTGGATGAGCTGGAATTGACGGTGCGCTCGGCCAACTGCCTGAAGGCGGAGAACATCTACTACATTGGCGACCTGATTCAGCGCACCGAGAACGAGCTGCTGAAAACGCCGAACCTGGGCCGCAAGTCGCTCAACGAAATCAAGGAAGTTCTTGCTTCACGCGGGCTCACGCTGGGCATGAAGCTCGAAGGCTGGCCACCGACCGGTCTGGACAAGCGTTAACAACGATCGTGCAATGGGCAGTACCTGACACGGCTGCCGGAAAATACAGAAGGAAAGCACCATGCGGCACGGACACGGACTGCGCAAACTCAATCGAACCAGCGAGCACCGGCTCGCCATGTTGCGCAACATGATGAACTCGCTGATTGCCCATGAGGCGATCAAGACCACGCTGCCCAAGGCGAAAGAATTGCGCCGCGTGATCGAACCGATGATCACCCTGGGCAAGGAGCCGACGCTGGCCAACAAACGCCTGGTCTTCAACCGCCTGCGGGATCGCGACAGCGTGGTCAAGCTGTTCGCGCAACTTGGGCCGCGTTACATGACCCGCCCGGGCGGCTACACCCGGATTCTGAAAATGGGTTTTCGAGTCGGCGACAACGCGCCGATGGCCCTGGTCGAGCTGGTGGACCGCCCGGAAACAACGGCGGTCGAGCCGCCTACGGCCGAATAGAACCTCCGAATCGATTAGAATGACAACTTGCCGCGCGATGGAGCAGCCTGGTAGCTCGTTGGGCTCATAACCCAAAGGTCGCAAGTTCAAATCTTGCTCGCGCAACCAATTCAGCCAAGCCCCGCCAACCTCAGGTTGCCGGGGCTTGCGTTTTTCTCGCGCGGCCTGCTTTCGCATGGCACACTGTGACTTCAACGCAGGTCACCCATGACGCAGTATTGGTTGATGAAGAGCGAGCCCAGCGAGTGCTCGATCGATGAACTGATCCGGCTCCCGGGCCAGCGGGTTCCATGGACCGGGGTGCGCAATTACCAGGCGCGAAACTACATGCGCGACTCCATGCGCATCGGCGACGGCGTGCTGTTCTACCACTCGTCCTGTCCCGAACCGGGAATCGCCGGCCTGGCCGAGGTCGCGAGCAAGCCCTACCCGGACGCCAGCCAATTTGATCCGAACAGCCCCTATTTCGATCCGAAGTCGAGCCCCGAACAACCGCGCTGGCTCCATGTGGACGTGAAACTGGTCAGGAAGACCCGCTTGCTTTCACTGAGCCAAATGCGCCTGGCGCCGAAGCTCGCCAGCATGCTGGTATTGAAGCGCGGCAACCGCCTGTCGATCACGCCGGTGACGGCGCAGGAGTGGCGGTCGACACTGGCGCTGTTGCGCGGCTGAACGATGAACCAGAGTCAGGCCGGTCCGGCCTCGTCGGGCCGCACGGCCGTCACTTCGATTTCAACCTTGGCGCGCTCCTCCATCAAGGCCGACACCTCGACGCAGGTCATGGCCGGAAAATTCTTCCCCATGGACTGGCGGTAGATGCGACCGAGCTCACCGAGTCGCCGCAGGTACTCAAGGCGATCGGTGATGTACCAGGTCATCCGCACCATGTGCTCGGGCCCGGCCTGCGCCTCGCGCAGCACCTCCAGCACGTTCTGCAAGGCCTGGTCGCACTGGGCGATGAAGTCGTCCGATTCAAACTCCTGCCGGGCGTTCCAGCCGATCTGACCACCGACAAAAATCAGCGTGCCGCGCGCTGCGATGCCGTTGGCATAACCCTGCGGGCTGGCCCAGCCGGGGGGCTGCAGGCGCTGCATCATGGCGACTCCGGTGCGGCTGGCGGATGGCGCAGGCGAAACCGTTGCAGCTTGCCGGTCTCGGTGCGGGGCAGGCTGCTGACGAATTCGATTTTGCGCGGGTACTTGTAGGGCGCGATGCTCGCCTTCACGTGGTCCTGCAGGGTCTTGACCATGGCGGCGTCGCCGACCTGTCCCGGTTTGAGCACGCAAAACGCCTTGACGATCATTCCGCGCTCCTCATCGGGCTGGCCCACCACGCCACATTCGGCAACGGCGGGGTGCTTCAGCAGCGCATCCTCCACCTCCGGCCCGGCGACGTTGTAGCCGGCCGTGATGATCATGTCGTCGGCACGGGCCTGAAAGAAGAAGTAGCCGTCCTGGTCCTGAATGAAAGAGTCTCCCGGAAAATTCCAGCCGGCGCGCACGTAATTCGACTGACGCGGATCATCGAGGTACTTGCAGCCGGTCGGGCCCTTGACGGCCAATCGGCCGATGCTGCCGCGCGCGACTTCCACGCCGTCAGCATCCACCACCTTCGCGACATAGCCCGGGACGACCTTGCCAACCGCCTTGCGCCTGACCGCGGCCGAAGAAATGAAGATATGGAACATCTCGGTGGTGCCGATGCCGTCGAGTATTTCGAAGCCGGATGCGTCGCGCCACAGCTCGCGTGTCGCATCGGGCAGGCCCTCGCCGGCGCTGACACAGGTGCGCAGCGTCGGCACACCCAGCGCCTTGGCGTGCGGCGCCATCTGGCGGTAAAAGGTTGGTGCCGTGTAGCAGATCGTGGCTCCCACCTGGTTGATGGTTTTCACCATGGACTCGGGGGTGTAGGGTCGATCAGGAAAATAGGCGCTGGCGCCGGCCCACATCGGAAAAATCAGCAGGCCGCCAAGTCCAAAGGTGAAGGCCAGCGGCGGCGAGCCGACGACGATGTCCTGCGCCTGCGCCCGCAGCACGTGGCGCGGCCAGGTTTCGCAGGCGGCGAGGATGTCGCGGTGGCTGTGCGCAGCGGCTTTGGGCACGCCGGTGGTGCCCGAGGTGAAGGCCAGCATGGCGATGTCGGTGGCGGCGGTCGGGCAGGCTTCGAACTGATCACTCTTGCCGGCACTCAAGCGCTCCAGGTCGTCTGGCGGTTCGGATGCAGCAACGCTGCCCATTGCGGCACCGCGGAAGCTCAGGATGCGAGTCAGCGCCGAATGCTCCTGCCGCGCGAAGTTCAACTCGTCGAGCAGGCTCGCGTCGCAG
This sequence comes from Burkholderiaceae bacterium, assembly GCA_038901875.1. Classification (GTDB taxonomy): domain Bacteria; phylum Pseudomonadota; class Gammaproteobacteria; order Burkholderiales; family Burkholderiaceae_C; genus JBCKPE01. The sequence goes on from JBCKPE010000033.1 coordinate 12,732, forward strand.
AGCGCGACGATCGGGCGGCATTTTTCAATGATGTCGCCGAGCTCCTTGGCGCGCAGCAGCGGCATGGTCCCGACCGCCACCATGCCGGCCTTGACCACGGCGAGCCAGGCCAGGGCCAGGCCGATCGAATTCCCGCCGCGCAGCAACACGCGGTTGCCCGGCACCAGGCCAAGCTCTTCGACCATCATCCGGGCCAGGCGATTCACCTGCTGCTCGGCCTGCGCATAGCTCAACGTTCCGGCGTTCGAGCGCAGCATGGGCGCGTCCGATCGCGCGGAATTGCGCTCAAACAGCGACGCAACCAGATTGATGTGATCGCCAAACCGCAGTTCCGGTCGGTCAAACACCAGATCGGGCCAATGCTCGGGCGCCGGCAGCCGGTCGCGAACGAAAGAATCGGTCTGCGCACTCGTTTGAATCGGGCTTGGACTTCTCATGTGCTACCCCTGCAAGGTTGCTTTGCCAATGATCAGTTGCTGCACTTCGGTGGCGCCCTCGTAAATTCGCAGCGAACGGATGTCGCGGTACAGATGCTCGACCGTGCTGCCCACCTTGACGCCGAGCCCGCCAAACATCTGCAACGCCATGTCGATCACCTTCTGCGCGTTCTCGGTCGCGGTCATCTTGGCCATGGCCGCCTCGACCGTGACGCGGGTCTCGAGGCCCAGGCGTTGCGCTTCGTCGCGCAGCCAGGCGGCGCGATAGGTCAGCAGGGCGGCGGCATCAATCAGCGCGGCCATTTCGCCGACACGGGCTTGCGTCAGTTGAAAGTCAGCCAGCGTCTGGCCAAACATCTTGCGTTGCCGGGCATGGAGGACAGCCTCAGCCAGTGCGCGCCTTGCCATGCCCAGCGCGGCGCCTGCCACCGAGGCGCGAAAAATGTCGAGCGTGCGCATCGCCAGCTTGAAGCCGCCGTTGAGCACGCCCAGTCGTGCCTCGGGTCCGAGCCGGCAGTCGCTGAACCTGAGGCTGGCCAGCGGGTGCGGCGACATCACCTGGATATGCTCGCTGGCGTCCAGGCCAGGGTTGCTGGCGTCAACGATGAAGGCAGTGATGCCGCGTGCCCCGGCATCGGCATCAGTCTTGGCGAAGACGCAGTAGAAATCAGCCAGCCCGCCATTGCTGATCCAGGTCTTGCTGCCGTTCAGGATGTAGCCGGTTTGCGCGCCAGGCGCGGTCGCGTCGGCGTTCCGCCTGGCGCTGCAGCTTAGCGCCGCCACGTCGGAACCGGCCTCGGCTTCGCTTAGCGCAAAGGCGGCGATCAATTCGCCGCGCGCCACCGCGGGCAGGTAACGCCGCTGCTGCGCTTCGTCACCTGCCAGCGTGATGGCGCCGCTGCCCAGGCCCTGCATGGCAAACGCAAAATCGGCCAGAGGCGAATGAAAAGCCAAGGTCTCGCGCAGGATGACCAAGGCACGTGAATCAACTGCCGGCAGTGCGCCGCCGCGTGCAGCGGGCACGCAATAGCGCAGCCAGCCGTCCGCGCCGAGTCGACTCACCCAGTCGCGGCAGGCAAGACGGTCGTCGCTCTCATCGACCGCCTGCTGCGGCACCCAGCCGCGCAGCCGCTCTGCCAGGTCCCTATGCACGACATCGAAGAACGGCAGGCTCAGGTGAGCCACGCTCGCTTGCGGCAGAACCGACGCCACTGCAGTCATGCTAATTTCCCTCGAACACCGGTTTTTGCTTGGCGGCGAAGGCGTCGTAGGCGCGTTTGAAATCCTGCGTCTGCATGCAGATCGCCTGCGCCTGCGCCTCGGATTCGATCGCCTGGTCGATCGTCATCGACCATTCCTGCGCCAGCATGGTCTTGGTCATGCCGTGCGCAAAGGTCGGCCCACTGGCGAGTTCCTGTGCCAACTTGCGTGCCTCTTGCAGCAGTTCGGCCGGCTCGTGCAGGGCGTTGAAAAAGCCCCAGGCCAACCCTTCAGCGGCGCTCATGGCGCGACCCGTGAACAGCAACTCGGCGGCACGGCCCTGCCCGATGACGCGCGGCAGCAGGGCACAGGCCCCCATGTCGGCGCCAGCCAGACCGACCCGGGTGAACAGGTAGGCCGTTCTGGTCCCCGCCGTGCCCAGGCGCAAGTCGCAGGCCAGCGCGATCATGGCTCCGGCACCGGCGCAGATGCCGTCGATGGCGCCGAGCACCGGCTGTGGGCAGGCGCGCATGGCACGCACCAAATCCCCCGTCATGCGGGTGAACTCCAGCATCTCAGGCATCGTCATGCGGGTTAGCGGTCCGATGATTTCGTGCACGTCGCCGCCGGAGCAGAAGTTGCCGCCAGCGCCGGTGACGATGACCACCTTGACGTCGGTGGCGTACCTGAGCGCGGCGAACAGGTCACGCAGCTCGGCGTAGGAGTCAAAGGTCAGGGGATTCTTGCGCTCGGGCCGGTTCAGCGTGATGGTGCCCACACCGTCGTCGAAACCCCAGGAAAAATGCCTGGCCTGGTAGCCGCCTTTCGCCTCGAACTGGCTGCGCATCGGGTTCGATGGGCCAATATAGTTCTTCATACTGCCTCCCGCCGAGCCGCCTCAAGGGAGGCAGGCGCCCCCTCGGGGCCGGGCCGAAGCGTCATGCCTCGGGACGTGCATAGCGAAGGCCCGGTGCGGGCTCGCTGCGCTGTACAGCTGCGCGCACGGACGCCGCGCGAGCCCAGCGAACGAATGTGAGCGTGGGGGTTCATAGTGCCTCCTGGAAATGCTGCTTGACCCGTCCCAACAGACGGTGCAGGGTCAAAATGTCGCGTTCGTTCAATGCGCTGAAGGCCTCGACGATCCAGCGTTCGTGCTCGATGGCCATATCGCGGAACACCTGGCGTCCGCGCTCGGTCAGCCGCACGTTGAAGGCGCGCCGGTCGCCCGCGACATCGACCCGCTCGACCAGTCCCTCGGTCACCAGCTGGTCGGTGATTCCGGTGACGTTGCCGCCCGTCACCATCATGCGGCGCGACAACTCGTTCATTTTCAGCCCGTCCGGATGGCGATCAAGCTGGGCCATCAGGTCAAAACGCGGCAAGGTCGTGTCAAACCGTTCTCGCAGGGACGCGCGGACCTGGCGCTCGATCAATTGCGTGCAGGTCAGCAGGCGCAGCCAGAGCCGCAGCGCCTGCGCATGCTCGCTCGGGCTGGTTCCGTGCAGGCGGGCCTCAAGATCCATGCTTAGTTATGCAGAGCATCGTTAAACCACTTCGTTGGAAGATGTCGGCTTGACCGGCGTGGCGGTCTGCGCCGCCAGCAACTGCTGTTTCTCCAGTTCGCGGTACAGCTGATCCCGGCCGCCCCAGTACTGCTTGGGCCAGTGCGCGCCCTGCACCTGCAGCTTGGCCGTTTCATGCAGGGTCCAGGCCGGGTCGGCCAGGTGCGGTCGCGCCAGGGCGCAGAGGTCGGCGCGGCCGGCGGCGATGATGCTGTTGACATGATCCGCTTCGGTGATGGCGCCGACCGCGATGGTGCGGATTCCGGTCTCATTGCGGATGCGGTCGGAAAACGGCGTCTGGTACATCCGGCCATAGACCGGTTTCGCGGCGCGGCTGGTTTGCCCCGAGGAGACGTCGATGAAGTCGCAGCCGGCCTGCTGGAACAGGCGTGCGATCTGAACCGCATCGTCCGCCGTATTGCCCCCGGGCACCCAGTCGTGCGCCGAGATGCGCACGCTCATCGGCAGCTGCTCGGGCCAGACCGCGCGCATGGCGCGAAACACTTCCAGCGGGTAGCGGCAGCGGTTTTCCAGGCTGCCGCCATATTCGTCCTGACGCTGATTCGTCAGTGGCGTGATGAAGCCCGACAGGAGGTAACCATGGGCGCAATGCAACTCCAGCCAGTCAAACCCGGCCTGCGCGGTGCGCCGCGTCGCGGCGACAAACTGCGCCAGCAACGCCTGCATGTCGGCGCGGCTCATGGCGCGGGGAAACTGGTTCTGCTCACCATAGGGAATGGCGCTGGCGGCGAGCACTGGCCAATTGGCATCGGCGGCGGAAAGTGGCTCGTCAATCGCTTCCCAGCCAAGCTGAGTCGACCCCTTGGCACCGCTGTGACCGAGCTGCATGGCAATTTTTGCGCTGCTGTTCTGATGCACGAAGTCGACGATGCGCTTGAAGGCGCGGGTCTGCTCATCGTTCCACAGACCGGTGCAGCCCGGCGAGATGCGACCCTCGGAGGTTGGACTGGTCATTTCGACAAAAACCATGGCCGCGCCACCCAGAGCACGGGCCCCCAGATGGACCAGATGAAAGTCCTGCGGCACGCCATCGACGGCGCTGTACATGGCCATGGGCGAAACGACGATGCGATTGTGCAGGCGGACGCCGCGCACCTGCAGCGGCAGCAGCATCGGCGGCCGGGGATCGACTGTGCGTTCGCCATGAGTTCGCGGCCTGCCGGGATCGACGCCGGAGCCTTGCGGCGCACTCTCGGCCGCTGCGGTCTTGTCGGCCAGCCAGGACTCATATCCTTGCAGCCACTTCAGATCGCGCAGGCGCAGGTTTTCATGGCTGATGCGCTGTGATCGCGTCAGCAGCGAGTAGGCGAACTGCTCGATCTCCATGCCGCTGTAGCGCTCGACGTTTTCGAACCACTCGGTCGAATTGCGCGCCGCATTCTGGATCTTCAGCACCTCGACGCTGCGGCGTGACTGGTAGCCCTGCAACACCTGTTCCATGTCGGCGCCGCTGGCAAACTCGCGCGCCAAATCGATCGCGTCCTCCAGCGCCAGCTTGGTTCCGCTGCCGATGGAGAAATGCGCCGTGTGCGCCGCGTCTCCCATCAAGACAATCGGCAGGCTGTGCCCGCCGACGTTCGCCCGATGCACCCAGGACTTGCACATGACCCGCGGGAAGCGGATCCAGTTCGCAGAACCGCGCAAATGTTTGGCATTGCTCATCAGCGCCTGGCCCGCCAGGTTGCGCTGGAACAAGCGCTCGCAAAAGGCAATTGCTTCTTCCTGGCTCATCTGGTCGATGCCGTGCGCCTGCCATACCGTCTCGGGTGTTTCGACGATGAAGGTCGAAGTGTCCTGGTTGAATTTGTAGGCATGGGCCTGAAACCAGCCATGCTCGGTCTGCTCGAAGGCGAAGGTGAAGGCGTCGAAGGTCCGGTGCGTTCCGAGCCAGACGAAACGGCATTGGCGCAGGTCGATGTCGGGCTGGAAGGTCTCGGTGTAACGGCTGCGAATCCGGCTGCCCAGTCCGTCACTGGCAATCACCAGATCAGCCTGGTATTGCTGCGCCAGCGCCTGGTCGTCGCTAACCTCGGTCTCAAACACCAGCTCCACGCCGAGCTGCAGGCAACGCTGCTGCAGGATGTTCAACAGGTGTTTGCGCCCGATGCCGCAAAAACCATGACCGCTGGAGCGCACGCTGCGCCCCTTGAAGAACACTTCGATATCGTCCCAGTGGTTCAAAGCGTCGGCGATCAGGGCGGCCGACATCGCATCCGCCTGCCGCAGGTTGTCCAGCGTTTGGTCGCTCAGGACGACGCCCCAGCCAAAGGTGTCGAACGGGCGATTGCGCTCGACCACGGTGATCTGGTGGCGCGCGTCCTGCAGCTTCATCAGCAGCGCGAAGTAAAGCCCGGCCGGACCGCCGCCGATGCACAGGATGTTCATGGAAAAATAGTTTAGGCCTAAAGAAAATAATGTCAATAGGGCCGGCTCCTGCGCACTTGCCGTTTCGCGCCGCGTTAGCCGACAGATCCCCGCATTGCTGGATTGAAAAGCGCATGGCGCGAGTCATGCGGAGAATCCCTTGCTGAGACAATGGGGCAACCTGCCCGTTTTCTCATGCTCTACGTTTTCAAATCCACAGCCAGCGCCGATCTCATCATGTTGGAGCCCAACGGCCGGCGTCTGCTGGAAATCATTGGCAAGGAGTTGACGTCCAAGGGCATCATCCGGCCCGAGCAAATGGGATCGGCCATTTCCGCATTGCAGGCCGCCATCCGCGAGGAGGGGGCCGCGCCAGGCGTGGCGCCGGCGAGCGGAACTGACGAATCAGATGCGGCGCGGGGCGTGACGCTGAAACAGCGCCTGTTCCCGATGATCGAAATGCTGCGGCGCTGCCAGCAGTCCGGCAAGGACGTCACCTGGGGCGTCTGAAACCGGGGCGACAAACCTGCGCCGCCGCGAGGCCGCGCCGCTGGCGAGCTTGCGGATCAGGCCCGCACCAGCTTCAGTCGGCAAACTGCTTGGCCGCTTCGATCACCGGCAGCATCTTGGCGATCTCGGCCGCGACAAAGGCCTTGTGTCCGGCCGGCGTCACTCGTTCATCGCTGATCACCACGGCGCCCAGGCTCTCCTGCTTCTTGATGAATTCCGGATCCTTCAAGGCGATTTTCAGCGCATTGTTAAGCTGGGTCGTGATCGCCGCCGGCGTACCCTTGGGCGCGTACAGGCCGTGCCAGATCGTCAGATTGAAGCCGCGCAGGCCCATCTCATTGAGCGTGGGGTAGTCCTTCAGCAGCTTGTGGTTCGACAGCGGCTTGAGCGTGGTCACGGCAAACGCCTTGACACGGCCGCCTTCAATCTGGCCGGTGGTGTTGGTGGTCTGGTCGCACATGACGTCGACCTGCCCGCCAACCAGCGCGTTCATTGCCGGCCCGGTGCCGTTGAACGGGATCGTCGTCATGGCCTCGCCAAGTTTCATCGCGTGCTGCCACATCAGGCCGCACAGGTGCGAGGCCGAGCCCAACCCGGCATGGGCCAGGTTCAGCTTGCCCGCGTTGGCGCGAATGTAGTTCTCGAAGTCGCGGTAGGTGTTGGCCGGCAACTGCGGCTTGCCAATCAGCGTCATGGGCACGTCGTTCACCATGCCCAGGAACTCGAAATCTTCCAGCGGCTTGTACTGGATCTTGCGGTACAGCGCCGGTGTTGTCGCCATCCCGATGTGAAACAGCAGCAGGGTGTGGCCATCCGGTGCTGCCTTGGCCACCCTGGTCGCGCCGATGGTGCCTCCGGCGCCGACCGAGTTCTCCACCACAAAGTTGCTGCCGGGCATGGCCTTGCGCATCGCTTCGCCAAGGTCGCGCGCCACCCGGTCGGTCGGACCGCCCGCCGCGAACGGCACGACGATGGCGATGGCCCGTGAGCCGGGGAAGGTCTGCGCCTGGGCGAGCAGCGAGAAACCAAGGGCGGCAAGTCCGAGGATGAGTTTCATTCAGTTATCTCCAGAAATTAGGATGGCGCTTGCCGCGCAAGGAGGCGTTTGATTCAGCCTGGACGCGAAGTGCGATCCGCAATGCTTGATCTGAGCGCAATTTTAGTTGCCTTGTCATGCGGCGGCCGTTAGGGAATACACGGTAAGGTCATTGTTGGCCGCTTGTCGCAACCCGAATCGGCCCCGAGGCGATCCGTGCAGGATGAATAGCTTTCCGTCTGAACTCTTGCTATACGATAGGCCGGAAGGAATTGATGAATGTTTGATTTGCTGTTCAAGGAAGCGACCGTCATCGACGGCACCGGCTCGCCCCAGCGCGTGACCGATGTGGCGGTAACGGCCGGCCGGATCGTCGAAGTCGGGCGGGTGAGCGGCGCGGCCCGCGAGACGGTCGATGCGCGCGGCGCCTGGCTGACTCCGGGATTTGTCGATATTCACACTTATTACGACGGGCAGGCCTGCTGGGACCCGACCTTTTCGCCGAGTGTTTACCATGGAACCACCACCGTGGTGATGGGCAATTGCGGCGTCGGATTCGCCCCGCTGCGTCCGGGCAAGCAAGGTGATTTGATCGATCTGATGGAGGGTGTCGAAGATATCCCTGGCGTGGCCCTGTCCAAGGGCATCGACTTTCGCTGGGAAACCTTTCCCCAGTACATGGATGCGCTCGACGCCATGCCGCACAGCATCGACTACCTGGTGCAGATGCCGCATGATCCGCTGCGCATGTACGTGATGGAGGACCGTGCCCTGGCCGGCGAGGAAGCCAGCACCGATGACATCGCGGCCATGCGTGACATCCTGCGCCAGGCCTTGCAGGCCGGCGCCGCCGGATTTTCCACCGGGCGCACCGACAACCATCGCACCGCCAAGGGGCGCAACACCCCTTCGAGCGAGGCCGGCCTGGCT
>JBCKPE010000034.1:0-20267 GCA_038901875.1 Burkholderiaceae bacterium
TCTTGCCCAGATTCGTCTCGGTCAGCGCCGCGGCCAGCATGGCGCCGACGATGACGATGGCCGAAATGGCGTTGGTGACGGACATCAGCGGGGTGTGCAGCGCCGGCGTGACGGTCCAGACCACGTGGTAGCCGACGTAGATGGCCAGCACGAAGATGATCAGGTTGAGGATGGTGGGTGAGACTGATTCCATGAATGCTCCGTGATTGGCTGGGTGCGCCATGCGCGCTATTTGCGCCGGACCTCGCCGCCCTGCGTCATCAGGCAGGCGACCACGATGTCGTCGTCCAGCGGCACCTGCAGCAGGCCTTCCTTGGTTGTGATGAGCTTGAGGAAATCGAGCAGGTTCCTTGCATAGAGGGCACTGGAGTCGGCCGCCACCAGCGCCGGCAGATTGGTCTCGCCGACCAGGGTGACGCCGTGCTTCAACACCGTCTTGCCGGCCTCGGTCAGCGGGCAGTTGCCGCCCTGCGGTGCGGCCAGATCGACGATCACCGAGCCCGGTTTCATCGACTTGACCATCTCCTCGCTGACCAGCACCGGGGCGGGACGGCCCGGGATCAGCGCTGTGGTGATGACGATGTCGGCGGCTGCCACGCGTTTGGCGACTTCGGCCTTCTGCCGCTCCAGCCAGCTCGGCGGCATCGGTTTGGCGTAACCACCGACGCCCTCGGCCGCTTCTCTTTCCTCGGCCGTCTCGTAGGCGACGTCAATGAACTTGGCGCCGAGCGATTCAACCTGCTCCTTGACGCTCGGGCGCACGTCGGAGGCCTCGATCACCGCGCCGAGACGTTTTGCCGTGGCGATCGCTTGCAGGCCGGCCACGCCCACGCCCAGCACCACGACGCGCGCCGCCTTCAGCGTGCCGGCGGCGGTCATCAGCATCGGAAAGATGCGCTGGTACTTGTCGGCGGCAATCATCACCGCCTTGTAGCCGGCGATGTTCGCCTGCGATGAGAGCACGTCCATGCTTTGCGCGCGTGTCGTGCGCGGGGCGGCCTCCAGCGCAAAGCTGGTCAGACCGGCGCTGGCCAAGCGCTGCAGTCCCGCCGCGTCAAAAGGGTTGAGCATGCCAACGACCGTGCTGCCCGACTTCATCATGGGTAGTTCCGCTTCGGTGGGAGAACGAACCTTCAGCACCAGTTCGGCGCCCAGCGCCGCGGCGGCATCGGTGATGCTGGCGCCGAGCGCCTGATAGGCGCTGTCCGGCGCGCTGGCGGCGACCCCGGCGCCGGCCTGAACATTCAGTCGATGTCCTTGCGCGATCAGCTTCTTGGCTGTTTCGGGTGTGACGGCAACACGGGTTTCACCCACCATGGTTTCGGTGGGCACGCCAATCAGCATGGGGGCGTCTCCTCGACTCTGTGATTGAAAACTGGCGCCAAGCTTACCCGAGTTTCCCCGCTGCGCCGGGCCGCGCCGGACCGTGTATCGCAGGCGCGCGCAACAGGTCTGCATAATCGCCGCCATGAATGAATCAGGGAATGGCGAGCGCTGGAAACCCAGCGTCACGGTCGCCGCCGTCATCCAGCAGGACGGCAGGTTCTTGCTGGTGGAGGAGGAGACCTCGGAGGGGTTGAAGTTGAACAACCCGGCCGGTCATCTTGATTCGGGCGAGTCGCCGCTGCAAGGCTGCGTGCGCGAGGTGCTGGAGGAAACGGCCTGCCACTTCACGCCCGAAGCGCTGGTTGGCGTCTATCTGGCGCGCAAGCGGGATCCGGATACCGGCGCGGACATCACCTACCTGCGCTTCGCCTACTGCGGCCGGGTTGGGTCGCCCGAGCCGGGGCGAACGCTGGACCGGGGCATCGTGCGCACCCTGTGGCTGACGCCGGCGGAGATTCGCGCCAGCGCCGCGCGGCATCGTAGCCCGCTGCTGCTGCAATGCATGGAAGACTACCTCGCCGGAGCCAGGCATCCGCTGTCGCTGGTGTTTGCCCACTCCTCGCTGGGTAGCCCCAGCGCGACGCTCTGACCGAAGCGCGCGACGGTTCCAGCACGCCGCAGAACGCGCGGCTGCATGGCGCAGCCACCGCCCCGGGATAATCCGGGCATGGGCAAGGAGCGCGTGGTCGTTGGCTTGAGCGGAGGCGTGGACTCGGCGGTCACCGCCTGGCTCTTGAAGCGCCAGGGTCATGAGGTGGTCGGCATCTTCATGAAGAACTGGGAGGACGACGACGACAGCGAGTACTGCTCGTCCAACGTCGACTTGGTCGACGCGGCGGCGGTGGCCGACGTGCTTGGCATCCCGCTCGAACATGTCAACTTTGCCGCCGAATACAAGGATCGCGTCTTTGCCGAATTCCTGCGCGAGTATCGCGCTGGCCGGACACCGAACCCGGACGTGCTTTGCAACGCCGAAATCAAGTTCAAGGCCTTTCTCGAGCACGCGCTGCGGCTTGGCGCCGCGAAGATTGCCACCGGGCATTACGCCAGGGTTCGCTGGTGCCCAGCCAACCCTGGCGAGCCCGTGGGCCGAAATGACGAATCGCACGCGAGCGCGTGCAATAGCGCGCGGGCAATCCATGGACAGTACCAGCTGCTCAAGGGGCTCGATGGAGCCAAGGACCAGAGTTACTTTCTGCATCGGCTGACGCAGCAGCAGCTTGGCAAGACGCTGTTTCCGATTGGCGAATGGGCCAAGACCGAGGTGCGGCGCATGGCCGAGGAGATCGGCCTGCCGAACGCGAAAAAGAAAGATTCCACCGGCATCTGCTTTATCGGCGAACGCCCGTTTCGTGAATTCCTGAACCGCTACATTGCCGGCGAGCCCGGCCCGATCAAGAATGAGCAGGGCCGGGTGCTGGGCCAGCATGTGGGACTGAGTTTTTACACGCTGGGCCAGCGCCAGGGGCTTGGCATCGGCGGCGTGCGCTTAGCAGGTGCGCGGCGCGGTGGCGGCGAGCATGCGCCCTGGTTTGTTGCGCGCAAGGACCTGGAGAAGAACACACTGTGGGTGGTGCAGGGGCACGAGCACCCCTGGTTGCTGTCGAGCCGCCTGCTGGCGCAGGACACGAGTTGGGTCGCCGGCGAGCCGCCCAAGGCCGGGACCTTGAACGCCAAGACGCGCTACCGCCAGGCCGATGCCGCCTGCGAACTCAGCACTGTCGCGGGCGCGGGCTTCGCGCTGGACTTTGCCGCGCCGCAATGGGCCGTCACGCCGGGGCAGTCGGCGGTGCTGTACGACGGTGAAGTCTGCCTCGGCGGCGGCGTTATTCAGGCCGCAGCGTAGCGCCTGCGACGCTGCGCAGCGTAGGCCTGAGTATGAGCCGACGCGCGGGCTGGGAGATGAGACGAAACGCTGGTTGGCTCAGGCCGCAGCGTAGCGCCTGCGACGCTGCGCAGCGTAGGCCTGAGTATGAGCCGACGCGCGGGCTGGGAGATGAGACGAAACGCTGCTCGGCTCAGGCGGCTGCCTAATCAAGCGTCCCAGTTCAGGATCACCTTGCCCGACTGGCCCGACAGCATGGTGGCAAAGCCCTGTTCGAAATCGTCGATGGCGAACTGATGGGTCACGATCGGCGACAGATCAAGGCCGCTTTGCAGCATGGCGACCATCTTGTACCAGGTTTCGAACATCTCGCGACCGTACACCCCCTTGATCTCCAGCCCCTTGAAGATGACCTGGTTCCAGTCGATCGCGGTGTTGGACGGTGGAATTCCCAGCAGCGCCACCTTGCCGCCGTGATTCATGCTCTGCAGCAGAGTCTGGAAGGCCGAGGGCACACCCGACATCTCCATGCCCACGTCGAAGCCCTCGACCATGCCCAGTTCGTGCATTACGTCCTTCAGCGAGGTCCGGTCCACGTTGACGGCGCGCGTGGCGCCCATCGTGCGTGCCAGCTCCAGCCGGTAGTCGTTGACGTCGGTGACGACGACGTGGCGCGCGCCGACATGGCGGGCAATCGCCGCCGCCATGATGCCGATCGGCCCGGCGCCGGTAATCAGCACGTCTTCGCCGACCAGGCTGAACGACAGCGCGGTGTGCGTGGCGTTGCCGTAGGGATCGAAGATGGCCGCGAGGTCGTCGCTGATACCCGCGGGAATCTTGAAGGCGTTGAAAGCCGGAATCACCAGGTACTCGGCGAAGGAGCCTTCGCGGTTCACGCCCACGCCGCTCGTGTTGCGGCACAGGTGACGACGCCCGGCGCGGCAGTTGCGGCAATGGCCACAGGTGATGTGACCCTCGCCCGAGACCCGGTCGCCCAGCGCCAAGCCGCGCACCTCGGCGCCCATCTCCACGATGTGGCCCAGGTACTCGTGGCCCACGTGCATCGGCACCGGAATGGTCTTTTGCGCCCACTCGTCCCAGTTCCAGATGTGGATGTCGGTGCCGCAGATGGCGGTCTTCCTGATCCGGATCAGCACATCGTTGTGCCCGACCTCAGGCCGCGGCACGTCAGTCATGGTCAGGCCCGGGCCCGGCTTGAGTTTGGCGAGTGCTTTCATAGTGTTTTCCCTTGCGCGCGGCCGCTCATGCCAAGTCGTCGTCGAAAGACAAGACCTCCGCTGATGGTATGGGCAAGCCAAGGAGGCTGGGTGGGCGACTCCGCTCATGTCCCCCGGAACGGGCTGCGCCCGTTCCTCCTCCTTTACTTCGCTGCGCCGCCCACCCAACCTCCTTGGCGGCGCGCATCGTTGGCGCCGCGCACGCCCAGCACGCTGGATGGATCAGGCCGGTGCGGCGCTCAGCGCAGCGAAATAAAGGAGGAGGCCGAAGGCCGGGGGAGATTCGCGGAGCTGAGTGCCGCACCGGCCTGATCGCGCCAAAAAAGTGCCACATATCTGAAGCCTTGAACGCAATACGGTATCAGGCCGGGATCACGCCGAGCGCGCGCCCGACCTTGGCGAACGCCGCCACCGCGCGGTCTATCTGCTCCGTGCTGTGCGCCGCCGACATCTGCGTGCGGATGCGCGCCTGGCCCTTGGGAACGACGGGAAAGCTAAAGCCGATCACGTAGATGCCCTCTTGCAGCAGGCCCTCGGCCATGCGGCTGGCCAGCGCGGCGTCGCCCAGCAGCACCGGCACGATCGGGTGCTGTCCCGGCACGAGCTGGAATCCCAGTCTGCCCATCTGGCCGCGAAAGCGCGCTCCGTTGGCGTTGACGCGCTCGCGCAGAGCTGCGCCTTCGGCCGATGTCAGCAGCTCGATCACTTGCAGCGAGGCGCTGACGATGGCGGGCGCCAGCGCATTAGAAAAGAGGTAGGGACGCGAGCGCTGGCGCAACAGGTCCACCAGCTGCCGGCGCCCCGCAACATAACCCCCCGAGGCGCCGCCCAGCGCCTTGCCCAGCGTGCCGGTATAGACATCGATGCGCTCGGACACGCCACACAGCTCGGGCGTGCCACGCCCATTGGCGCCGACAAAGCCCACCGCGTGCGAGTCGTCCACCATGACCAGCGCGCCATGGCGCTCGGCCAGTTCGCAGATGCCTGCCAAGTTGGCGATGATCCCGTCCATCGAGAACACGCCATCGGTGGCGATCATCTTGTGCCGTGCGCCTGCGGCCGCGGCGGCCAGCAGCTGCGCCTCCAGGTCGGCCATGTCGTTGTTACGGTAGCGAAAGCGCCTGGCCTTGCACAGGCGCACGCCGTCGATGATGCTGGCATGGTTGAGCTCGTCGCTGATGACCGCGTCCTGCTCGCCCAGCAGGGTCTCGAACAGGCCGCCGTTGGCGTCGAAGCAGGAGCCGTACAGGATGCTGTCCTGCGTGCCCAGGAAGGCGGCGATGGCGACTTCAAGTTCGCGGTGGCTGGTCTGCGTGCCGCAAATAAAGCGCACCGAGGCCATGCCGAAGCCATGCCGGTCCAGCCCCTCTTTGGCGGCGGCGATAAGCCGCGCATCGTCGGCCAGGCCCAGGTAATTGTTGGCGCAGAAGTTGACCACCTGCGCACCGGACTGCAGCGTCAGCGCGGCCCGCTGCGGCGTGGCGATGAGCCGCTCGGTCTTGTAGAAGCCGTCGGCGCGGATCTGGCGCAGCGTCGCTTCGAGCTGTTCGTAAAAGATCTCACGCATGGCTGTCTCCACGGCGCGAGTTTTCAATAGGGTTTCCTCGGGAACGCATAGGGAACAAGAGGCGACAGTCAATTATCGGCGCAGCCCCTTGGCGTATTCTCGGAGTCATGGGTCGGCGCCATCATCGCCATGTCTACGTGATCGAACTGTCGCCAGAGGTCCTCGTCGAAGGCCGATTCAGATAAGCCAATTCGGCGTCTGGCAGGCCTGCGCCGAACAAGCGAATTGCCGACACGCTATGGCGTCAAACAGGAACAGGAGAAAAAGATGCGGTTTGCTTTGATAGGTCATGGCTCCTGGGGTCGGCAACCTGCGCAGGCGATTGCTGGACTGCCCGCGGGCTGAAACGGGGGCCTTCGCCCGCCAGGATGTCGCGGATCGTGTCGGACACGTCCTGATCCTCGCGAGCGATCAGGCGCGACCCGCTTTCGACCAGCGTGACGCGGCAGCCGAAGCGGCGGTACATCTGCGCGAACTCGAGCCCAATGTAGCTGCCGCCGACGATCAGCAGGTGCTCGGGAAGGCGCTCCAGATGCATGATCCGCTCGTTGTTCAGGAACGGCACCTCGGACAGACCGGCCAGTTCAGGCAGCGCGGCGCGACCGCCGACATTGATGAAGATGCGCGGAGCCTCGATCTCAAGCGCGCCGACGCGCAAACAATGCGAGGCTTCGAAATGGGCATGACCTTCGATCACCGTGACGTTGGCGGCGCCGTCGAGCCAGGCGCGCACGCCGGCGCGAGATTTCTCGACGATGGCGTCCTTGCGTGCCTTGACGCGGGCCATGTCAACACGGATCGGGCCGTCGAGCAAGACCCCATGGTCGCCGGCGTGACGCGCCACATGGGCGACCCGTGCGCTCGCCACCAGCGTCTTGGTTGGCACGCAGCCGTTGTTGACACAGGTGCCGCCAAAGCGATGCCGCTCGATGATGGCCGTCTTCAGGCCCTCCTTGCCACAGCGCACAGCCAGTGCGGGTCCGGCCTGGCCCGCGCCGATCACGATCGCGTCGAACTGCTCAGCCATGTTGGCTCCTCACCTGGATGCTGCGCTGACCCTGGCCAGCCACTGCCGGTTCAATCCCGAGCGCGGCTTCAGCGCCAGGCGCTCGTTCAACAACGCTCGCGTCAACGCGGTCTGGCCGGCGTGCTCGGCGCCCGCGATCAGCGTTTGCGCCAGCAGGTCGCGCTGCGCGTGCGAGCCGCCGCTGCGCGCGGCGATGGTCTTGACAGGCTCAAGCAGTCTCACGGTCGCCGCGTAGTCGCGCTGGGCATAGGCGAGCAGCGCCCGCGCCACCGGCAGGCCAACACTGCGGGTCATGGCGCCGTTGTCGCTGTCAAGCTGTGCCGTGCGCTCCATCACCTTGAGCAGGCGCAGTGCCAGGTCCTCGCGGCCGGCGCCGGCAAAGGCCATCATCGCGTGGCTGTCGTTGAAGGCGTACCAGGCATCGTCGATGCGCGGTTCCCAGACCTCCACCATGCGCTGCCAGCGGCCGCCGACGTCCACGCCGTGCAGATGAAGCCGCCACAACAGGGCGCTGGCATCGACCATGTCGAGAATCACTGTGGAGTCGCTGCCGCGGATGCGCTGGTCGTACAGCCGCAGCACCTCATCCCATTGCAGCCGGTCAAAGTGGTAAAGCGCCAGGTGCCACCAGTTGTGCACGGCAAAGAAGTTGTCGGTTGCCCAGCCCTCTTCTCCCTGAACCAGCCATTGGATGCCCTCGTCGATCCGGTTCGTCATTTCCATCACGTGCGCGACCGCATGGGTGGCCCAGGCATCGCGCGGGTCTCGTGCAACGGCCTTGCGGCCGATGGCTTCGGCCTGACGGTAGTCGCCCATTTCTTCCAGACCAAAGGCGTACATGCCCAGGTAATGGCCTTCCAGCGCGCTGCCGCTCTCAATCTCGGGCAGGCGACGCGCGACGCGGTCGCGCAGTTCGCTCGACTGGCCAAGGTAGAAATCACCCAGATGCGCAGCCAGCATCGCGAGTGCGTCAGCTGGGTATTCGACAAGGACGTTTTCCCAACGCGCGCAGGCCTCATACATGCGTCCGTCGACCCAGGCCGCCAGGGCGCTCAGGTGCCCCTGTTCGCGGGCATCGCCACCCCCCGCCGTGGCGCGCCCGGCGGCAAGTGCGGCACGAGCGTCGGGCAACAGGGACTTCTCGGTACCCAGTGCACAAAGCAATCCCTTGAGTACATGCCCCATGATGAGTTCGGGGTCGATCGCCGTGGCGGCATCAATCTCGGCAACCGGGTCGTTGCGAAACACCAGCAGCTTGTCGAGCGCCGAGTTGTAGTGCGCTAACGCGGTCGCGTCATTTGCGCTAAGGGATAGACCGTATGCGTCTTGATAGGACATGCCATTCCTCCGCTGTGACGGCACATCGGCGCCCGGACCATGATGCCCTGGGTAGGGAGACCATCCCTAGAACGGAATGTCGTCGTCCATGTCGTCAAACCCGCTGGACGGTTTGGCGGCGGCCGGGCGGGGCGACCCGGCCGGGGCGCCGGTGCGCGCAGCGGACGCACTGCGCCGCGCCGCGCCATCGTCGCCGGCGTCGGCAGGCGCGCCCATGCCCTCGCGGCTTCCCAGCAGCTGCATTTCGCTGGCAATGATGTCGCAGGTGTTCTGCTCCACGCCATCCTTGTTGGTGAACTTGCCGTACTTGATGCGGCCTTCGATGTAAAGGGGCCGGCCCTTCTTGACGTATTCGCCGGCGATCTCGGCGAGCCGGTCGAAGAAGGTGATGCGATGCCACTGGGTGTCCTCGATCATTTCGCCGCTCGTCTTGTCCTTGCGCTTGGACGAGGTGGCCAGCGTGACGTTGGCCACGGCCTGGCCTGAAGGCAGGTAACGAATCTCGGCGTCGCGGCCGCAGTTGCCGACCAGGATGACTTTGTTGACGGATGCCATGGTGATTTCCTCCGGTTGATTCGACAGATTATGCGTTTGGTTGGAGCGTGGTAATGGGTCAGGCCGGCAACTGCCGCGCCAACCTCCCCTGTGGGAAGTTAACGAACTGCCCCGGCAAGCCGTTGACGTTGCCTGGTTCTTTGCCACATCGGCCGCCGTCCAATCACCATTCTCGGCCCCCTTCAGGCTCATTCCTCGTTGAAATCTCGCCCTGAGCCCCAGGCTCACACTTCGTTGGACAAGAATCGAGGCTGCTTTCAAGGCGGATGTTGACTATCATCTTCGGTTTACCCGAGTGCGCGTGAACCTGAACCCATCGCCGAAGCAAGTTGCCCCCGAGGGCGCCTATCTTGGCGCCAGTCTCGCCGACGCCCAGCCTTTCATCAGCGTGCGCGGCGCCCGCACGCACAACCTGAAGAACATTGACCTGGATATCCCGCGCAACCGCCTGGTGGTGATCACGGGGCTTAGCGGATCGGGCAAGTCGAGCCTGGCGTTCGATACCCTGTACGCCGAGGGCCAGCGCCGCTACGTCGAGAGCCTGAGCGTTTACGCGCGGCAGTTCCTGCAGCTCATGGACCGGCCCGACGTCGACATGATCGAAGGCCTGTCGCCGGCCATCAGCATCGAGCAGAAGGCGACCAGCCACAACCCGCGCTCGACGGTTGGCACCATCACCGAAATCCACGACTACCTGCGCCTGCTGTTTGCGCGCGCCGGCACCCCCTACTGCCCGGACCATGGCCTGGCGCTGCAGGCGCAGACGGTGGCACAGATGGTGGACGCCGTGCTGGCCCTGCCCGCCGAGACCCGGCTCATGATCCTGGCGCCCTTGGCGCGTGAGCGCAAGGGTGAATTCCTCGAGCTCTTTGCCGACCTGCAGGCGCAGGGTTATGTGCGCTTTCGCGTCGATGGCGAGGTTTACGCCTATGAGGATTTGCCGAAGGTGAAGAAAACCGAGAAGCACAATGTCGACGTGGTGGTCGATCGGCTGCGCGTGCGCCCCGAGCTCAAGCAACGCCTGGCCGAGAGCTTCGAGTCCGCGTTGCGACTCGGCGGGCCGGACGCCGATGGACGCGCCATCGCGCTGGAAATGGATCACCCTCTCCCGGCGGGAGAGGGCAGGGGTGAGGGCCCGCATTTCAAGGAACACCTGTTCAACGCCAAGTTCGCCTGCCCGGTCTGCAGCTACTCGATCAGCGAACTCGAGCCGCGGCTGTTCTCGTTCAATTCCCCGGTCGGCGCCTGCCCGGCCTGTGACGGCCTGGGCACGCAGGAATTCTTTGACCCAACACGTGTCGTCGCCTTTCCCTCACTCAGCCTGGCCGGGGGCGCCATCAAGGGCTGGGACCGGCGCAATGGCTACTACTTCGCGCTGCTGGAAAGCCTGGCGCGGCATTACGGGTTCGACGTCGATACGCCCTTTGAGAATCTGGACGAGGCGACGCGCCGGGCCGTCTTGTTTGGCTCGGGCAAGGAGGAGATCCGTTTTTCCTATGTGATCGAGTCCGGGGCATCGTCCGGCCGCAGGACGACGAAGAAGCACGCATTCGAGGGGGTGATACCGAACATGACGCGGCGCTACCGCGAGACCGACTCGGCGCTGGTGCGCGAAGACCTGGCGCGCTACCGCAGCACGCGCGCCTGTGCCGACTGCCAGGGCACAAGGCTCAGGCGCGAGGCGCGGCACGTCATGATCGGCGAGGGCGAGCAGGCGCGCGCGATCTTTCAGGTGAGCCGCGCCACGCTGGGCGAGTCGCTGCGCTACTTCGAGCAGCTTGTCCTAACGGGCGCCAAGGCCGGCATTGCCGACAAGGTGGTGCGTGGCATTCGCTCGCGCCTGAAGTTCCTGAACGACGTCGGGCTCAATTACCTGAGCCTTGAGCGCAGTGCCGAGACGCTTTCGGGCGGCGAGTCGCAGCGGATCCGGCTCGCCTCGCAGATCGGCTCCGGCCTGACCGGCGTCATGTACGTGCTGGACGAGCCCAGCATTGGTCTGCACCAGCGCGACAACGCGCGGCTGATTGGCACGCTCAAGCATCTGCGCGACATCGGCAACAGCGTGCTGGTGGTCGAGCACGACGAGGAGATGATTCGCGCCGCCGATCATCTGATTGACTTGGGTCCGGGCGCCGGCGTCCATGGCGGATCGGTGGTGGCCCAGGGTGGTCTGGAGCAGGTCCTGGCGAGCAAGGCGTCCTTGACTGGTCGCTACCTTGCCGGTGAACTTCGCATCGCCGTACCGGCGCGGCGCGTTCGCCCTCACCCCTACCCTCTCCCGCAAGCGGGAGAGGGAGACCGAAAGGGGAAGACGCCAGGTTCATTCCCTCTCCCCCGAGCGGGAGAGGGAGGCCGAAAGGGAAAGGGATCAAATTCACTCCCTCTCCCGCGAGCGGGAGAGGGCCGGGGTGAGGGCGGCTGGCTGCGCATCGTCCACGCCAGCGGCAACAACCTGAAAAACGTCACCGTGGAAATCCCGGTCGGCCTGTTCACCTGCGTCACGGGCGTTTCGGGTTCGGGCAAGTCAACCCTGGTGAACGACACCCTGTACCGCACCGTGGCGCGCCAGCTGTACCGCTCGCATGACGAACCGGCGCCGCACGCGGCGATGGAGGGGTTGGAATACTTCGACAAGGTCATCAATGTCGACCAGTCGCCGATCGGCCGCACGCCGCGCAGCAACCCGGCCACCTACACCGGCCTGTTCACGCCGATTCGCGAACTGATGGCTGAGGTGCCAGCTGCGCGCGAACGTGGTTACGGCCCCGGGCGCTTCAGCTTCAACGTCGCCGGCGGGCGCTGCGAAGCCTGCCAGGGCGACGGCATGATCAAGGTCGAGATGCACTTCCTGCCCGACGTCTATGTGCCTTGCGACATCTGCCGCGGCACGCGCTACAACCGCGAGACGCTGGAGATCGTCTACAAGGGCAAGAACATCGCGCAGATCCTGGACCTGACAGTCGAAGCGGCGCACGGATTTTTTAGCGCCCTGCCCGCCATTGCACGCAAGCTGCGCACCCTGCTCGACGTCGGCCTCTCCTACATCAGCCTGGGCCAGGCCGCCACCACCCTGTCCGGCGGCGAAGCGCAGCGCGTCAAGCTGGCGCTGGAGCTGTCGAAACGCGACACCGGGCGCACGCTCTACATCCTGGACGAACCGACTACCGGCTTGCATTTCGCCGATATCGACATGCTGCTCAAGGTGCTGCACCAGTTGCGCGACGCCGGCAACACCATCGTCGTCATCGAGCACAACCTGGATGTCATCAAGACAGCGGATTGGTTGATCGACATGGGGCCCGAAGGCGGCGATGGCGGTGGCCAAGTGGTGGGTGTCGGCACCCCGGAGCAACTGGCCGCCAATCCGGCGAGCCATACCGGGCGGTATTTGAAGCGGGTGCTGACACTCCGCTGAGGTGGCTCCGCTTGATGGGTAACCGTACAATGCACCGGTCGTTACGGGAAGACTTCGCCCTTGGCTAACGGCTGGTGATTGTGGTCGTTCTCCTTCACCAAGCCGCCCCCATCGCCTACGCTGCGGGAGAAAAGATGACGGACCGCGCGAACAAAGACAATCCGACTGGGCTAACTGCCTACTTTAAGGCGATAAGGTGCATCTTTGAGCTTCAGACTAAGGTGCTTACCGGTGCGCTGCCTCACTATGGCGAGCGAGGTCGCAATGCGAGCAACGCGTCAACAAGCTTCTCGAGCAAGTTCTCCCCCACCGCTACAGTTTGGGTACGGGCTTCATCGTCAGCTCTCACACCGATCTTCCGATCAGCTCGCAGATCGATATCGTCATCCACGACGAACTCTATAACTCCCCTTTGTTCCGGGAACTCGTTGCGAATGTCTTTCCGATCGAAGCTGTCTACGCGACTGTCGAGGTAAAAGCTGACTTGGCGCTGGAGAAGTTGCGGGAAGCCGCTGTGGCTATTGCCGCTATCCGACTGATGGCAAAGCGCGGAAAGTACTATGCGCACTACACCACCGCGAAACCGCCCGTGGGTGCTGAGACGAGTCAACCACAGGGCATCGAAGTACGCACCCCTTCTTTCCTCGCACCGAGAGGTTACGTCGTTGGGTACGACGCAGACGCTGCCACACCGGATTTATTTCTCGCGCGCTTGACTGCGCTCTCAAGTGATCAACCAGCCGCGTTTCTGCATGGTGTATATGCAATCCGACAGGACTGGTTCTTCTGCCAGCAATATGGGCGCAGCACCTTTCAATCGTTCGTCGAAAATGGATTGCTCGCGTTTGTCTCAAAACTTATCTCTGACCTGCAGTCCTTCTCCATGAAACCTATGGCGTTCGCGCGTTATGTCGAAAATGGTCATCTGAAAAAGGAGACGGAGGCGCAGGAAGACGAGGGAAGTGAAGGCTAACCTGGTCTTCGCTTTCCCCCTAAGCTACAAGCGTCGGCTGAGCTTGGTCGTTAATCGCCAAGACTCCCCCTGTGCCCAGAGACATCTGCTCGTGAGGACCGTCACAGTCGTAGCGACCGCGCGCAACTCAAAGGTGACCAATTGAAGCTCGAAGACCTCCAACCCAATGCCGCTGTCCGCGGCTTGCTGCCGGACGCACTGGTCATCGTGGTGACCGTCCAGTGGTTCGGCTCGGAGGCGCTGGAGCTGATCTACAAAACGCCCGCCGGGAAGGTCGACAATCGGTTGCTCTATCGCGATGACGAGCCGCGCCTGGACATCGTCGAACAGGGCCGGCCGTGGAGCTTCGATGGCGATGGCGCACTGTTCCGGCTGGTGTCCGAGGCCCAGCGCATTCGGCTTGCCCATCTGTTCGACCCGGTGCTGGCGGTGCATACGTCGATCGTCGATCCGTTGCCGCACCAGATCACCGCCGTCTATGAACAAATGCTGCCACGCCAGCCCTTGCGTTTCCTACTGGCGGACGACCCTGGTGCCGGCAAGACCATCATGGCCGGCCTACTCATCAAAGAGCTGATCGCGCGGGGCGACTTGCAACGCTGTCTCATCGTCTGCCCCGGCAGTCTCGCCGAACAGTGGCAGGACGAACTCTTTCGCCGCTTTCATCTTCCATTCGAGATTCTCACCAACGACAAATTGGAAGCCGCGCGCACCGGCAACTGGTTCCTCGAAACCAACTTGGTCATTGCCCGCCTCGACAAACTCTCGCGTAACGAAGGCGTGCAACTGAAGCTCCAGGCGCCCGACTGCCGTTGGGACCTGGTGGTGTGCGACGAAGCCCACAAGATGTCGGCCACCGTGTTCGGCGGCGAAACCAAATACACCAAGCGCTACCGGTTGGGCCAGTTGCTTTCGACACTCACGCGCCACTTCCTGCTGATGTCGGCGACGCCGCACAACGGCAAGGAGGCCGACTTCCAGCTTTTCATGGCCCTGCTGGATGGCGACCGATTCGAGGGGCGATATCGCGATGGCGTCCACACTGCCGACGTCTCCGACCTGATGCGCCGCATGGTCAAGGAAGGTCTGCTCAAGTTCGATGGCACGCCGCTGTTCCCACCGCGCATCGCCTACACCGTGCCCTATAAGCTGTCGGACGCCGAGGCCCGCCTCTACAAAATCGTCACCGACTACGTTCGCGAGGAATTCAACCGTGCCGAGGCCCTGGAGAACGACAAGCGCGCCGGCACGGTGGGTTTCGCGCTAACCATCCTGCAGCGCCGGCTGGCCTCGTCGCCCGAAGCCATCTACCAATCGCTCCGCCGCCGCCGCGAGCGGTTGGAGAGCCGGTTGCGCGAGCTGGAAGTGCTGCAGCGTGGCGGGCAGGCGGCCTCCATCTTTGCGTCTACTGCACCCGTGCTTGACAGCGAAGACGTCGAAGACCTGGAAGATGCCCCGGACAACGAAATCGAAGCTGCCGAGGAAGAAATCCTCGACCAGGCCACTGCTGCCCGCTCCATCGCCGAACTGCGCATCGAAATCGAAACACTCAAGGGGCTGGAGACCCAGGCGCTCGCGGTGCGCCGCAGTGGCACCGATACCAAATGGCGTGAACTGGCCAGCCTTTTGGGTGAAATTTTCACCACAGCGGGACTTGCAGGTGCAACGCCTGTGGGCCGCCATGTCGCCGAACCCGATGCCCCCTACGGGTCCGGCACAATCCCGCCGCCCACACCGTCGCCACACCAGAAGCTCGTCATCTTCACCGAGCACCGCGATACGCTCAACTATCTGGAACAGCGCATCACCACGCTGCTTGGGCGCAAGGATGCGGTGGTCATCATCCACGGCGGCATTGGCCGCGAAGAGCGTCTCAAGGCGCAGGAATCCTTCAGGCACGACCCCGAGGTGCAGGTTCTGCTGGCCACCGACGCTGCCGGCGAGGGCATCAATCTGCAGCGGGCGCACCTCATGGTCAATTACGACCTACCGTGGAACCCGAATCGCATCGAACAGCGCTTCGGTCGCATCCACCGGATCGGCCAGACCGAGGTGTGCCACCTTTGGAACCTGGTGGCCGAAGAAACCCGCGAAGGCGATGTCTATCGCAAGCTGCTGGAAAAGCTCGAACAGGCGCGGCAGGCGCTGGGCGGCCAGGTGTTCGACGTGCTGGGCAAGCTCCAGTTCGAAGGCAAGTCCCTACGCGAGCTCTTGATCGAAGCCATCCGCCATGGCGAACAGCCCGAGGTCAAGGCCTTTCTCACAACGGTGCTCGACACCGCACTTGACCGTGGTCACCTGCAAGAACTACTGGAAGAAAGAGCACTGGCCCACGACGCCATGGACGCCAGCCGCGTGCAGAGCATTCGTGCTGACATGGAGCGCGTGGACGCGCGCCGCCTGCAACCGCACTACATCGAGTCGTTTTTTCACGAAGCCTTCAAGCGGCTCGGCGGTACCGCCAAGCAACGTGAAACCCGCCGCTATGAAATTACCCATGTCCCAGCGCCGGTGCGCAACCGCGACCGACTCATCGGCATTGGCGAGCCGGTGCTGCCGCGCTATGAACGCATCGCCTTCGACAAGTCGCTCATTGCGCCGCAGGGCCAGCCGCTGGCCGCTTTCGTATGCCCCGGCCATCCGTTGCTGGATGCGGTCGTCGACCTCACGCTGGAACGCAACCGCGATCTACTGAAACGCGGCACGGTGCTGGTCGATGAGCGCGACCCCGGCACCTCGCCGCGTGTGCTGTTCTATCTGGAGCACGCCATCCAGGACGCCGGCCTGACGCGCACCGGCGAGCGACGGGTTGTCTCCAAGCGCATGCTCTATGTCGAAATGGATTCGGAAGGTGACACCCGGCACGTCAACTACGCGCCATATCTGGACTATCGCCCTCTGGCTGCTGATGAACCGGGCGTTGAATCGATCCTCGCCCGGCCGGAATGCCAATGGATCAGCCGCGAGTTGGAGCAGAAGGCCCAAGGCCATGCCATCGCCCAGGTCGTGCCCGAACATCTTGCCGACGTGCGTGGCCCCAAGCTCGAACTCATCGGCAAGACCGAGGCGGCAGTGAAGGATCGGTTGACCAAGGAAATAGCGTATTGGGATCACCGTGCCGCACAACTTCAACTCCAGGAGCAGGCCGGCCAAGCCAACGCCAGGCTCAACTCCGGTGAGGCCCGCAAGCGCGCCGACTT
This sequence comes from Burkholderiaceae bacterium, assembly GCA_038901875.1. Taxonomy (GTDB): domain Bacteria; phylum Pseudomonadota; class Gammaproteobacteria; order Burkholderiales; family Burkholderiaceae_C; genus JBCKPE01. The sequence goes on from JBCKPE010000034.1 coordinate 16,525, forward strand.
GCTGCAAGGACGGTTGCAAAAGCGGCTGGAAGAACTCAAGCTCGAAGGCCAGCTCTCGCCGTTGCCGCCGGTGGTGTTGGGCGGCATGCTGGTGGTGCCCATCGGCCTGATCCAAGCCATGACCGCGCCGGCAAGCGCCGTGGCCACAACCCCAGTGGATACCCAGGCCAGCGCGGCCCGCGCCCGCGCCATCATCATGGAGATCGAGCGCGGCCTCGGTTTCGAGCCGATCGACCGCGAATTCGAGAAGCTTGGCTACGACATCGAAAGCCGCGTGCCGGGCACCGGCAAGTTGCGCTTCATCGAAGTGAAGGGCCGTGTCACTGGCGCCCCCACCATCACCGTCACGCGCAATGAGATCCTCTACTCACTCAACAAGCCTGAGGACTTCATCCTGGCCATCGTCGAATTCACCGGTGAAAACTCCCACCGCACGCATTACCTACGCCAGCCGTTCCATCGAGAACCGGATTTTGGAGTGACCAGTGTCAACTACGACTTTGCCGATCTACTTGCCCGCGCCGAAGCTCCGCGATGAAGCTGTTGCGTTTCCACAGTGATTGCTTGGGCTCCTACCGGAAGCAAGTAAAGTCCGGAAGAAAGGATTGCATGCCACGGGACCCGTCATGATCGCAGTTGCAAAAATCACCGCAAAAGACCAATCCATTTCGCAGGACTGTCCAGCCAGCACCGGCGCAGAGGCGCTTCTTTCAGCGCTCACCCCATCGATCGGAGAAGCCGCATGAATACGTCGTTTCTACGCCGCGTCACGATCCGCAATTACAAGAGCATTGCCGCCTGCCAGGTTGATCTTCAGCCGCTTATGTTCCTGGTCGGACCGAACGGTGCCGGAAAGAGCAACTTCCTTGATGCCCTTCGCTTTGTGTCTGAGTCGCTAAGAACATCTATTGACCATGCCCTGCGTGAACGGGGAACAATCAAGGAGGTGCGGCGCCGTTCGGGGGGCACCCAAACCACTTTGCCATGCGGCTCGACTTTGCATTGCCAGATGCCAGGTTTGGTCACTACAGCTTCCGGATTGGCGCCAAACCGTCTGGCGGGTACGAAGTTCAGAATGAAGAGTGCAGCATCGTTACCGGTGCGCTGCTAGATCGCATCCATTACTTCCACGTCAAATCCGGAAGAGTGATTGATTCATCGATCTCGCCACTTCCGGCGAGCTTGCCTGATCGACTATTTTTGGTTGCGGCATCCGGCCTTCCTGAATTCCGTCCCGTTTTCGACGCGCTGTCCAGCATCGAGGTGTACAACCTGAATCCGAGGCAAATCGCAAGCATGCAAAAACCTGATCCTGGCGACCTACTGCGCCGCGATGGCGATAACGCCGCCAGCGTACTGCGGCAGTTCGATTCGGGCTTGCGTGCGCGCATCAGCAGCTACCTCGCTCGCATAGTGCCTGGCATGGCATCGGTCGAACCCAAGACTCTCGGTTCCCAGGAAACCGTGGAGTTTCGCCAGATCGTCAAAGGGCAAGAACACCCATGGCGTTTCCTCGCATCGTCCATGTCGGATGGCACACTGCGTGCGTTTGGCATCTTGTTGGCGGTCTTTCAGGCCGCCGCCGCGCAAGCGGGAGCGCGCGCGCCGTTGCTGATCGGGCTGGAAGAGCCTGAAATTGCGCTTCACCCTGCGGCGGCGAGTGTTCTTTTGGCGGCATTGCGCGACGCTTCACGGCATGTGCAAATACTCGTTACCAGCCATAGCCCTGACCTGTTGGACAACGCTGACATTGGCACCGAGTCCCTGCTGGCCGTCGAGAACGAAGCCGGACTTACCCGCATCGGACCCCTTGATCAGGCGGGGCGCGAAATGTTGAAAGAGCATCTTTTTACCCCAGGTGAACTATTGCGCCAGAACCAGCTTGCTCCGGATTCCACTGCGTTGTCCGACGTTGCTTCTGAGAGGCAACTTAAGCTGTTCGAATTCAACGGCATCAGAGCATGATCGTTTTCGTTCCCATCGTCGAAGGGCATGGTGAAGTGCAAGCCGTGCCTGCGTTGCTTTACCGACTCGTGTTTTGGGCTGCCCCAGCGATGCCGGTACGCATCAACCCCCCGATCAGAATCAAGTCTGGCTCCTTTTTGAACGACCGTGACTACTTTCACCGCCAGGTGTCTCTGGCGGCAGCGAAAGCAAATCAAATGCAAGGGCATGTGCTGATCCTGCTGGATTGCGACGACGATTGTCCCGCGCAGCTTGGGCCGGATTTGCTGGCCCGTGCCCGTAAGGTGCGAGCCAATGTCAGCGTGTATGCGTGTCTTGCCTATCGGGAATATGAGACGTGGTTCACCGCGGCTGCCGACTCCCTGCGCGGCATCGGGGGCCTACCTGGCGATTTGGCTGCGCCGGCCGACCCTGAACTTTACCGAGATGCCAAGGGCTGGTTGACCGAGCGCATGCCGCAGCCTTACGACCCAATCGTTCACCAGCTCGAATTCACGCGGTGCTTCGATCTGGTCCAGGCCCAATCCAACGATTCCTTCCGGCGCCTCAGCGCTCATGTCCGGCAACTGGTAACCCCGTGACCGCCAAAAAGAAACTCATCGAAGTCGCCCTGCCGCTGGAGGCTATCAACAAGGCGGCGGCGCAAGAGAAGCAGCCTGGCATCGGTGCTCATCCACGCGGATTACACCTGTGGTGGGCACGGCGGCCTTTGGCGGCGGCGCGGGCGGTGATCTTCGCGCAGATGGTGGACGACCCGTCTAGCCACCCCGACATTTTCCCCACCGAGAAGGCGCAGGAGAAGGAGCGCCAGCGCCTGTTCCGCATCATCGAAGACCTGGTGCTGTGGGAGAACACCACCAACGAGAAAGTGCTGCAAAAGGCGCGCGACGAAATCTGGCAGAGCTGGCGCTATACCTGCGCCGAAAACGCCGACCACCCGCGCGCCAAGGAACTCTTCGACCGCCACAAACTGCCCGCCTTCCATGACCCCTTCGCCGGTGGTGGCGCGCTGCCTCTTGAGGCACAGCGTTTGGGGCTGGAGAGCTACGCCAGCGATCTCAACCCGGTGGCGGTGCTGATCAACAAGGCGATGATCGAAATTCCGCCCAAGTTCGCCGGCAAGCCCCCTGTCCATCCTCCCTCGCCCGCATCGGCGGGAGAGGGCCGGGGTGAGGGCGCATGGTTCGAGCGCGAATGGCGCGGCGCGCAGGGCCTGGCCGAGGACGTGCGCTACTATGGCCAGTGGATGCGCGACGAAGCGGAAAAACGCATCGGCCACCTCTACCCCAAGATCGAGGTGACGGCCGAGATGGTTGCCGGGAGCGCGGGCGTCTCGCCCGCACGTCCTGACCTCAAACCCTACATCGGCAAGAAGCTCACCGTCATCGCCTGGCTGTGGGCGCGCACCGTGAAAAGCCCGAACCCGGCTTTTGCCAATGTGGACGTGCCGCTCGCCTCCACCTTCATGCTCTCCACCAAACCGGGCAAGGAAGCCTATGTCGAGCCCATCATTCTTCCCCCTCTCCCTCGGGGAGAGGGTCGGGGAGAGGGTCGGGGAGAGGGTGTGGTTGGCTACCGTTTCACCGTGAAGGTGGGCAAACCGGACGATGCGGAAGGGGCGAAGAACGGCACCAAGCTGGCGCGCGGAGCGAACTTTAAGTGTCTGATGTCGGGCACGCCCATCGCGCCCGACTACATCAAGGCCGAGGGCATGGCTGGACGCATGGGCGCACGACTGATGGCCATTGTTGCCGAAGGTGCGCGCGGGCGGGTCTATC
>JBCKPE010000035.1:0-20203 GCA_038901875.1 Burkholderiaceae bacterium
ACTTCTTCTTCCTCCTCTTCTTCGCGCACCTCCTCCGATACCAACTCTCTAAATCAACGTCGAGCCCGAGTCGAGGAGTTGCCTCTTGCGCAGTCTCTCTCGGCTGTTGCTCAAGTGTGTTCGCATCGCTGCCCGGGCCGCTTCCGCATCGCGGTCACGAATCGCGATGTAGATGCTTTCGTGTTCACCGTTGACGCGTTGCAGATACGGCAGGCGACCCTCAGCGGCGAGTTCCGGCATGTTCACCCGGGTGCGTGGAATGATCTTGGTCCCGAGGTAGGCCATCAGGTCGGCAAAGTGGCGGTTGCCGCTGGCGCGCGCCACTTCCATATGAAACTGCAGATCCGGTAGCACCGCGTCCGAGTCCTGCCGCACCAGATCGTCGAAGGCCTGCAGCGCGGCACGCATTGCGTCCAGATTGGCATCGCTGCGGCGCCGCGCGGCCAGGCCGGCCGCCTCGGTCTCCAGGCTGATACGCAGTTCGAGCAGGGAGATGACGTCGGCCACGGTGGCAAAGTCGGTGTCGGAAAGTCGAAAGTTGCGCGTTTCGTCGGGCCGCAAGACAAAGGTCCCAACGCCGTGCCGGGTTTCCACCAGGCCGGCGGCCTGCAGGCCTGAGATCGCTTCGCGCACCACCGTGCGGCTGACCAGAAAGCGCGCCATGATCTCGGCCTCAGTCGGCAGCTTGTCGCCCGGCCGCAGGCGGGCCTCGCGAATCGTCCGGGTCAGTTCCAGCACAACCTCGGTCACCAGGCCACGGGGTCGCCGCGAGCGGGTGCCAATGTCCAGTGCCGGGACTGTGGCGGCGGGGGGCTGCAACGAATCCATCAAGAAAGCCCTTGACATTCTTCCCAGGGGTGAACAAAATCAAGTCATCAGACAACGTATGACTTGACCCATTGATGGCGACTTTACCAAAGCTGCGCAAAATGTCCAGCGCAGACACCAGGTTCGCGCATCCCGGGGTGCGGCCATGACCATCAAGGTTCATCAGCGCCTGCTGCTGACGGGTGCCGCCGGTGGACTCGGCAAGGCCTTGCGTGAGCGCCTGAGAGCCAACTGCTCGATTCTCCGGCTCTCCGACATCGCGCCGGTTTCCGTGGCCGGTGCGGACGAAGAAATCGTCATGGCCGATCTGGCCGACGCGGCTGCCGTGGACCGGATGGTGCAAGGCGTCAATGCCATCGTCCATCTTGGCGGCGTATCGGTCGAGGGGCCGTTCCTGCCCATCCTGCAGGCCAATATCCTCGGGTTGCATCACCTGTACGAGGCGGCGCGCAAGCACGGTGTGACGCGAATCGTTTTCGCCAGCTCGAACCATGTCACGGGCTTCTATCGCCAGAGCCAGACCATCACGCCGGACATGCCGGCCAGACCGGACGGCAACTACGGGGTGAGCAAGGCCTTTGGCGAAGATCTGTCGCGCTTTTACTTCGACCGCTATGGCATCGAGACCGCCTGCCTGCGCATCGGGTCATCGTTTCCCGCGCCGAAGGATCGCCGCATGCTGGCGACCTGGCTCAGTTACGGCGACCTGCACCGGCTGATCACGGCCTGTCTGACGACGCCCGTGCTGGGACACTCGATCATTTACGGCATGTCGGACAACGCCGTCACCTGGTGGGACAATGCCTGGGCGCGGCATATCGGCTACCGGCCGATCGACAGTTCCGACCCGTTTCGAGCAGCCATGTTTGCCAGCACATCCGAGCCGGACCTGGGCGACTCCGCGGTGCAGTTTCAGGGCGGTGGATTTGTCAAGCTTGGCCCCTACAACGACTGAATCGAGTTGCCGGTTTATCATTCATTGAGACAATCACTTCCTTCACCAACCCACGGAGAACCCGCATGAAATCAAGACGCAAACTTTTCATTGCCCTGACGCTCGCCGGCCTGCTGCCGCTCGTTGCGCAGGCGCAGAACATCGTGCTCAGGGCGCACGACACGCATCCGTCTGGCTACCCGACGGTGGCGGCGATTGAGAGCATGGGCAAGAAACTTGAAGCCGCCACCAATGGACGGATCAAGTTGCAGATGTTTCCTGGCGCCGTTCTTGGCCAGGAAAAGGAAGCTGTTGAACAGACGCAACTCGGCGCGATCCAGATTGCCCGCATCTCGCTTGGCGTGATCGGCCCGATCGTGCCCGACGTGAATGTGTTCAACATGCCCTTTGTTTTTCGCAACGAGGCGCACATGCGCGCTGTCGTCGATGGGCCGATCGGGGCCGAATTGCTCGACAAGGTCAGCAACAGCCCGGCCAAGCTGGTAGCGTTGGGTTGGATGGACGGCGGTTCGCGCAGTCTCTACACCAAGAAGCGGGTGACCAGCCCGGCCGACCTTGCCGGCGTCAAGGTGCGCATGATGGGCAACCCGTTGTTCGTCGACACCATGAACGCGATGGGCGGCAACGGCATTTCGATGGCTTACGGAGAGGTTTTCAGCGCGCTGCAGACCGGCGTCATCGACGGCGCGGAGAACAACCCGCCGAGCTACTTCACCGCCAACCACTACACGACGCCGGCCAAGTTTTACGCGCAAACCAACCACCTGATCATTCCGGAGATCTTCGTCATGTCCAAGGCCACCTGGGACAAGTTCTCCAGAGAGGACCAGGCGCTGGTGAAGAAGTTGTCGCGCGAGGCGCAGTTTGAGCAGCGCGCCCTGTGGGACAAGAGCGTCGCCGAGTACACGGTCAAGCTGAAAGCCGCTGGCATCGAGTTTGTCAACGTCGACCAGAAGCCGTTTTTCGATGCGACGGCCCCGGTGCGGGCCAAGTACGGCGCCCTGTACGCCGACCTGATGAAGCGCATCGAAGCGGTGCGCTGATCATCCGCATCCACGCCGGGCGCCCGCGACGGGCGGCCCGGCAGCGCGCTGCCCGCGCTGGGCGTTCGAGAGACCGGAACAATGAAACAGACGATTCTGCGTTGCAACGATGCGCTTTACCTGGGCTGCATCTGGGTCTCGGGCCTGGCCATTCTCTTGATGTCGCTGATCATCCCCTGGGGCATTTTTACCCGTTACGTGCTGGGCTCGGGATCGCAATGGCCCGAGCCCATCGCCATACTGTTGATGGTGGTCTTTTCCTTCATCGGAGCTGCCGCCAGCTACCGGGCCGGCGCGCATATTGCCGTGGCCATGCTGACCTCGCGTGTGAGCCAGGGCTTGCGACTGTTCTTGGGCTGGCTCGTTCACTTCCTGATGGGCGCGGTTGCGCTCTATATGGCCTACTACGGCACACGACTTTGCATGGCGACCTGGAACCAGAGCATTGGCGAAATCCCCTGGATGCCGGTCGGCGTCACCTACCTGCCGCTTCCCCTGGGCGGGTTGATCACGCTGATCTTCGTGCTTGAGCATGTGCTGTATGGCAGCCAGAGCGAGCGCAAGGTCGTGCGCTTCGATCACGAACCCAGCGCGGGGAATTCCTGATGGACGCCTTCATCCTGCTCGGATCCTTCCTGTTCCTGATGATCATCGGCATGCCGGTGGCTTATGCGCTGGGTCTGGCGGCGGTGATCGGCGCCTGGTGGATCGATATTCCACTCGATGCCCTGATGATCCAGATCGCCGCCGGTGTCAACAAGTTCTCTCTGCTGGCGATTCCGTTTTTTGTGCTGGCCGGGGCCATCATGGCCGAGGGTGGTATGGCGCGCCGCCTGGTCGCCTTTGCCGGTGTGCTGGTTGGCTTCATCCGTGGCGGACTGTCCCTGGTGAATATCCTGGCCTCGACTTTTTTTGGCGCGATCTCGGGTTCGGCGCTGGCCGACACGGCCTCCATCGGCAGTGTGCTGATTCCGGAGATGGAGAAGAAAGGCTACCCGCGCGATTTCGCCACTGCCGTCACCGTCGCCGGCTCGGTGCAGGCCATCTTGATTCCGCCCAGCCACAACGCCGTGATCTATTCGCTGGCGGCCGGCGGCGGCGTCTCGATTGCAGCGTTGTTTTTGGCCGGGGTGCTGCCGGGCTTGCTGCTGGGCCTGACGCTGGCCGTCATGTGCCTGTTCATTGCCAGGAAGCGCAACTTCCCCAAGGGTGAGCGCATTCCTCTGAAACAGGCGCTGAAGATCTGCGTCGATGCCCTCTGGGGCTTGATGACCATGTTCATCATCCTCGGCGGCATTCTGTCGGGCGTTTTCACGGCCACCGAGTCGGCCTCGATCGCCGTACTGTGGGCGTTCTTCGTCACGATGTTCATCTACCGCGATTACAAGTGGCGGGACCTGCCCAGGCTGATGCATCGGACCGTCAAGACGCTCACCATCGTGATGATTCTGATCGGCTTTGCCGCCAGCTTCGGCTACATCATGACGCTGATGCAGATCCCGCTGAAGATCACAACCATGTTCACGACGCTGTCCGACAACCGCTACGTCATCCTGGTTTGCATCAACGGTCTGTTGCTGATTCTCGGCACGCTGATGGACATGGCGCCGCTGATCCTGATCATGACCCCGATCCTGCTTCCGGTGGTGACCCATCTTGGCGTGGACCCGGTGCATTTCGGAATGATCATGATGGTCAATCTGGGCATCGGCCTGCTGACTCCTCCCGTTGGAGCCGTTCTGTTTGTCGGCGCCGCAGTGGCCAAGCTGCCGATTGAACAGGTGGTCAAGGCCTTGTATCCCTTCTTCGGCGCCCTGTTGCTGGTGCTGATGGCGGTCACCTATGTGCCGGCGCTGTCGCTCTGGCTGCCCGCCATGCTGCTGGGCAAATAGGCGGCCCGATTTCAACAAACTGCTCCAGATGCCGCAACACGCTCCGTATCAAAGCTTTCCCAATGGCTTCAAGCGCGATCTGCTGGCGGGCAAACGCCTCATAGGACTGTGGTCCTCGCTGGCCAGCCCGATCACGATAGAGGTGCTGGGACTGGCTGGATATGACTGGCTGCTGCTGGACGGCGAGCATTCGCCGAACGACGTCGCCACTTTCATTCCCCAGCTGATGGCGCTCAAGGACAGCCGCAGCGCACCGGTGGTGCGGCCTTCCAGCAACAATGAAATCGAGATCAAGCGACTGCTTGACGCCGGTTTCTACAACTTTCTGATCCCGTTTGTCGAGACCAGGGAGCAGGCGCGCAGGGCGGTGGCCGCGACGCGTTATCCGCCGCAGGGCATACGTGGCGTTTCAGTGTCGCAGCGGAGCAACCGCTATGGAACGGTACCGGACTACCTGAAAGGGATCAACGAGCAGATCTGCGTGCTGGTGCAGATCGAAAGCCGCCAGGGGATGGCGGCGGCGCGCGATATTGCCTCGGTGGACGGGGTGGATGGCGTTTTCATCGGTCCGTCTGATTTGGCCGCGGCATTGGGGCATCTTGGCAATCCGAAGCACCCCGAGGTGCAAGAGGCCATCGCCTCGCTGTTTGCCGACGTCAAGTCATGCGGCAAACCCAGCGGCATCCTGACGCCGGTCGAGGAAGACGCGCGCCGTTATCTCGAATGGGGCGCCACCTTTGTTGCCGTAGGCAGCGACCTCGGTCTGTTTCGCGCCGGAACGCAGGCGCTGCGAGATCGGTTTCCAAGCTGAGCGGCGGTTCTCCACGTACGACGGACGATGGAACGTTTGTAAGGCAGGCGGTCCGGGGTATCGCGTAAGGTGGACGTTGGAGCTTGCGTGAGGTGACCGGCGGAGGTTTCACGTAAGGTGGATGGTGGAGCTTGCGTGCTCCGGCTCACGCTCGCGGACGAGCTTGGTGGGTTATCCGCGGTGGTTGGCGTTAACACCGTCATTGGCACGCCTGAGTTGTAGCGACCGCGAATGGAGCCTGCGCCCGCAAGCCCGCACCATCCACCGTCAGTGACGCCTTGGCAGGCGACGAATGACTTTCCGGACCGCGTCGCTTCTGGCCACCGGAGGCCACGTCGCCTTGGGTTTGAACCCGACAGATCGGGCGTCCATGACGTCACCCGAGGTCGGTGGTTCGCGGTATCCGGGCGCCGGCTCCATTCGCGGCTGTGACCAAACGGGCCGGCCAACCAACATGTTCGCGCCAACCAAGCAAGAGTGCCAGCGACGCTGGCCCGCGAGCGTGAGCCGAAGCACGGATATCCGGACCACCGGCCCAGCCAACCAAGCAACAAGCGGCATCTGCAGCACGGATATCCGGACCACCGGCCCTGCCAACCAACTCCGCGCGAAACAGTTCAAGCCGGCGAACGAATACCCGGAGTGCGGACAAAAAAGCGTAACGACGGCGACGAACTACGCCTCGCCCCAGACCTCCTGGGCCGTTTCAATGACGAGCCGAAGCTTGCTGCGCTGGGCTTCGACGGCGATCTCGTTGCCGTGCACGGTGCTGGAAAGGCCGCATTGTGGCGACAGCGCGAGTTGTTCCATGGGCACGTAGCGCGCCGCCTCGTCGATGCGCCGCTTCAGGACGTCCTTGGACTCCAGGGTTCCGAACTTTGTCGTCACCAGTCCCAGCACCACCGTCTTGCCCTTGGGCAGGAAGCGCAGGGGCCTGAAGTCGCCGCTGCGATCATCGTCGTACTCAAGGAAAAAGGCGTCCAGATCCATCTCGTCCAGCAGCGCCTCGGCCACCGGCTCGTAGTTGCCGCTGGCCGCGTGCGTGCTCTTGAAATTGCCTCGGCACAGGTGCACGGCCAGCAACATTCCCGGCGGTTTTTGCGCCACTACGCGATTGATGAACTTGGCGTAGCGGTGCGGCAGTTCATTCGGATCGTCGCCGCGGGAACGCGCTGCCTCGCGCATCCTTTCGTCGCACAGGTAGGCCAGATTCGTGTCGTCCAGCTGCACGTAGTCACAGCCGGCCGCAGCCTGGCTGCGTAGCTCGTCGCCATAGGCGTTGGCCACGTCCTCGTAGAACAGGGGGTCAAGTTCCGGATAATGGTCTCGGCTGATGCCGGCGCGCCCACCGCGAAAATGCAGCATGGTGGGTGAGGGAATCGAGACCTTGGGCCGCCGACCCTGGCTGACTTGGGCTTTCAGGTACTCGAAATCCGCGCGCTGGATGTCCTTGACGTGGCGCACCTGGTCGACCACGCGCATGACCGGGGGCGCGAGTTCCTGGCTGCCGTCAGGACGGGTGATCATGACGGGAATGTCGGTCTTGACGCCGCCGAGCTGCTGCAGAAAGTCGATGTGAAAGTAGCTGCGCCGAAACTCGCCGTCGGTGATGCTTTTCAGGCCGACGTCTTCCTGAAAACGGACGATTTCGGTGATGGCGCGGTCTTCCACCTCACGCAACTGCTCCGCGCCGATGGCGCCCCGCTCTTTTTGTTCGCGCGCCTCGAGCAGATACTTCGGGCGCAGAAAGCTCCCCACATGGTCGTACCGGGCGGGCAGGTGGGCGGTGCTCATTCATGCTCTCCTTGGGTTTCGCTGGCTTGCGCGAAGCTAAAGGATACTCATGCCGTTGGGTGAATATGCGGTCGGTATGTGTATGCCGAATGGCTGTAGCTGATAGAGTATCTGGAAACGCTCTGACCACGAACGGGAGTGACAGAATGATCCCGGGCCGGGTTTGTCGGGATGCCGAGGCCGGGTTTTCGGCGCACTATCGTTCTTGTCGGCAGCTTTGCGTTTTTGTCAAACAGGAGATTCTCATGAAGCTATTCAGAACCCTATCCCTTGCTTTGGCGGTGCTCGCATGCGGCGGCGCCTGGGCGCAACAGGTGACGCTGCGGCTGCACCAGTTCCTGCCGCCCCAGGCGACGATTCCGGCCAAGGTGCTGATTCCTTGGGCGCAGAAGGTCGAACGGGAATCGGGCGGTCGCATCAAGGTGCAGTTGTTCCACGCCATGCAACTCGGCGGCGCGCCGCCGCAACTGTTCGACCAGGCCAAGGACGGCGTGGTCGACCTGACCTGGACCGTGCTGGGCTACACGCCGGGCCGCTTCAACAAGTCCGAAGTTTTCGAGCTGCCGTTCATGACCACCACAGCCGAAGCCGGCTCGCGCGCTTTCCATGAGTATGCCGAGAAGTTCGCGGCTGACGAGTTCAAGGACGTGAAGGTGATTGCCCTGCATACGCACGGCCCCGGGCTGTTCCATACCAAGGAGCCGGTCACCGGACTCGAAGCACTGCGCGGCATGAAGATCCGCGGCGGTTCGCGCATCATCAACAACATGCTGACGAAGCTTGGCGCGATACCGGTCGGCATGCCGGTCCCGGCGGTGACCGAAGCGCTGTCCAAGGGGGTGATCGACGGCACCACCCTTCCCTGGGAGGTGGCCCCGGCACTGAAGGTCACCCAGCTGGTGAAGAATCACACAACCTTTGCCGGCAAGAACGGCCTCTACACGCAGACCTTTGCTTTCTCCATGAACAAGGCTTCGTACGAGAAATTGCCGGCCGATCTGAAGAGGGTGATTGATGCCAATTCCGGCATCGAGGTTGCGGCCCTGTTTGGCCGCGCCATGGACGAGGGTGACGTGGAAGGGCGCGACGTTGCAGTCAAGGCCGACAATCGGATCATGGCATTGGACCTGGCCGAGACGCAGAGATGGCGCCGCACGGCGAGCAGCGTCGAGACCGATTGGGTCGCCGAGATGAATGGCAAGGGTATCGATGGCGCCAAGCTCGCGGCCGAGGCGCGGGCCTTGATTGACAAGTACTCCAAATAGGCACTGCCGGCGCCCGGTGCCGGCAGCCTGGCGCGAAGTTTCCCCAAGGCCCGAGCGCATTGATCAGGCTCGTTTACCGCTCAGCAGAATGGTTGGCCTACCTTGGTGGCCTGTTGCTCTGCGCCCTGGGCCTGATGATCGTCGTCAGCGTCGCCGGCCGGGCGCTGATCAAGCTGGGTCTGGGGCCGATCCCGGGTGATTTCGAACTGGTCGAAATGGGCACGGCGATCGCCGTGTTTTTTTTCCTGCCCTGGTGTTACCTGAAGAACGGGCACGCCACGGTCGACCTGCTTTACATGCACCTGCCGCGTTGGGCCCAGCGCAGCGTCACCATCGGCAGTGATTTGCTGATGCTGTTGGTCTGGCTGGTGCTGACCTGGCGTCTGGCGATCTCGGTCGGCGACAAGTTCAGGGAACATGAAACAAGCTTCATCCTGGCGATTCCGGTCTGGTGGGCCTACGCCGTGTGCCTGTTTGGGGCCAGCGTCGGCTGCATCACCTATCTGGCCAAGAACCTGGTCGAGATCGGCCTGCTGCGCGCTCCAGACGGCTGGGACGACGGATCTGCCGGGCAGCATCCATGAACAGTATCGCGCTGGCCGCATGGTCCTTTCCGATTCTTCTGGGACTGATCTTCCTTCGGCTGCCGATCGGGCTGTCGATGCTGGTCTGCGGTTTCGTCGGCGCCTACCTGGTCCACGGCGACGTGATGCCGATCCTGAACCAGCTCAAGCAGATGACCTACTCGACCTTCTCCAGCTACTCGCTGTCGGTCGTTCCGCTGTTCCTGTTGATGGGTCAGTTTGCTTCGATTGGCGGCATGTCGAAATCGCTGTTCAAGGCTGCCGAGGCCTGGGTCGGGCATCGCCGCGGCGGCGTGGCGCTGGCCACCATCGCGGCTTGCGCCGGCTTTGGTGCGATCTGCGGCTCCTCGGTGGCGACCGCAGCCACCATGGGCCAAGTGGCTCTGCCCGAGCTGCGTCGCAGTGGCTACTCGGGGGCCCTGGCCACCGGCTGCCTGGCGGCGGGCGGCACGCTTGGCATCCTGATTCCACCGTCGATCGTGCTGGTGATCTATGCCATCCTGACGGAGCAGAACATCGCCAAGCTGTTCCTTGCTGCCTTCATCCCTGGCATCCTGGCAATGATTGGCTACATGATCGTGGTCGCCATCTACGTGCGGGTCAGCCCGGGAAGCGCCGGCCGGCACGAGGCCATGCCCATACCCGAGCGTTGGCGCGCAACGGCCAAGGTCTGGCCGGTGTTGACCATATTTCTGGTGGTGATCGGTGGCATCTATGGCGGCCTGTTCACGCCGACCGAAGGGGCTGGCATCGGCGCAGCCGGCACCGGCCTGGTTGCTTGGTTGAACGGCAGCATGGGGCGCAGCCAGATTCGCGCGGCACTGATCGGAACGGCCATGGGCACCGGCATGATCTTCATGATCGTGCTGGGCGCCGGCGTCTACAACACCTTCCTTGCGTTGTCGCAGCTGCCGCAGGAGGCTGCCAACCTGGTTTCCTCGTCGGGGTTGAGCCCATGGATGGTGCTGGCGGCCATCATGATTCTGTACCTGATCCTGGGTTGCTTCATGGATTCGCTGTCCATGATGCTGCTGACAATTCCGATCTTCTTCCCGATCGTCTCCGCCCTCGATTACGGCCTGAAGCCGGAGGAATTCGCGATCTGGTTTGGCATCCTGGTGCTGATCGCCGTGGAGGTCGGCTTGATCACGCCGCCGGTCGGCATCAACCTGTTCGTCATCAATTCGCTGGCCAAGGACATCCCGATGATCGAGACCTTCCGCGGCGCATTGCCGTTCGTCGCAAGCGACCTGATCCGCATCGTCATCCTGATGATGTTCCCGTCCATCACGCTGATCGCGCTGCGCCTGTAGGGACGGCGGCAGACCGGCATGCCAAACGCGGACAAGGCCCCCGCAGTCTCAGGATTCAAGAGCGAACGCCTTGCGAAACATGATCGGGGTCGCGTTGGTGCGCCGCTTGAACTCGCGCGAGAAGTGGGACTGATCGGAGAAGCCGCACCAATAGCCGATCTCGGAAGGCGAGAAGTCGGTATCGGTCAGCAGCCGGCACGCTTCGCGCACCCGCACCGCCAGCACCAGTTGCTTGAAAGTCACGGCCGATCGGGCCAGGCGCCGTTGCAAGGTGCGGCGCGAGGTGAGCGTCGCGGCAGCCGCTTCAGCCACGCTCCAGTTGCGCGCGGTATCGCCGGCAACGAGTTCGACGACATCAGCGACCTCGGGCCTGGCCGCTTCGGGCACGATCGGCGCCGTGTCGAGGGTCGAGGTCCGCAGCACGGCCGGTACGCCCATCGGGCGCGGCACATGGCGCGCCCACTGCAGGCGCCAAAGCGCCGTGTCGGCGCCGACATCGAGCGCGATTCCTTCGCAGCCGATGGCTTCGAGCAGTGCGCGCAACAGTCCGGCGATGAGGTAATCCTCGGCCGGCAGAGGGGGCTCGCCGGCGACGAGCGAAACGTGGCGCAGCGTCATCGCCAGAGGGCTATGTTCGACGATCTCGACCCGATGGCGCAAGTGCACGAACTTTTCCAGCCGCTGCCAGCGATGGATCAACTCAAGCGGCGCGTGCGCACGCGCCAGAACGTGCAACGCCGGTTCGAAACTCTGGCGACGGATGCCGGCGCCCACGGCCAGCAACGGCGCCGCGCCATGCCGTTCGTACACCGCGGCGAGCAGCGCCCGCTTCAGTTGCAGCGGCACCAGGGCTTCCTTGGTCAAAGACTTCTTTTGCAGCGCGGCCTGGATGACTTCGACCTGAATGCCCTGGCGCGCGAGTTCGCGCACCATCAGGCCATAGAGCGCGGCGCTGGCGAAGTCCTTCATGCCGCGAGCCGGATCGGGAGCCGCGCCGGCCGCGTGCCGGTGGCGTCCGCAACCGCGTTGGCAATGGCCGCGGCCGCGGCGACGATGGCGGTTTCTCCCGCACCCGTGGGTTTCTCGGCGGGGTCGATGATCAGTTCGATTTGCATCGCTGGCACATCGCCCATGCGCGGCAGCGCGTAGCTGGCGAAGCTGGTCTGCGCCGTTTGCGACTCGCCGATGGTGAGTTCTTCTTTCAGAGCCATGCCGATGCCCCACACCAGATTGCCCTCGATTTGCGCGCGCACCTGGTCGGGGTTGATGACCAGGCCGCAGTCGTGCGCGCACCAGAGGTGCGTGACGCGAACCGCGCCATCGCCGCCGACCATCACGTCGGCCGCCACCGCGCAATAGCTCATCTCCTTGTAGATGCCGCAGGCGAAACCGCGGCCGGCCTTGGCGCCGACGGCGGCGGGTTTGGGCGCGGCGGCGGTCATGGCCTGCACCTTCTCCAGGCAGCGCGTGAGCCGAGCGTGTTCCGGCGGCAGATTGGCGAGCCGAAACGCCACCGGGTCGCGGCCCGCGGCGCGGGCGGCGGCATCGATTGCGCTTTCGCTGGCAAAGATGTTGGGCCCCGCGCCCAGGCCGCGCCACGGGCCGGTGTAGACGGGCAGCCGCCTGGCATCGGACTCGATGCGTTTGCGGGTGGCGGCCTGCGTGTTGAAGTAGGGTGAGAGCGCGCCGCGCGCGACGCCGTCATCGCCCCTGAAGTCGGTGATTTTCTGCAACCATGCGGGTACCACCGCGTTGGTGAAAAGAATGTGGCTGCTGAGGAGCGCATGGTGCCAATCGGTCAGCCTGCCGTCGCCATCGACGCGCGCGCGAATGCGGTGCGTGGAGGGCGGCCGGTGAAAACCCTGCTGAAACTCTTCGGCACGGCTCCATTGGAGTTTGACCGGCCCGCCCGCGGCCCGGGCGAGCAGCGCGGCTTCCAGTTCCACGGTGCAAATGGTCTTGCCGCCGAATGCGCCGCCGACGCGCATGCCGTGCACCAGCACTTTGGCATTGTTGAGACCGAGTTCGCGCGCGATCACATCGCGGACGTAGAACACGTCCTGCGAGCCGACCCAAAGTTCCATTACCCCGTCGGGCCGCAGGTGCGCGACGGTCGCGCGCGGTTCGATCGGTGCGTGCGCGGCGAGCGGCACCTCGAAGCGCAGATCAATGGACCAGGGCTGCGCGGTGTCGGGCTTGGTGTCCACCAGCACATGGCGCAGCGCGCCTTGCTTGAGCGCTGCATCGACATCGACGGCGGCGGCCACGCTGCGTGCGTCGAAGGTGGCGCTCTGCGACCACTTCGGCGCGAGCGCGGCGAGAATCCCCGGCAGTGCCCACGGCGTTTCGGCCACGACGCCCACGATCTCGCGCTTGAGCGCCGTGGCGCGCACCAGCCGCACGAAGCCCGGCACGCGCGCCGCGGCGGCTTCGTCCAGATGCACGATCTTCGCCTCGAGCGAGACGTGCACCGGCGCGCGCAGGATCGCCCCGTAGCGCATGCCCG
The DNA here is from genome assembly GCA_038901875.1 of Burkholderiaceae bacterium. Lineage (GTDB taxonomy): Bacteria > Pseudomonadota > Gammaproteobacteria > Burkholderiales > Burkholderiaceae_C > JBCKPE01. Next base: position 12,992 of record JBCKPE010000035.1, read on the forward strand.
GCAGTCGTATGTCCGCCGCGTAGAGCGGTTGGCCGGAGACGATGGCCAAGCCATCGGCTAGGCGCTCGGCGTGGCCCACGTAGCGCTTCGGCCCGGCGCCAAAGGTGCGCAGCGCAATCCGCGGCGCACTGCCTGCATCGAGCACCAGCGGCGCGCCATGCGTCGCTTTGGCCACTTCGGCCAGCGACAGCGGCCTGGGGCCGCCCGAGACCACGGCGTTCGCTTCGATCACTAGTTGCGCGGCGTTCACGCTCAAGATTGCAGCGGCGCGCGCGAGGATTGCCTCGCGCAGCAAGGCTGCGGCGCGCGCCAGCGGTAGCGCGAAATCCTTGATCGAGTCGCTGCCCACCGTGGCGCGCACCGGAGCGATCGAAGTGCTGCTGTGCTTGGCGGCGAGGATGCGCGCGGGCGCGAGGCCGGTTTCCTCCGCCACGATCTGCAGGCACGCGGTGAGAATGTTCTGGCCGAACTCCACCCGCGGGCAAGTGAACTCGACGACACCGTCGGGTGTGAGCCGCACCCAGCCGATGGCCTCGGCGTCGCTTGAGACGGGCCGCTTGGGGATGGGCGGGATCAGCGAGCAACCCGACATGAATGTCACCGTAATCCCGGCGGCACCGGCCGCCTTCAGCAAGCCGCGCCGGTTCATGCCGTGCTCCCGGCCGGTGTGCCCGCCGCGCGCTTGACCGCACGGCGCACACGGTTGTAAGTGCCGCAGCGGCACAAGATGTCTTCGAAGGCCTGCGCGATGTCGCGGTCGGTGGGCGCGGGTTTGGCGCGCAGCAGGCCGACCGCGGTCATGATCTGGCCGGCCTGGCAATAGCCGCACTGCGGTACGTTTTCGGCCAGCCACGCTTCCTGCACCGGGTGCAATTTGCCGCCGGCGGCAAGGCCCTCGATGGTGGTGACAGCCTTGCCCGCGGCGCTCGCCACCGTCATCACGCAACTGCGCGCGGGCTGGCCGTCGATCAGCACCGTGCACGCGCCGCAAAGAGCCACGCCGCAGCCGAATTTGGCACCGACCAGGCCGAGCTGCTCGCGCAGATAGAACAGAAGCGGCGCTTCTTCGGCGCCGGCAGCGACCGTGACGGTCGAACCGTTGATGTTGAGTTGCATGGCAGTTTCCGTGAGGAGTGTCAGATGACACATGCTAGGAGGGAGGATCGTCGCCGTATTGAATTTTCGCGCCAAACAGAAGAATCGGGAGGGGGTGCACGAGTTGCGTCGCAGCGGCTACTCTCGGGCGCCCTGGCGCCCTGGCGACCGGCTGCCTTGCCGCCGGTGACACGCTTGGCATCCCGATACCACCCCCCCCATCGCTCTGGCGATCTACGCCATCCTGATGGAACAGAACATCGCCAAGTTGTTTCTGGCGGCGTTCATACCCGGTATTTTGTCGATGATCCTACTGGCCATGTTCCCGTCGATCACGCTGATCGCGCTGCGTCTATAGTGGCGTCGGCGGGCGGGGGCGCCGCTGGCCGGATCTCGCCCGGATGGGTTCGGCCTCAAACCAATGCAGGAGCTTGCGGCAATGAATCTTGAGCGCGTGGGACTGATCGGCTATGGCGAGGTTGGCAGGATTTTTTGTTCTGAGTTGACACGCCGAGCCGAAGTGAAGTCCGTCGCAGCCTGGGACCTGAAATTTGCCGATCCGCTGCAGCGCAAGGAACAGCTGGCGCATGCGGCACAGGCCGGGGCGCAGCCGATGGCCTCCATGCAATCTCTTTGCCAGGCCAGCGATCTGGTCATCTCGGCCGTCACCGCCTCCAGCACGCTGGCCGTGGCGGCCGAGGCGGTGCAGCATCTGCGGCCCGGTGCGATCTTTCTCGACCTGAACTCCGCCTCGCCCGGCACCAAACGTCAATGCGCGGCCCTGGTCGACGCCCGCGGCGCGCATTACGTCGAAGCCGGCGTCATGACCTCGGTGCCGCCTTACGGCCTGCGTGTCCCGATGCTGCTTGGCGGCGCCAAGGCCGAGCCACTGTCGGCGGCCCTTGCCGCCTGGGGCATGGATGCCAAGGTCGTGTCGCGTGAAATCGGCGTTGCCAGTGCCATCAAGATGTGCCGCAGTGTGATGATCAAGGGCCTGGAGGCGCTGGTGATCGAGAGCTTTACGACGGCGCGGCGCTACGGAGTGGAGCAGGCCGTGCTGGAGACGTTGAAAGAGACCTTTCCGGGCATTGACTGGCCGCGTCAGGGCGCTTATTTCTTCAGCCGCGTGGCGCAACACGGCAAGCGCCGCGCCGAGGAAATGCGCGAGGCCGCAAACACCGTGCGGGAGGCCGGTTTTTCGCCCCTGATGGCCTCGGCCACAGCCGACAAGCAGGCCTGGGTCGCGGCGCAGGCAGAGCACGGCGTGTTCCAGGGCCTGGCCCTGGATGCGCCATGGCAGGATTCGCCGAGCGTTTGATTCACGGCCAGCGCTAATGGCGTTCCGATCTTGCATGCAACCTGTACGCTCAACCTGTAGCATGACACCATGAACCCCGACGCACATGATCATCACCATCATCCCGAGCACAGCGAACTGAGCGAGACCGAGCTGCGCGTGCGCGCGCTTGAAACCGTGCTGACGCAAAAAGGCTACATCGATCCTGCCACGCTGGACACGTTGATCGATACCTACCAGACCCGGATCGGCCCGCGCAATGGGGCCAGGGTCGTGGCACGGGCCTGGGTCGATCCGGACTATCGCGAGTGGTTGCGACGCGATGCAACCGCCGCCATCGCCGCGCTTGGCTACAGCGGCCGCCAGGGTGAGCACATGGTCGCCGTGGAAAACACCGAACAGCAGCACAACATGGTGGTCTGCACCCTGTGCAGTTGTTACCCCTGGACCGTGCTCGGCCTGCCGCCCACCTGGTACAAGAGCGCGCCTTACCGTTCGCGTGCCGTTAGGGATCCGCATGGCGTGCTGGCCGAGTTTGGCGTCACGCTGGACCCGGCGACCCAAATCAGGGTCTGGGACTCGACCGCCGAAGTCCGATACCTGGTGATCCCGCGCCGACCGGCAGGGACCGAGGAATGGAGCGAGCAGCGACTCGCGGAACTGGTGACGCGCGACTCGATGATCGGAACCGGACTGCCGCTGGCGCCGGGAGTCGCCGGATGAAATACCTGAGCCATGCCGATTTGGGTGGCCGAACCTTGCCGGGACATATCGAGAACGAGCCGGAGGGTGAGCCGTTCCACGCCGCATGGGAAGGTCGTGTCCTGGCGCTGACCTTGGCCATGGGCGCGACCGGTGAATGGAACATCGACATGAGCCGGGCCGCACGCGAGACGCTGCCCGACTATGCGGCGCTGAGCTACTACCAGGTCTGGCTCGCAGCACTTGAAAAACTGCTGTTGCAACGTGGCTTGGTTCAGGCCGGGGAACTCTCGCAGGGGCAGATGCTGCACCCGCCAATGCCGCTGGCGCGCAAGCTGCTCGCCGCCGGCGTTGCCACCGTGCTGGCAAAGGGCTCGCCGACCGAGCGCGCGGCGCTGGCGCCGGCCCGCTTTGGCGCGGGGCAGCAGGTGCGCGCGCGCCCGGGCCGGGTCGATCATCACACCCGGTTGCCGGCTTACGTTGCCGGAAAGACTGGCATCGTGGAACGGCGACTTGGTTGCCATGTGTTTGCCGATGCCCACGCAAAGGGGCAGGGCGAACAGCCTGAATGGCTTTACACAGTGGTCTTCGATGGCGCAGAACTATGGGGCAAGGATTCGAAGTCGACCGGACTCAAGGTCTCGGTCGATGCCTGGGAACCTTACCTGGAACCGGCATGAAGGCGCTTTTCCCCGAGCAACCGGTGTTTTGCGCCCCCTGGGAGGCGCAGGCGTTTGCCATGGCGCTGATGCTGCATCAACGCGGACTGTTCACCTGGGTCGAGTGGGCTGATGCGCTGGCCGCGCAAATCAAGGCAGCGCAGGCCGGCGGTGACGCGGACCTTGGCGACACCTATTACCAGCACTGGTTGGCGGCGCTTGAGACCCTGGTGGCGGCCAAGGGCGCGAGTTCTCCGGCGGAATTGTCCCGTTACAAGCAGGCCTGGGACCAGGCGGCTGATCGCACTCCCCATGGGCAGCCGATCCATCTGATGGCCGAGGATTTTTCAGCCTGAGGCGCCGTAGCGTTGCGCCTGTGTAACTGCGCAGCGAAGGCGACTCAAACTCAGGCCTGCACTGTGCAGCTTCGCAGGCACTACGCTGCAGCCTGAGGCGATTCCGTCACCTGCAATCACAGCGCAGGTGACGCCACTGGCACTATCCGGCAGCGCTACTGCTGGGCTACCAGCGTCTCGCCGTTGAACTTGACCCGGTTGTCAACCTTGAAGGCCGGTGACTTTTCGAATCTGGCGGTCTTGAAGGTGCCGTTGTCGAGCTTGACGATGACGTCAAAATATTTCTTCGAACGCACACGCTTTTCGATTTCGCGCCCCACCAGGGCGCCGCCGACAGCGCCCACCACGGTGGCCGCGGTGGCTCCGTCGCCTTTGCCGACCTGACTGCCCAGAACGGCACCGGCCACGCCACCGCCGATGGCGCCGACATAGTTGGGGTCACCCTTGACCGTCACGCTGTTGACCTCGGTCACGACGCCACAGGTCTCGCATTTGGCCATGGCCGCAGCGGCGAGAACGGGCTTGGGCGTCACTGCGGCAACGGCAAAGGTCTTGCTCAGCGTGTCTTTTTTCTCGCCGAGGGCCAGCGTCGCTAGCGCCGCCGTTGCATCGGTCAACTGGTCCCGGCTCTTGACGGTGTAGTTGCCGCTGTAATGTCCGGCCTTTTCTTCGGCCAGGGGCAGGCTGGTCTTGCCGCCGTCAAGCGAGACGCTGGCCTTGCCGCCTGCGGTGCCGTTGACGAGAAAGGTGATTTCATTGCCACCGGTCAAGGCGCCGGTGGTCTTGGTCTCGAATCGGCTGATGCTCGGGGCTGGGGTTGCCGCCGCGAGTGCCTGCGCATGGGCCTCGGCGCTCAACAGAGTTTGACCGAGCAGGGCCGTCGTCTGGCGCTGGCCGACACGCAACGTGGCGGTGACCTTGCTGTCGTACGTGATCTTGTCGCGAATGCTGATGGTGTAGGCGCCTTCATAGACGCCGCTGCGGGTTTCGACCAGGCCGATTTGATTCGTGCTGCCGTCGATGCGCAGGCCCAGACTTCCGCCGCCGCTGCCGTTGACGCGAAAGATCAATTCGGTGCCTGGTGTCACCTGCTTCACCTGGTCCACCGTGAAGCTGTTGATCACCGGTGCGGTCTGGGCCATGGCGCTGGCCGCGGCAAAAAAGGAAATGAGGGCCAGCGGAAGGGACATCCAACGTGCTCGAACGATCATGGTTTTCTCCAATTGCAGGGGTACATGTCTGCTTGAGTGGCCAACGCCCGGTCGGTGCTGCTGGTTGACTCGGGTGACGGTTTCGCAGTATCAACTTGTAACGGAAGCTCGTTTGCGTGAATTGTGCACCTTTCACAGTACTTTCTGTCGAATGGTTCGGCGCTGCGAGCATGGACCAGCCGGTTCATTGGGTGTCAATTCTTGATGGCGCCCAGCACCACCTGACGCGCGATGTCCAGCGCGGCGCGCTGCGTCGCCGTGCTCGGGCGCCGCGACGACCAGGCCAGCATCAGCCGGCTCATCAGCCTGGGACGGATGATCGGGCGCGTGACAAACGGATGCGGCAGCGCGAGACTGCGCAGGGTATAGGGCGGCAGCACGGCGTGACCCAGGCCTTCCTTGACAAGATCGAGGATTGCATTGAGGCCATCGATTTCCAGCGCGATCTGCGGCTTGCAGCCTATGCGCATCATTTCGGACTTATCCCCTTGCAGACCCTGCAGCGCGTGCTCAGCCAAAGTCGTCCACCCGGCCCGCCCCAGGCCTGAGCCTGGCCCAACGCGTGCCCCACAGGCAAGGCGCGCCGGGCCGGGGGAGAGTCAGAGCCTGCTCAGGTCCTGAATGGCGTCCACAATCATGCTGGTGCCAATGGCGATCAGCAAAATGTCACCGGCTACGCGGACATATTTATGCCCCGCAGGCGGAACGCCCAGCCGAATCACCACCGATTGCGGCACCAGGTAATACACCACGTCATGGTGCAGGGGCTGACCCACAGCCCATTTTTTGGCCTGGCCCGGAGGCATGCAGCCGTTGTTCTTTTTCGCCAGGCCAGGCGGGCAGCGACCCGCGCTGTATTGCTTGGCGTAGTACTCGCGGATCACCACACGCTGTGGGTCGCCGAAGTAGGCGCCTACGCGGACTTCCTGCTGGGCCGGACGGGCCTGCTGGCTGCCCTTGCCGCCATCGCGTGCTTTCTGTTTCTGTTCCTGTTTGCCTCCTTTGCCCTGGCCGGCCCCTTCGTGCTTTTCAGCGACGGCCGCACCGGCCGTCAGAACCGCCATCAAAACGACGGGGAGAATGCGCATGCGCGAAAGTTTTTCAAGAATCATGGTTTTCTCCAATTGCAGGGGTACATGTCTGCTTGAGTGGCCAACGCCCGGTCGGTGCTGCTGGTTGACTCGGGTGACGGTTTCGCAGTATCAACTTGTAACGGAAGCTCGTTTGCGTGAATTGTGCACCTTTCACAGTACTTTCTGTCGAATGGTTCGGCGCTGCGAGCATGGACCAGCCGGTTCATTGGGTGTCAATTCTTGATGGCGCCCAGCACCACCTGACGCGCGATGTCCAGCGCGGCGCGCTGCGTCGCCGTGCTCGGGCGCCGCGACGACCAGGCCAGCATCAGCCGGCTCATCAGCCTGGGACGGATGATCGGGCGCGTGACAAACGGATGCGGCAGCGCGAGACTGCGCAGGGTATAGGGCGGCAGCACGGCGTGACCCAGGCCTTCCTTGACAAGATCGAGGATTGCATTGAGGCCATCGATTTCCAGCGCGATCTGCGGCTTGCAGCCTATGCGCATCATTTCGGACTCGATCAGGATACGAAACGCGTTCGGGCGACTCGGCGCGATCAGCGGCAGCGTCGCGACCGTGGCCAGGTCGATGCTGGCCGGGCTGGCCACGGTCCGGGCCTTTTCAGGTGCTGCCTTGCGGCCGGCCAGGCTGTTGCGGGCCGATATCAGCACCAGAGCCTCCTCATTCAGAAGAGTCATTTCCAGATCGGGCGAATGGGCCGGGTTGTACAGCACCGCCAGATCGAGATGACCGACCCGCAGACCCTCGTGCAGCAGCGCCGAAAAACCCTCGGTCAGCGTCAGACCGGCCTGCGGC
>JBCKPE010000036.1:0-19968 GCA_038901875.1 Burkholderiaceae bacterium
CCTGCGCCGGGCAGGGCAAGGTGAAGAAGCAAAAGGCGCTCGAGGTCCAGATGCCGGCCGGCATTGACGATGGCATGCGCATTCGCAGCACGGGCAACGGCGAGGCCGGCACCAATGGTGGCCCGCCCGGTGACCTGTACATCGAGATTCGAATCAAGAAGCACGACATCTTCGAGCGCGATGGCGACGACCTGCATTGCACGGTTCCAATCAGCTTCACAACCGCGGCCCTGGGCGGCGAGATCGACGTGCCAACGCTGAACGGCAAGGCCGCCATCGACCTCCCCGAGGGGACCCAGGCCGACAAGCAGTTTCGGCTGCGCGGCAAGGGCATCAAGGGGGTGCGCTCCAGTTACCCGGGCGACCTGTACTGCCACATCAAGGTGGAGACGCCGGTCAAGCTGACCGAGCATCAGCGCAAGCTGCTGCGCGAACTTGAAACATCGCTCAAGGATGGCGGCCAGCGCCACATGCCGGGCGAGAAGTCCTGGACTGACAGATTGAAGAACTTGTTTGGCTAACGCAGGAAAAGCAGCAGCGAGTCCGCGCATGCGATGACCGTCACCATCACCTTTCTCGGCGGCGCGGGCAGTGTCACCGGCTCGAAATTCCTGATTCAGCATGGGAGCCACAGCCTGCTGGTCGACTGCGGCCTGTTCCAGGGCTACAAGCAACTGCGGCTGCGCAACTGGCGCCCGCTCCCGATGCTGCCCGATCGGATCGACGCCATCATCCTGACCCATGCGCATCTGGATCACAGCGGCTACCTGCCGCTGCTGGCGCGCGAAGGGTTTTCCGGACCGGTGTTTGCGACCCGAGGCACCTGCGACCTGTGCCGCATCCTGCTGCCTGACAGTGGACACCTGCAGGAAGAAGACGCCAGTTTCGCCAATCGGCACGGCATTTCCAAACACCACCCGGCCCTGCCTCTGTATACGAAACGTGACGCGCAGGACTGCCTGCGACTGCTGCGCCCGATGCCGTGGCATCAGATCTTCGAGCCGATCAGGGACTGGAAAGCCAGCTTCAGTTCGGCCGGCCATATCTTGGGTACGGCAAGCCTGTTGCTCGAGGTCGGCGCTCAACGCATTCTTTTCTCGGGCGACCTCGGCCGCCCCGACGACCTGCTGATGCAGACCCCGGAAGCGCCAGGGCCAGTTCCGCCTGAGCGAATCCCAGTTGCAGTCGCTGACGCGCACGGCAGTGATGGTGGGCGACAGCGAAGACTCCAAGGCGCTCGCCCTTCGCCTTGGCCCGATGGTCATCCTCTCGGCCAGCGGCATGGCCACGGGCGGGCGCGTGCTGCACCATTTAAAACAATACGCCGGCGACCACGGCAACATGATCGTGCTGACCGGCTATCAGGCACCTGGCACCCGTGGCGACAGCCTGGCACGGGGAGAAAAATCGCTGCGCATCCACGGCGCCGAGGTGCTGGTGAAGGCCGAAGTCGTGCAGCTCGAGTCAACCTCGGCCCATGCCGACGCGAGCCAGTTGATCGACTGGCTCTCTGCGCTGCCAAGGCCACCGAGGATGGTCTATGTGGTGCACGGGGAGATCGGCGCATCGGACGCGCTGCGCAAGCGCATCGACCATGGTCTCGGCTGGAACGCCCTGGTTCCCGAGCACGGCGCCACCATCACGGCGTAGCGCGGGCTCAAGGGCGAGCCTGACTGCTCGGGTATAGTGGCCCGGCGGGTATCCGCAACGGGAGTCAAGCGTGGCGCTCAAGCTGTTTCGCAACACCGAATTCGTGCAGTCTTCTCTGATTTCACACACGCAGGAAAGTCAGGCCCTGCACCCGGCGGCCCTGATCGTCCTGGCCAGCGTCTGGATCGCCGTGCTGGGGAACCTGACCCTTTGGCAATCGCTGCTGCAACTGCCCGCCGAGGGGGGATTCATGGTGTTGCTGCGTTGCCTGATGCTGGCCCTGCAAATCGCGCTGGCGCTGGCGGCCTTGTTGTCGCTGCTGGCCTGGCGCTGGTTGCTGAAATGGGCCGTTGTCCTGCTGCTGATCATCAGTGCGCTGGGGACGATGTCGATGCAGGGGGGGATTCCCTACATTGACACAGTCGCCGTGGACAAGGTGCTGCGCGGCGGCCTGCGTGCCTGGCTGGCCCGTTCTGACCCAGGCTGGATCATGCCGGCGCTGGCGCTGCTGGTCGTACCCCTGCTCTGGCTGCTGCCCACGCCGCTGCGCCGCCTCGGATTTCTCAGGCAGCTGCTGTGGAATCTGGCGATCCTGATCGTCGCGCTGGCCTTGTTGTTGGGATCAGCCTACCTGTTCGTTCAGGAGAACCAGGCCATGATGCAGATTCATCCAATGTTGTACGAGCAGGTCAACCCCTTGAACAGCGTGTACGCACTGGCCCGCCTGGGCTGGGACCTGCTTCGCGCCGGCCTGCTGCGCTGAACGGGACTAGAACAACTGCCCCTGTCCGACCATGCGGCTGGCTGGACGGAACGCTGACAGGTCGAGTTCGACGCGCTCGCGATTCAAGCCCAGGCGCTCGCAGGCCTTCGTGAAACGCTGACGTATCAGCTCGGCCCACAGGCCTTGCCCTTTCATGCGGCTGGCGAAGTCGCTGTCGTAGTCCCGCCCACCGCGCATCTCCTGGATGCGCGCCATGATGCGCGCGGCGCGCTGCGGAAAATGCAGCTCCAGCCACTGGCGAAACAGGGGCGCCAGTTCCCAAGGCAGACGCAGCACGGTGTAGAACGCCGTCGTCGCGCCGGCCTCGGCGGCAGCTTGCAGCACCTGCTCCATGTCCTCGTTGACAAACGGAATTTGCGGCGCCACGCTGACCCCGACCGGAACGCCGGCCGCGACCAGTTCGCGGATGGTGCGCAGGCGTCGTTGCGGCGACGCGGCGCGCGGCTCCATCTTGCGCGCCAACGCACTGTCCAGCGTGGTGATGGTGATATACACCGCCACCAGCTTTTGCGCAGCCATTGGCGCCAGCAGATCGAGGTCGCGTTCGACGCCGCTGGACTTGGTGACGAGCGAGAACGCATGGCGGCTTTCATGCAGGACCTCGATGACGGCGCGGGTCAAGCGCAACTCGCGCTCGATCGGCTGGTACACATCGGTGGCCGACCCCAGATTCAGCGAGCGCGGCACATAGCCCTGGCGCGACAACTCGGCACGCAATACCTCGGCAATGTTGCGCTTGGCGATGATCTTGGTTTCGAAGTCCAGCCCCGGCGACAGGTTCAGGTAGCTGTGCGTGGGCCGCGCATAGCAGTAGCTGCAACCATGCTCGCAGCCGCGGTACGGGTTGATCGCGCTGTCGAAATAGATGTCCGGCGAATCGTTGCCGGTGATCACGCTGCGCGCGTCCTCAAAGATCACTTCGGTCGGCGGCAGCGCGGCCGGCGCCAACGCCTGTTCGTCCAGGTTGCCCCAGCCGTCGTCGAACGCTTGCCTCGTGTCGATCTCGAATCGATGCGCAAGGCGCGTTGCAGCGCCCCTGCCCCTGATGGCGTGGATCGGTATCGACGCGAAATGGCCAAAGCTTTCGCCCGCGTCGTCGTGATCGAGAGAACAGCCTGCTGCGACCTGCTGACTTGGGTAGGTGGCTGTCATCGCAAGCACCATGATAACTGGATATATAACCAGTATCAAGCAGGGCCGCCGGCCTTGCCAACCAAGCCCGTGAGCATCTCCGAAACCAAGTTACGTGCTGAACAACCCTTTGTACTGCTCGCGCAGCAGATTCTTTTGTACCTTGCCCATGCTGTTGCGCGGCAGCTCGTCGACGACGAAGCAGCGTTTCGGAATCTTGAAGTTGGCCAGCCGCGATTTCAGTTTGACGATGATGGCCTCGCCGTCTAGCGCTGCGTCAGACGCGGCAGATGACCCGGACTTGGCGATGACGACGGCGACACCGACCTCGCCGAAGTCGGGATGCGGCACGCCAACCAGCGCGCTCTCGGCGACACCAGACAGCTCGTTGATGCAGCCCTCGATCTCTGCCGGATACACGTTGTAACCGCCGCTGATGATCAAATCCTTGCTGCGCCCGACGATGCTCACGTAGCCGCGCTGGTCGATCTTGCCGACGTCGCCGGTCCGGAAGAATCCGTCGGGCGTGAATTCTTCGGCGCTTATTTCCGGCATGCGCCAGTAGCCACTGAACACATTCGGCCCCCTGACCTGAATGTCGCCGATTTCCTCCGGACCCAATGCCCTGCCGCTGGCACCACAGACCCGCAGACTGACGCCGGGCAGCGGGAAACCCACAGTGCCACCGCGTCGTTCATCCTGGGCCACGCCGCGTGTCGCGGCGTGGCTGTCGGGAAAACGCGGGTCAGCCCGGTAAGGGTTCGAGGTCAGCATGAGCGTCTCGCTCATGCCGTAGCGCTCCAGGATGGCGTGACCGGTACGTTCACGCCAGTCGTTGAAGGTCTCGATCAACAACGGGGCCGAGCCGACAATGAACAGCCGCATGTTGCGTGCCGCCGCGCGGTCCAGGCCCGGTTCTGCCAGCAGGCGCACATAGAGCGTGGGCACGCCCATGAACAGGGTCGCTTCCGGCAACTTGCGCAACACCAGTTTCGGGTCAAACCTTGACAGCCAGATCATCCGGCTGCCGTTCAGAAGGGCCCCGTGAATCGCCACGAACAGCCCATGGACATGAAAGATCGGCAGCACGTGCATCAGCACGTCGCCAGGCGCCCAGCCCCAGTAGTCCTTCAGGACCAGCGCGTTCGCCAACAGGTTGCCGTGAGTCAGCATGGCCCCCTTGCTGCGTCCGGTGGTTCCGCTGGTGTAGAGGATCGCGGCCAGGTCGCCAGGCCGCCGCTGCGCGACTGCGTGCTGGTCGCTGCAATGCGCGGAGCGCTGCAACAGGCTGCCGCTTCGGTCGTCATTCAAGGTGAACACATGGCGCGTACCGGCCCGGAATGCAGCCTTGCTGATCCAGCCGAAGCTGCGGCTGGAACAAACAACAACCGCTGGTTCGGCGTCGCGAATGAAGTGCTCGATCTCGGCGCTTTGATAAGCGGGGTTCAGCGGCAGGTAGACATAGCCCGCGCGCAGCGTGGCCAGATACAGCAGCATGGCCTCGACCGATTTGTCCACCTGTACCGCGATTCGCGCCCCCTCGGGCAACTCCAGCGATGCAAGCAGGTTGGCCAGCATCGCGCTGGCGCGCTCCAGGTCGCGCCAGCTGTATTGCAGGCTCGGGCGGTCAGCGCCGGCTGTTTCGACGGCGACCTGGTCCAGGTCGTCCGGAAACGAGGCACGCAGCGCGGCAAAAAGGTTGTCGTTGACGCCGGCCTGCTCCATGGCGTACTGGGCTAGAGCCTGCGTGATGCCGGCCCGGATCAGTCCAGCTTGGCGCCCGAGGCCTTGACCACCAGCGCCCATTTCTTGATTTCCGAGTTGATGAAGGCGCCGAACTGTGCTCCGGTCAGATTGGTGAAATCGGCGCCCTGGCTGGCCCAGATAGCCTTGGCCTCGTCGGTGCTGCAGGCTTTGCGAATCTCTTCGATGGCGTAGGCTTGAGCGTCGGCCGGTGTGCCCCTTGGCGCCCAGATGCCGTACCAGGTGGTCACCTTGTAATCGGGCAGGCCCACTTCGGCAGCGCTTGGCACGTCGGGAAACGCCGGACTGCGCTTGTCGCCGGCCACCATCAAGGCTTTGATGCGCCCAGCCTTGATGTGCGCCGCGGAGGAACCGAGTCCATCGAACATGATGTCGACCTGGCCGCCGACCAGGTCGCGCAGCGCCGGGCCGGCGCCGGTGTACGGGATGTGCGTAATGAAGGTCTTGGTCTGTAACTTGAACAGTTCGCCGGCGAGGTGATGCGAGGTCCCGGTGCCGGCCGAGCCGTAATTGAGCTTGCCCGGATTCTTGCGCGCCATGTCCAGGAACGATTTCATGTCCGTCGCGGTCACGTTCTTCGGATTCACCACCACCACCTGCGGCACGCTCGCCACCAGGATCAAGGGCACCAGATCCTTCTCGATGTCGTAATCGAGCTTGGGATACATGCTGGGCGCGATGGTGTGATGCACGGCACCCATGAACAGCGTGTAGCCGTCAGCAGTAGCGCGTGCCGCAATACTGGCCCCCACCGTGCCGCCGGCGCCACCCTTGTTGTCGATGACCAGCGACTTGCCGGTCAGCCGCGCGAACTGCGCCGACATCGGCCGGGCGAAGGCGTCGGTGCCGCCGCCGGCCGGAAACGGGACGATCAGGTTCACCGGTTTGGCCGGCCAGCCGGACTGGGAATGCGAGGCGAATGGAATCACAATGCTGCCGGCCAGGGCCGTGCGCAACATGGTTCTACGATTTGGGTTGTAGGTCATGCGATGCTCCGATCAATGCAAGATTTTCACAGACGCCGCGTCACCTCGACCCGGTTGCCGGCGCGAGCGGCTGGCGCGCGGCCCAGAGCCACAGCGCGGCGCCGGCGAGCACCATGGGCAGACTGAGCCACTGGCCCATGCTCATGCCCAGCGACAGCAGACCCAGGTGGGCGTCGGGCTCCCTGAAGAACTCGGCAATGAAGCGAAACACGCCATAGCCAAGCAGGAAGGCGCCACTGACCTGGCCGGTGCGGCGTGGCCTGCGCGCGTACAGCCAGAGCAGCACAAACAGCAACAGCCCTTCCAACAGGAACTGGTAGACCTGCGAGGGATGGCGTGGCAAATCGCCGGCGCCGCGAAACATCATGGCCCAGGGCAAAGAGGGATCGGCGACCCGGCCCCACAGCTCGCCGTTGATGAAATTGCCGACCCGCCCGGCGGCAAGACCGGCGGGAACACAGGGCGCGATGAAATCCATCACCTCAAGCCAGGGGCGATGCCGGCTGCGGGCGAACCAGAGCATGGCCAGCAGCACGCCGAGCAAGCCGCCATGAAAACTCATGCCGCCCTGCCAGATGTAAAAAATCTCAAGCGGATGACTCAGGTAATAGTCGAGCTTGTAAAACAGGCAGTAGCCGATGCGTCCACCCGCCACCACGCCAAGGACGCCAAGAAAAAGCAGGTCTTCCACGTCAGCGCGGCGCCAGGGGTGAGGCCCGATCGACATCGAATAAGGCTCGTGCCGCAGTCGCAGCGTGGCGAGCAGCATGAAAAGTCCGAACGCCGCCAGGTAGGTCAGGCCGTACCAATGGATGGCCAGCGGCCCCAACTGCAGGGCGACCGGATCGATTTGCGGGTGCATCAGCATCGGACGCCCATGCTACCAGCGCCGGGTCTGTCGCAGCGCAGCGCCTAGAATTCTCTTTTTCCCGGCATCAAAGAGAAGGTTTCATGGCCGACACGAAAACTGTTCAGCTTCGACTTCGCAGCTCCAACATCACCGAGGGCAAGTCGCGCGCGCCGAACCGCTCCATGTATTACGCGATGGGCTACCAGGAGAGCGATTTCAGCAAGCCCATGGTCGGTGTCGCGAACGGTCACAGCACCATCACCCCTTGCAACAGCGGCCTGCAGAAACTCGCCGATGCTGCGGTCGCGGGCATCATCGAGGCCGGAGGCAATGCGCAGACCTTCGGCACGCCGACCATCTCCGACGGCATGGCGATGGGCACCGAGGGCATGAAGTATTCGCTGGTCAGCCGCGAAGTCATCGCCGACTGCATCGAGACCTGCGTGCAGGGGCAATGGATGGACGGCGTGCTGGTGGTGGGAGGCTGCGACAAGAACATGCCGGGCGGACTGATGGGCATACTGCGCGCCAACGTGCCGGCGATCTACGTCTACGGCGGCACCATCCTGCCCGGCAGGTACCAGGGCCAGGACCTCAGCATCGTCAGCGTTTTCGAGGCCGTCGGCCAGAACGCGGCCGGCACCATGAGCGACGCAGATCTGCGCGAAATCGAGATGCGCGCCGTTCCCGGCACCGGATCCTGCGGCGGCATGTACACCGCCAACACCATGTCCAGCGCGTTCGAGGCGCTGGGCATTTCGCTGCCCTACTCCTCGACCATGGCGAACCCGCATGAGGAAAAGGTGACGTCGGCCCGCGAGTCGGCGAAGGTGCTGGTCCAGGCCATCAGGAAAGGCATCAAGCCGCGCGACATCGTGACCAGGAAGGCGATCGAGAACGCGGTGGCGGTCATCATGGCAATCGGCGGCTCAAGCAATGCCGTGCTGCACTTTCTGGCCATCGCGCACGCCGCCGATGTCGAGTGGACGATTGACGATTTCGAGCGCGTGCGCAAGAAGACGCCGGTACTTTGCAATCTCAAGCCCAGCGGCAAGTACCTCGCGGTGGACCTGCATCGCGCCGGCGGCATCCCGCAAGTGATGAAGATCCTGCTGAACGCAGGCCTGCTGCACGGCGACTGCCTGACCATCACCGGGGAGACGATCGCGCAGGTGCTGCAGGACCTGCCGGACCAACCCCGGGCCGACCAGGACGTGATCCGGCCCATCGACAAGCCGATCTATGCCCAGGGACATCTGGCGATCCTGAAGGGCAATCTGTCGCCCGAAGGCGCGGTGGCCAAGATCACCGGCCTGAAAAAACCGGTGATGACCGGCCCGGCCCGGGTCTTCGAGGACGAGCAGTCGGCACTGAAAGCGATCCTGGACGGCAAGATCATCCCTGGTGATGTGATGGTGCTGCGCTATCTTGGACCGAAGGGTGGCCCCGGCATGCCGGAGATGCTGGCGCCCACCAGCGCGCTGATCGGCGCAGGCCTCGGCGAGAGCGTCGGCCTGATCACCGACGGGCGGTTTTCCGGTGGCACCTGGGGCATGGTGGTCGGCCATGTGGCGCCGGAGGCTGCCGTTGGAGGCCTGATTGCGTTCATTCGAGAAGGCGACAGCATCACTATCGATTCCCGCAAGCTGCTGCTGCAACTCGATGTCAGCGATGAAGTGATTGCGCAACGGCGTCACGGCTGGGTTGCTCCGGCGCCACGCTACACGCGCGGAGTGCAGGCCAAGTTCGCCTTCAACGCCTCCAGCGCCAGCAAGGGCGCTGTTCTGGACAATTACTAGGGGGGTGTTGCAAGCATCACACCGTGCGCGGCGTGGTCTTGCAGGATGAGCCGCGGGGCGTGGGTTTGCTATTTGCGCTCGGTCGGCTTCATGCCCATCGCCTTCTTGCTGCGGTTGATCCGGTCCACCTTGCGTTGTTCCATCTTCTCTTCCTGCCTGCGCCGCGTGTAGCCCGACCAGTCGGCAAAAATCCACCAGGCCGCAGCGAGAGCAAATGGCGCCAGGACATACCACCAGTCCCAACCCGCGACCGGACCTATTTCAAGGTACTTCATGGCCAGCAGGGCAATGCCCAAGATCAGAAAATACATCAGCTACTCCTGGTTGAAACAATTCGTAACGCGAGTCTGGCGTCAACCCCGGCAACTACAATTGCGTTGGGTCACTGTAACCCAACTACGCTGAAGGACACCAATGAAGAATGCACTGTTTGCCCTCGTTACCGCTGTGGTGGTGAGTGCACCGGTCCACGCCGACCTAGCACTTGCCACGGCCAAGAACTGCATGGCCTGCCATGCCGTGGACAAGAAGCTGGTGGGCCCCGCCTACAAGGAAATCTCCGGCAAGTACGCAGGCCAAAAGGACGCGGTCGACAAGTTGGCGCTGAAGGTGACCAAGGGCGGCTCCGGCGTCTGGGGCCCGGTCCCGATGCCGGCGAATCCGCAGGTGACGGACGCCGAAGCCAAGAAGCTGGCCAGCTGGATCCTGACGCTCAAGTAAGTACGGCACCCCTGCCCGAACAGCCCGCCACGAAACGGCGGGTTTTTTCATTTTTTATGCTCGGAGTCGCTCAGCAAGTTGGCTCAGCAAGTTGCTCCAATATGGCCGGATTCTCCAGCGTACTGACGTCCTGCGTGATGGCTTCGCCCTTGGCGATGCTGCGCAACAGGCGGCGCATGATCTTGCCGGAGCGGGTCTTGGGCAGGTTGTCACCAAATCGGATGTCCTTCGGCTTCGCGATCGGGCCGATCTCCTTGGCCACCCAGTTGCGCAGTTCGTTGGCTATTTGCCTGGCCTCGTCGCCGGTCGGCCGGGACCGCTTGAGCACGACAAAGGCGCAGATCGCTTCGCCGGTGATGTCGTCGGGCCGTCCGACCACCGCGGCCTCGGCCACCAGGTCCGACTTGGCGACCAGCGCCGATTCGATTTCCATCGTGCCGAGCCGATGCCCCGACACATTCAGCACGTCGTCGATGCGCCCGGTGATGCGGAAGTAGCCGCGGTCGATGCTGCGCACAGCGCCGTCCCCTGCCAGGTACAGATGCCCTCCCATCTCAGCCGGGAAGTAACTTTTCTTGAAGCGCTCCGGGTCGCCCCAGATGGTGCGAATCATCGATGGCCAGGGACGCTTGATGACCAGCATGCCGCCCGAGCCGTTGGGGATGTCATTCCCAGCTTCGTCCACGATCCCCACCATGATGCCGGGCAGCGGCAGCGTGCAACTGCCGGGCACCAGCGGCGTCGCGCCGGGCAGCGGCGAGATCACATGGCCGCCGGTTTCAGTTTGCCAGAAGGTGTCGACGATAGGACAGCGCTCGCCGCCGACATGCTTGTGGTACCAGATCCAGGCCGCGGGGTTGATCGGCTCGCCGACCGTGCCAAGGATGCGCAGGCTCGACAGGTCAGACCGTGCCGGATGCACCTTGGCGTCGCCCTCGGCGGCCTTGATTAGCGAGCGTATCGCGGTCGGCGCCGTGTAGAAGACGCTGACCCTGTGCTTCTCAATCGTTTGCCAGAAGCGGCCGGCATCGGGCCAGGTCGGAATTCCCTCGAAGATGACCTGGGTCGCGCCGGCCGCCAGCGGCCCGTAAGCCACATAGCTGTGGCCGGTGATCCAGCCGATGTCGGCGGTGCACCAGAACACGTCGCTGGGTCGGATGTCGAAAACCCAATCCATCGTCAGCTTGGCCCAAAGCAGGTAGCCACCGGTCGAATGCTGCACCCCCTTGGGCTTGCCGGTGGAGCCCGAGGTGTACAGGATGAACAGCGGATGCTCGGCGCCCACCGGAACAGCAGGACATTCGTCAGCCTGGCCGGCCAGCGCCTGGGCAAAGGTGATGTCACGCCCGGCAACCATGTTGCAGGGCGTGCTGGTGCGCTCGAGCACAAGCACGGTCTTGATGGAGTCGCAACCGCCCAGCGCCAGGCCTTCATCGACGATCGCCTTCAGCGGCAACTCCTTGCCACCGCGCCGCTGGAAATTGGCGGTGATGACGGCCACCGCGCCGGCGTCGATGATGCGCTCCTGCAGCGCCTTCGCGGAAAACCCGCCGAACACCACGCTGTGGGTGGCCCCGATGCGCGCGCAGGCCTGCATCGCGACCACGCCTTCGATCGTCATCGGCATGTAGATCAGCACCCGGTCGCCGCGTTGGATGCCACGCGACCTTAGCGCGTTGGCAAAGCGCGAAACCTTGGTCAGCAGTTCGCGGTAGCTTACCCGTGTCACCGCGCCGTCGTCGGCCTCGAAGATGATGGCGGTCTTGTGCTCCACCGCCGTGCCCATGTGCCTGTCCAGGCAGTTGGCCGAGGCGTTGAGCTCGCCGTCGTCGAACCAGCGGTAGAACGGCGCATTCGATTCGTCCAGCGTGCGCGTAAACGGTTTGTTCCAGACCAGGTTTTCACGCGCCAGGCGCGACCAGAATCCTTCAAAGTCGGTTTCCGCTTCCCGGCACAGCGCCAGGTATTGGTCCATGCCCGAAATGCGCGCAGCGGCCACCACCGCAGGTGCCGGCGGAAAAACCCGGTTCTCGACCAGGATGGACTCGATCGGGGACAAGTGGACGCTCATGATTTGCTCCTCCTGAATGAACTGCTGGCTGACATTCTGCCAAACACCGGCGCCAACCCGGCTCCTACAATGACGCCCTTCCATCTTTGCTCGCCGCCCTCACCATGAACGCCGAACCCATACATGGTGATCGTGGGCGGCTACGAGACCTTCATCAGCCGGATGAACCTGCAGGACCATCCGGACCAGCCGGAATGGTTGAGCCACGTCAACGCCTCGGTACTGAAGGTGAAGCTGGCGACGGCCATCATCGGAATTTCCTCAATCCACCTGCTCAAGACCTTCATCAACGCCGACAACTACTCGGACCGCGTGCTGATCGCCCAGACGGCGATCCACATCGCCTTCCTGCTGTCCGCGATGGCCATCGCCTACACGGACAAGATCATGTCCGGTATTGCCGAACGCCGGCCTAAACCATGCGCTCGGGCCGCACCCACTGGTCGAACTGCTCGGCTGTCACATAGCCAGTTGCCAGCGCAGCTTCGCGCAGGCTGGTGCCCTCCTGGTGCGCCTTCTTGGCAATCTGCGCAGCCTTGTCGTAGCCGATATGGGGGTTCAGCGCAGTGACCAGCATCAGCGAGCGCGCGACCAACTCGGCGATGCGTTCGCGATTCGGCTCGATCCCAAGCGCGCAGTGCTCGTTGAAACTGGCCATGCCATCGGCCAGCAGCCGCACGCTTTGCAGGAAGTTGTGCGCGATCATGGGACGAAACACGTTCAACTCGAAGTTGCCTGAGGCGCCGCCAAAATTGATCGCGACATCGTTGCCAAACACCTGGCAGCACAACATGGTCACGGCCTCGCTCTGGGTCGGGTTGACCTTGCCCGGCATGATGGACGACCCGGGTTCGTTCTCGGGAATACTGATCTCGCCGATGCCGCTGCGCGGGCCGCTGGCGAGCCAGCGCACGTCGTTGGCGATCTTCATCAGGCTCGCCGCCAGCGACTTCAGCGCGCCATGCCCGTGCACCAGGGCGTCGGCGGCGGCCATCGCCTCGAACTTGTTCGGCGCAGTGACAAGAGGCAGCCCGGTCAGTCGCGCCAGTTCGGCGGCGACCTTCTCTGCGTAGCCCGCTGGCGCGTTCAGCCCGGTTCCCACCGCCGTGCCGCCCAGCGCCAGCTCACACAGATGCGGCAGGCTGCCTTGAACGTGGCGAACTGCCTGTTCGAGCTGCGCCACGTAGCCCGAGAATTCCTGGCCCAGCGTGATCGGAGTCGCATCTTGCAAATGGGTGCGGCCGATCTTCACGATGCTCTTGAATTCCGCAGCCTTGCCCACCAGGGTGGAGGTGAGCTTCATGAGCGAGGGCAGCAGCCGATTCACGATGGCGTCAACCGCGGCCAGGTTCATCGCCGTCGGGAACACATCATTGGACGATTGGCTCTTGTTGACGTCGTCATTCGGGTGCACCAGACGCCCTTCCCCGCGCGGTCCACCGAGCAGCTCGCTGGCACGATTCGCCAGCACCTCGTTGACGTTCATGTTGGTCTGGGTGCCGGAGCCAGTCTGCCACACGACCAGCGGAAATTCCTCGTCGTGCTGGCCCGCCAGCACCTCGTCGGCGGCCGCTTTGATGGCCGCCGCCTTGCGCTCATCGAGCAAGCCAAGTCTGTGGTTCACCACAGCCGCGGAGCGCTTGACCTGCGCCAGGGCACGAATCAGTTCTTTCGGCTGCCGCTCGCCGGAAATATTGAAATTTTGCAAGGAGCGCTGCGTCTGGGCGCCCCAAAGCCGCTGCGCCGGCACCTCGATCGGCCCAAAGGTATCGTGTTCAATCCGGGTCTTCATGTTGCGTTGGAGTCAGCTGTCAAAATGCTGGCTCGACACGCACCGTAACAGAGTTTCTCGGGCTTGTGTACCCCGGCCCACCCATCCCAAAGCATCATGACCACCAGCATCAAGCAGGACGACCTGATCGAATCGATCGCCGCCGCGCTGCAATTCATCAGCTACTACCATTCGGCCGACTTCATCAGCCACCTGGCGCGCGCCTGGGAGCGCGAGCAGAGCCCGGCCGCGAAGGACGCGATCGCGCAGATCCTGACCAATTCGCGCATGAGTGCCGAGGGGCACCGGCCGATCTGCCAGGACACCGGCATCGTCAACGTCTTCGTCAAGGTCGGCATGGAGGTGCGGCTGCAGGGGTTTGGCGGCAGCTTCGAGGACGCCGTCAACGAGGGGGTGCGCCGCGGCTACCAATTGCCGGACAACAAGCTGCGCGCCAGCATCGTCGCTGACCCCCTGTTCGCGCGCCGGAACACCAGGGACAACACGCCTGCGGTGATCGTCACCGAACTGGTGCCGGGCAACAGGATCGACGTGACGGTGGCGGCCAAGGGCGGTGGCAGCGAAAACAAGAGCAAGCTGGTCATGCTCGACCCGAGCGACTCGCTGGTCGACTGGGTGCTGGAAACGGTGCCGACCATGGGCGCGGGCTGGTGCCCGCCCGGCATGCTGGGCATCGGCGTCGGCGGAACGGCTGAGAAAGCGGTTCTGATGGCCAAGCAGAGCCTGATGGAAGACCTCGACATGTTCGAGCTGCAGCACAGGGCCAGCCGGGGCGACAAGCTCAGCCAGGTCGAGGAACTGCGCCTGGAGATTTACGAAAAGGTGAACGCGCTGGGCATCGGCGCGCAGGGACTGGGCGGCCTGACCACGGTGCTCGACGTCAAGATCAAGACGTACCCGACCCATGCGACCAGCAAACCCGTGGGCATGATTCCCAACTGTGCGGCGACACGGCACGCGCATTTCGTTCTTGATGGTTCGGGACCGGCCTACCTGGACCCGCCCAGCCTGGACCTCTGGCCCGACGTGCACTGGGCACCGGACCACAAGAAGAGCAGAGCCGTCAACCTCAACACCTTGACCAAGGCTGAAGTCGCCTCATGGAAGCCCGGCGAAACCCTGCTGCTGAGCGGCAAGATGCTGACCGGACGCGACGCGGCGCACAAGCGCATCCAGGACATGCTGGCGCGGGGTAAAAAGCTGCCGGTGGACTTTACCAACCGCGTGATCTATTACGTCGGCCCGGTCGATCCGGTGCGCGACGAGGCGGTGGGCCCGGCCGGCCCGACCACTTCAACCCGCATGGACAAGTTCACCGAAATGATGCTCTCCGACGCCAGCCTGCTTGCAATGATCGGCAAGGCCGAGCGCGGCCCACTCGCGATCGAGGCCATCCGGAAGCACAAAAGCGCCTACCTGATCGCTGTCGGCGGCGCCGCCTACCTGGTGAGCAAGGCCATCAAGCAGGCCCGCGTGGTGGGCTTCGCCGACCTCGGCATGGAAGCGATCTACGAGTTCGACGTTCTGCACATGCCGGTGACCGTGGCGGTCGATTCGACCGGCAGCAGCGTGCATGAAACCGGCCCGGCCGAGTGGCAGAAAAGAATCGCCAGCGGAGCGTTCAAGAACATCCCGGTTCGGGCGGCCTGAGCGCCGGCTCGGCCCAGCCTGGCCGTGCCGGCGAATCCGGTTTTGGGCCTGTCAGCAGAACGCGCCCCGTTGACGCGCGCCCGTTCGACGTTTAAACTATGTTTATACGTCACCCAACCGAGTGAGTCTCAACATGTCGATGGCTGTCTTGGATATCAAACGCTGGGGCAACAGCCTCGGTGTTCGCCTGCCTGCGACCGTCGCCAAGGCAGCCAACCTGCATGCCGACCAACGCGTGCGCGTGGTCGTCGAAGACGGCCGCGTCGTGATCACTCCCGATGCACCGCAGCCGCTGACGCTGGAACAGCGTCTCGCTTTGTTCGATCCGTCGCGGCATGGCGGTGAAGCCATGGCCACGGCCCTTGTGGGCGCCGAAAAGTGGTAGGCAGAATGGCGCCAACGCGCTGGGCGCCGAACCGTCGGGACATCATCTGGATCGATTGCAACCCACAGGTCGGCAGCGAAATGCGTGACCGGCATCCCTTCCTGGTACTCTCACCACAGATCTTCAATGAAAAAACCGCGCTTGTGATCGGCTTGCCGATGACCACTGCTGCCTACAACGCCGACAACCCTTTTGCCGTGGCCGTCGGTGTGGCACGTGGGCGCAGCAAAGGCAAGGCAAGCTACGTGCTTTGCCACCAGCCCAAGTCGTTCGATTGGCGGCTGCGCAAGGCCAAGCCCCATCCGCTGGGAACGATGCCTGACGCGACGTTCGCGCAAGTCTGTGAACGGCTGAACCAAATTGTCTGCCTGGCGTAGCCCGAGTGTTTCACCAGCGTTGCGCTCATGCATTCAACGTCGTGGCCATGCCGGTGACGGTGGCGGTGGGCGCAGGTGCAGCTCCGACTACCTCGCGCGCAACGCCCGGCGCTGATGATTCCGACAACGCCCACCGATCTTGAGCAGGGCAGGCGAGTACCCCTCCCGCGCGAACACACCCTTCGTACTCTCATCTGCGTCAAGACTGAAAGTGGCCGCTGCGACCGCGACCGTTTGTGCTGTACCGGTTACCGGTTACCGGTTCCCGTAACCCTACCTCCACCGCAACGCCGCCTCGGTGATCGCCGACAGCGTGCCGCTTGTCGTGATTACATCAGGGTCCAGTATCAACTCGATGAGAGTTCCTTCAGCCCGCGCCATTGCGGCCAGCAGTTCGGGCTCGAACTGTTCCGTGTGGGTGATCCGGACTCCGGTGTAGCCATAGGCGCGGGCCAGCGCGGCGAAGTCGGGGTTGCGCAGCTCGGAGCCGGCCATTGTGAATACGGTGCGCCCGGTCGTGATGGCGGCGGCCACGCCAGCGGGCACACCGTCTTCACAATGGCGGGCATGTCCACCGTGCCGGGAAAGCGGATGCCGCCATTGGCGACGTCGATGTTGGCCAGATAGTCCTGATGGCAAGCCCGCGTCCATTCCTCCCATGCGACGTCCGAAGGCGCGCTCAAGACCTCGAGCGACCGAGCCAGGCTGCGCGCACCGTCGGCCGGTGCGAATGAGCTGGGTCCGGCTGCCTCAACGTGTCATAGACAGCAGGGAGGCTTCGCATGAGAACCACGACCGTTTTCCAGTCCGGCAATTCGCAGGCGCTGCGGTTGCCCAAGGACTTTCAGTTCCACCGCCAGTCAACGCAGGCCTGTTTTGTCGCGCCTGGCCCGAAACTTGTCATACAACTCGGAATACCCTGCCGCATCGGCGCAGCGGGCTGGTAGCCCGAACGCAGCAAGGGCCTGCAAGGTGTCTGCATCGTTGCGTAACGCGCCCAAGTCAAGGTCTTCGGGGTCCAGCAGCCAGGCGTTGCGCACGCGCGCGTCTTGCGCTCGGGTCGCCATGTCCGCCAGCGCCCACGCGGGCCGCAGGCGGTCCACCCCCTGCCGTACCCGCTCAATTCCTGGTGCCACCCGCGCAAACCACTTGGCGCTGCGCGGGGCGAGTTCAAACCCATCCAGGGCAACCCGCGCGCTGGATGCTGGCACCGCAACTTCAATCCGCGTCGGAATCTGTGTCGTCCAACCCGCTTCACGCAACACATCCAGGCCCAGCTTGGTTGCTTGGGGATAGGCGCGGCGCAAGGCGAGCTCCGGGTTCACCTGGCGGTTATGCACCAGGTTCATGTGCACGTCGCAACGCCCGCCCAGGGACTTGACCAGGCCCAAGCGGCGCCAATTGGCCAGGTAGGTCGATGCGATGCCAGACTTCCAGCCAAACAGAACAGTCAAGTCACCACCGGTGAATACCTCGGGCAAGGAAGCAAGCCTGTCGATGGCGGAGGTGTAGCTGCGCTCAGGCATGGCCAATTCATTCACCCGGCGACGCCCTGCATCAATGCGACGCCCCCCGCCAATTGCGTGATGACCAGTTGCACCATGCGCGCCGCTGCCGCTTCGTCCATCGGCCATGAAGACGGCAACCAACGTTTCAAGTCGCTTGCAATCGCTTGGGCTGCGTGCGGCGCCTGCAGGTCTTGCAGCCGCAGCGCCGCGTTGGCGAGCCACGCAGCTTTGGTATCCAACAGCTCGCCACTGTGGGCAGGATAGATCAGCAAACGCGTGCGCAAGGCATTGGCGGTGAGGCGCGGCGTTTCCTGTTCAGACAGCCACCACAGGTCAAACAGATCACGCGGCTTGATGCGCGCGCGCGCGCCCAATGCATAAACCTTGTCCGCAAGAATCTCGGCCAATGTCAGCGTGGGCACAAAAGCCTGCCCCGACGGCGAAGTGACGGTGGCGACCCTGACCTGCAAGGATTGCAGCAGCGCCGCCTGCGTTTGCCACAGCTCGATCTTGACGCGAACGCTACCCAGCACCGCGGGCCCGCTCAGCGTGACGCAGAAAGTGTGAGGGTTGCGCGCGTCTTTACCAACCGTGACCGTAACACCCATGTCCGCTGGCACGTCAGCGGGCAGGCGCAGCTTTCTCTGCATTTCCTTGGATAAGCCATGCAGCGACAGCCCGCCCCGCACCATGAAGTCCAGGTCTTCACTGAATCGGGCAGAACCATGGGCAAGGTGCATGCAAGTGCCGCCTTGAAACGCAAGGTCTCCAGGCTCCCAACGCCGCGAGTCCATCAGCGCCGCAAGGGTTGCCGTTTGCAGGATGCTTCGCAGCGCTTGCTGCTGCTGAGGCGGGAGCACACGTTTCATGTCCTAAAAATTATATCAATTACATGTATAAATACTTACATTTATTCAATGCTTATTTCGGCAAAGCCACTTGCGGGGATTTGCCGCCCGTTCGAGCGAATGTTGGTAGTGCAGCGGTCAATCAAATCTTGAATACTCGGTCGGCGTCAACAGCCAACATCCCGGGCCTGGCAAGTGCAGCCAACTTCCTGCGAAGAATCAGGCGACACCGGCGAAACGCTACTTCTTCCGTAGCGCCGCCTCGGTGATCGCACTCAAAGTGCCGCGCGTGGTGATCACATCGGGGTCCAGCATCAGCTCGATCAGCGTGCCCTCGGTCCGCGCCATTGCAGCCAGCAGTTCGGGTTCGAACTCCTCGGTGCGGGTGATGCGCACTCCGGCGTAGCCATAGGCGCGGGCCAGCGCGGCGAAGTCGGGGTTGCGCAGCTCGGACCCGGCCACATGGCGCGGGTAGTCGCGTTCCTGGTGCATGCGGATGGTGCCGTACATGCCGTTGTTGAGCAGCAGGATGATGGTCTTGGCGCCGTACTGCACCGCGGTCGCCAGCTCCTGCCCATTCATCAGGAAGTCGCCATCGCCGGCCATCGTGAAAACGGTGCGGCCGGTGGTGATGGCAGCCGCAATGCCGGCCGGTACTCCCACGCCCATGGCTCCGACCGTCGGCGAAACCTGAGTCTTCAGTCCCTTGGCCAGGCCGTGGTGCTGGAAGAAGCGGTTCACCCAGCCGGCAAAGTTGCCCGCGCCATTGGTCAGCACCGTGTCCGCCGGCAAATGCCGTTGCAGCGTCTTGACGATGGCGGGCATATCAACGGTTCCCGGGAACTTGATGCCGCCGTTGGCGACGTCGATGTTGGCCAGATAGTCCTGATGGCAGGCCCGCGTCCATTCCTCCCATGCCACCTCGGAGGGCGCGCTCAACACTTCGAGCGACTGCGCAGCCGCGTTCATGGTTGCGTTGATCGCCAGATCGGCCTGATAGACACGGTTCAGTTCCTCGGCGCCGGCGTGGATGTGAACCAGCGTCTGCCTGGAACGGGGCGCCTCGATCAGCGTGTAGCCACTGGTGGTCATCTCGCCCAGCCGCGGACCGATGGCCAAAATCAGATCAGCGTCCTTCACCCTGGCCGCGAGCCGCGGATTGATTCCGATCCCCACATCCCCTGCGTACAGCGGATGAAAGTTGTCGAACGTGTCCTGGAAGCGAAACGCGTTCGTCACCGGCAGGCGCCAGTTCTGGGCGAACCGCTCGAGCGCCTGCGCAGACTGCGGCGTCCAGCCGCTGCCGCCGGCAATCACCAGCGGTCGTTTCGCAGCCAGCAGCATCTCGCGCAGGCGACGCAGCGAACCCGGGTCGCTCCAGGTCTGCACCAGCACGACCGGGCCGGGCCGGCCGTTCATCGCGGTGGCAAAGGCGCGCGCCACATATTCCGGAATGCGCCGGGCGTCGTCGATGCGCTCGACGCGCTTGGCCATGCCTTTGGTGCTGGGTCCGAAGAAGGTCAGGAAGTCAACCTCCTGAAACACCTCGCGGTCGCGCGTGTCGCTGGCGACGTCGCCGACGAACAGCACCATCGGGGTCGAATCCTGGAACGCCGTGTGCACGCCGATCGAGGCATTGGTAGCTCCCGGACC
>JBCKPE010000037.1:0-19827 GCA_038901875.1 Burkholderiaceae bacterium
ATTGGCTAACGTGGTGCTCGACGAGCTGGACTGGGCGCTACAACGCCGGGGCCAGCGCTTTGCCCGCTACGCTGATGACTGCAATATCTTCGTCAAAAGCAAACGCGCGGGCGAGCGGCTCATGCAAAACGTAACGCGCTATCTGCGTGATTCACTGCGGCTCACAGTGAACGCCAACAAGAGCGCGGTAGACAGACCCAGAAACCGCAAGTTTCTGGGCTTCACCGTCAGCCGCGATGGTGCGAGGATCAAGGTGGCCGACCAGGCCATCGAGAAACTCAAAGCCAAAATCCGCGAGTTGACCCGTCGCACACGAGGTCACCGTTTGAGCGACATCGTGCAAGAGTTAAAGACTGCCCTCACGGGGTGGAAAGCCTATTTCGGAATTGCCGAAGTGTTGAGCCCTCTGCGCGAAATCGACAAATGGGTGCGACGGCGGTTACGATGCTACGCATGGAAACAATGGGGCAGCGCGGGTTACCGCGAACTCAAGAAACGCGGGGTCAGCGTGCGCGAGGCTTGGAACACAAGCAAGAGCGCGCATGGCCCATGGCGCCTGAGTCAAACGCCAGCACTGAGTCTGGCATTGCCCGCAAGAATGTTTCGTCAAATGGGGCTGCCCGAATTGGCACCGGCCAGGGCAGCATGAGATCAACGAAGTTTCAAGGAACCGCCGGATACGTGACCCGTATGTCCGGTGGTGTGGGAGGGAGGGGCCGTGAGGCTTCTTCCTATCCCGATTGGGGGTCACAATCACTCTACCCACACTACGCAGGAGATCCATCAAATGCTCAGCGTTGAATTCCTCGTCACATCGCTCATTGTGGTGCTCATTCCAGGCACGGGGGTCATCTATACCGTATCCACTGGTCTCGTCCAAGGCCGGAAGGCAAGCGTGTTCGCGGCACTTGGGTGCACGGCAGGCATCGTCCCTCATCTTATGGCTACGGTTCTTGGTTTGGCCGCCGTCATGCATACCAGCGCACTCGCTTTCCAGGCCCTAAAGTACGCTGGCGTTGCCTACTTGTTCTACGTCGCCTATGCCACTTGGCGTGACAAGTCCGCCTTCGCCATTGACGAGAGTCCCTCCAGCAGCACGGCCGCCGGTCTTGTCGTAAAGGCGTTCCTGCTCAATATCCTCAATCCGAAGCTGACTATCTTCTTCCTGGCTTTCCTTCCGCAATTTGTTCAGCCCGGCACGACTGAACCACTCTTCCAGCTTCTTTTGCTGAGCGCTACTTTCATGGTTATGACGTTCATCGTGTTCGTGGTCTATGGTTTTCTCGCGCATGCGTTCCGCGAAGCGGTCATCGAATCACCGCAAGTCCAAACTTGGCTTCGTCGTGGCTTCGCCGCAACCTTTGCCGGCCTTGGGGCAAATCTCGCACTCACCGAAAAATGACGCCCAACATGGCGCTCAACCTCGCTCCCTTCGGTCGCTGGACGCTGCGCGATAAAGCCGCGCAGCGCCGGTTAGCTCTACGTTGAGGCTGTAAAAAAATGTCTTCGCATCAGGACCAGTCGCCAAAATGAAAGAACTGACCTCTCAGAACGCGCTGCATTCGATGATCGTGATCGCGGCAAGGGTCAAGGGACCCCTGAAAACGTTGTGTTGCCCATGTCGGGGACTTTTTTTACAGCCTCGTTAGCCCTATGGTCGCGCACATCGAGTCAGTATCGGAATTGAATGAAATCGTCCCACTTCTCGCCGAGTGCGGCCTGCCTGTCTCTGATATTTCTTTGTCACAGCCGCCCGTATTTTTTGGCGTGCGCTTCGAATCCAGTCTCTCGGCAGTAGTTGGGCTCGAAATCTTTGGCTCGGTCGGTTTACTCCGGTCTCTCGCTGTCGCTCAGGCTTACCGTGGTCGCGGTCTTGGTGGAGAGTTGGTTGCCTTTGCCGAACGCCATGCTGCTAGTTGCGGCATCAAGGTTCTGTTTCTACTAACCACAACCGCCTCTGACTTCTTTGCCCATCTTGGCTTTGTGCCAGCAGATCGCTCCAGCGCTCCACCTGCCATTCAGGCCACCTCGCAGTTCTCAGGCCTGTGTCCTGCGTCGTCTGCATTTCTTCGCAAGTCTGTCGCAGGGCTAACCCATCATTCAAGAGGGACGCGCTAAAGCGCGCCCCTTAATTCAGACGTGTGTGCCGTGCATGGCACGAGTCCAGTCAGGTGAAAGTCCTGACACCAGGTATTCGCAGAGCCGAAGGTTAGCCAAAGAGCAAGTGCGTCGTCGCGAGGCGGGGTGCTTCGGGCCGCCCAAGGCGAAATCCCGGGACGATGAACAAAAACCGGATATGAGGCTGAGCCCGTACACAAACAGTCCTGAGGACTGTTTGTGACTGGCGAAGGGCAGGCGCGTCTCGCGCCGGAGCGGCCTGCAAGGCTAGTGCAACCGGGGCCAGTGGGCACGTGACCACCAAGCCCTCCATCTGCAAATGGGCTGCATTTTGTAAATCCGGCGTCTATGCGAGGAAGGATTCGTGTCTTACCACGGGAGATCTGCCCTGTGTCGCCAACGCGAAAGCGGCAACGACTGAAGGCCGGGAAACCGACCTTGAGCGCGTGGCAGAAGTCAGCAGAGGGCGTAGTGGACCAGCCAAGGCGCTGAGCCACAAAGGGTTTTCCAAAGGCCCGAACGGTACCCCGAAAGGGGATTGAAAGAGAGGGGATTGAAAGAGAGGGGGAATCACTTGCCAAGGAACGATGCGACTGCACCCGGCGAGTCCTGTGGGCGAGAGCCTGTGGGCTGGGGTGAACGCGTGGTTGGCGCGGCCCGAAATGATGCCCCGGTTGTCATGCGCAGTTTCAATGTGTCCATCCGGCACAATGCGCTGATGCATGTTGACTCAATCTGCCGAACCGCCGTGTACGTGACCCGTACGCACGGTGGTGTGGGAGGGAGGGGCCGTGAGGCTTCTTCCTATCCCGATTAGCATTCATCAAAAACTGTCCTGGCACTCTTGGAGACAACAATGACTGAATTTCATCACGGTGGCTGTGCCTGCGGGGCGGTGCGCTATCGGGTGTCCGGAAAACCGGCATTTGGGACGGTATGCCACCGCAAGTTCTGCCAACGAAGGCTTGCGAGCGCTTTCGCAGTCATGGCGTCCTTTCAGGAACAGTTTGTCGAGATGCTCCAAGGGCAACTTGCCGAGTGTGAGCATCGCTCGGACGTGAGCGGCCGCTGGCTCAGGATAAGCTTCTGCCCGAAGTGCGGAACGACCGTGTCCCACATCGCCGAGTTACGGCCCGGGATGCGAACCATGGCCGCAGGCACGTTCGACGATCAGGACTGGTTCACTGTGGACAGGCATATATGGGTCCAATCGAAGCGCCCGTGGGTGTCGATACCGCCCGGTGTCGCGGTCTTTCAGCAGGGTTTCATTGCAAGCGAGCAACCAGACAGTGCTGGCGCAAGCACCTGACCGTCGCAACGATCATTGTCGATTCCGGGCTGCGCTACCTCAGCACCGACGTTTTTCGGACCTGACGTCGAAAAATGCCCGCCTCGGGGGCAGCCATCAACAGCGCTAGTATCCTGAGGGCGCACGATTCCGAAGGCGCATCAGAAACCAAGTCCGATCGCTGCTCCATTTCCGAAAATCATGCGCTGGCGAATCGTTTTCTTCAATTACGTTCACACCACTGAACGAGGAGATCCATCATGACTCAGCCCGTCTTTCTCTACGCCGCGCTCTGCGGCCTCTTGCTGCTTTTCCTTTCGGTCCGGGTCGTTCAGGGGCGGGTCGAGTTCAAGGTCAACGTTGGCGACGGCGGCAACGAGGAGATGCTGCGGCGCATCCGCGTGCAAGGGAATTGCGCTGAGTAGGTTCCGATGGCGCTGATTCTTCTCTATGCGGTGCAGCAGTCGGGATTCAGTCTCTGGATCGTGCGCGCGCTCGGTGTTGTGCTTGTTATCGCGCGGGTTGTCCATGCGGCCGGCCTCGGCAAATCGACCGGCATCAGCCGCGGCCGCCTGGTCGGAGCAAGCGCGACCTTCGCCGTGCTGTTCGTCGGTGGCGTGCTGACGCTGCTCGGCGCTTTCGGGATCAAGTTCTGACGCGCGAGGCGCCAGGCAACGGCGCCCGGGGCGACGCGCCGCGAGCGGCTTGCGCCTGTGGCCACGTCAGGCGAGAATACTTGTGACAGCACCCATCAACCAACCACTGCAGAAGGAGCGTTCGAATGAATCCTAACAAGGCACTTTGGGAAAAAGGCGACTTTACCCGCATCGCGCAGAGCATGAGAGAGAGCGGAGAGGCTCTCGTCGCGGGACTCGGGATCACAAAAGGGCTGAAGGTCCTGGATCTTGGATGCGGCGATGGAACCACGGCCATACCTGCGGCGAAACTTGGCGCTGACGTGCTGGGCGTGGATATCGCAAGCAATCTTGTCGAAGCCGGGAACCGACGCGCAAAGGACCTGGGCCTCGCGAACTGCAAGTTTCAGGAGGGCGATGCGTCCAATTTGGACGGGCTGCAAGATCGAACGTTTGACCGCGTCGTGACTATCTTTGGCGCGATGTTTGCGCCAAGGCCGTTTGACGTGGCGAAGGAGATGGTGCGGGTGACCCGGCCCGGAGGTCGCATCACCATGGGGAACTGGATTCCCAATGACCCGACCTTGGTCGCGCAGATTCTGAAAATCAGTGGTTCATACACGCCGCCACCCCCGGAGGGCTTCGTAAGCCCGATGACCTGGGGGGTCGAGAGCAACGTGATCGAGCGATTTGCGGGTGCCGGGGTTCCAGCAGCGAAGATTTCTTTCGCCCGAGACACGTTCACCTTCAATTTTCCCGACGCGCCTTCCGGTCTCGTTGCTGTCTTCAGAAATTTCTACGGGCCGACCATGAATGCGTTTGAAGCCGCAGAAAAGAATGGTCGAGCCGCCGATCTGGTCAAGGAGCTGGAGGATCTGTTCAACAGCCAGAACCAGAGCTCGCGCAACGACGCCACCTCCATTCCCGCAACCTTCTTGCGCGTGACTGTCGACGTTTGACCATGTCGCAGACCGCGTAGTCTGCACTTGGCCGTTCTTCGGCTGCGACGCGCAATGTGGGTGGGAGAGTTTGCCGGCAAGACGAAACGGATGACAAATCGAGCGTGCAGGCAGCCATGAAGCTCATCGCCGTCTACACCACCGTCGCCACCGAGGCGGATGCACGAACGATGGCCCGAGCTCTGGTTGAGCGAAAGCTCGTTGCCTGCGCCCAGATTTCCACGATCGAGAGTTTCTATTCGTGGCAGGGCGCGGTGCAGAACGAGCCGGAGTTCCGCATCCTGTTCAAGACCACCGAGGCCCGGTACCAGGCGGTCGAAGCCGCCATCCGCGAGTTGCACAAGTACGAACTCCCTGCCATCCATGCCGTGCCGCTGGAGCACGTCTTTGAGCCGTACGCGGCATGGGTCGAGGACTGCTGCGCCGGCAAGTAGTGCTCGGGCGGACTTAACATGCGCCAAAGGAGACATGATGGCAGTCAAAGTTTGTTTGGCAGGCGCAACCGGTTGGGCTGGATCCGAGCTTGCACGGGGGATTGCGAAAACCGCGGACCTCACGCTCGTTGCGGCGGTCGCGCGCAAGCAGGCCGGGCTTGTGCTGGGCGAGGTGCTGAGCGAACCGCTCCTCACCGCTCGTATTTACCCATCGGCGGCCGAGGCGCTGGCCCATCCCTGCGACGTCTTTGTCGAGTACACCAAGCCGGACAGCGCCAAGAGCAACATTCTGGCCGCGCTCGAACACGGCGCGCATGTCGTGGTGGGAACCTCGGGTCTCACCGAGAATGATTTTGCGGAGATCGACGTGCTGGCGCACAAGCAGGGCCTTGGCGTCCTTGCCTGCGGCAACTTTGCGCTGACTGTCGTGCTGCTGCAGAAGTTTGCCGAAGCTGCCGCCAAACTCATCCCGCAGTGGGAGATCATCGACTACGCGCACGACGGCAAGGTCGACGCACCCAGCGGAACTGTTCGCGAACTTGCTTTTCGCTTGTCGAAAGTGCGCAAGCCTGAGCCTACGATTCCGCTGGAGCGGATGGTCGGCCCGCGCGAGACCCGGGGCGCCACCGTTTCCGGCTCCCAGGTTCACTCGATTCGCCTGCCCGGCTACGTGATCGGCGCCGAGATCATCTTCGGAATGCCGGATCAAAGGCTGACGATGCGGCATGACGCGGGAAACACCGCACGCCCCTATGTCGATGGGGCTTTGCTCGCCATTCGGAAGGTCTCCACCCTCGTTGGCGTCCATCGTGGGCTGGATTCGGTGCTCGATCTTTGAGGCGGGGCGGCGTGAAGAAAGCTCATGGATCGCCGGTTAGCAAAATGCCAAGATCACGGCCAGTAGCTGAGATGCACGACCCCGGGCAGGTGCACCTGAGTATTGAGGCCGGCGTCGCCACGGTGCGGTTCGACCGCCCGCTGGCGCGCAATGCGATGACCTGGGCTATGTACCAGCAGTTGATGACGATCTGTCGGCAGTTGCAGTCCGAGCCCCAGGTGCGAGTCGTCAGCTTTCGTGGCAGCGGCGGCGAGGCCTTCGTCGCCGGCACGGACATCGAGCAGTTCAAGGGCTTTGACGCCGAGGCCGGTGTGGCCTACGAGCGCCAGATCGACGCCTGCATTTCATTGCTTGAAGGCCTGCCGATGCCGACCGTGGCGCTGGTCGAAGGCTGGGCCGTGGGCGGGGGCCTGGCCATCGCCACGGCCTGCGACTTTCGCGTCGCCACCACCACGGCGCGCTTCGGCGTGCCGATTGCCAGGACGCTGGGCAACTGCCTGTCGGTGGCCAACCTGGCGCGATTGACGGCAGCCTTTGGCCTGCAGCGCGTCAAACGCATGCTGTTGCTGGCGGAGATGCTTGGCGCCGAAGAGGCGCTGGCCTGCGGATTTCTCCATGAAACATGTGCCCCAGCCGAACTCGACGCCGCGGCCGCTCGACTCTGCGAACACCTGGCTGCGCTGGCGCCGCTGACGCAGGCGGTCAGCAAGGAGGGGTTGCGTCGCATCACCGTGCATAACCTGCCCGACGCTGAGGACTTGATCCGTCGCGTCTACGGCAGCAACGACTTCCGCGAAGGGGTGAGCGCCTTTGTCGCCAAGCGCAGCCCGGTCTGGAAAGGAAACTGATGAATTCCGCTGCGCCGCGCAGCGGCCCGCTGGCCGGCCTGCGCGTGCTTGAACTGACTCAGATCATGGCCGGCCCGACCTGCGGCATGCTGCTGGCCGACCTGGGCGCCGATGTCATCAAGGTCGAGAAGCTGCCCGGCGGCGACGACGCGCGCGACTACCGTGACCCGCTCGTCAATGGCGTCTCGGCCCCGTTCATGATGATGAACCGCAACAAGCGCGGCTTCGCGGTCAACTTGAAGCTCGAACCGGGCCGCGCACTGCTGCTGCGCATGGTTGAGAAGGCCGACGTGCTGGTCGAGAACTTTCGCGGTGGAACGATGGAGAAACTCAACCTGGGCTACGCCGTGCTGTCTGCGGCCAACCCCGGGCTGATCTACTGCGCCATCAGCGGCTACGGGCGTAGCGGCCCCTATGCCAATAAGGGCGGCTTCGACCTGATCGCGCAAGGCTTTGCCGGGTTGATGTCGATCACGGGCGAGCCGGGCCGGGCGCCGGTCAAGAACGGCAATGCGGTGTCGGACATGAATGCCGGCATCCTGGCGGCCGTGGGCATCCTCGCGGCCTACGTGCACAAGCTGAAGACCGGCCAAGGGCAAATCGTTGACACCTCGCTCAGCGACGCAGCGCTGCAGCAGTTGTACTGGCATGCGGCCGTCTGGTTTGCCACCGGGCGCTCGCCCGTGCCGAGCGGCTCGGCCCACATTCTGATGGCGCCGTACCAGGCGTTTGAGGCCAGCGACGGCTGGATCAACATCGGCGGGGCGAACCAGGCCAACTGGGAACGCATCGCTGATGTGCTGGGCCACCCCGAGTGGCGTGCCGATCCGCGCTTTGCCAGCAACACCGCGCGCATGGCGCATTGCGGCGAATTGGCGGAACTCATGAACGCCGTGTTGCGGACACGCTCACGGGCTGAGTGGCAGAGCGCATTCGACCAGGCCGGCGTTCCGGCCGGTCCGGTGCATACCGTGGGTGAGGCTCTCAGCCACCCGCAGACATTGGCGCGTGGCATGGTGGTGGAGTTGCAGCATCCACAGGCCGGGTTGACGCGCGCTATTGGGTGTCCCATCCATTTCTCCGCCACGCCCGCGCAAGTGACGCTGCCCGCGCCGCTGCTGGGCCAGCACACGCGCGAACTGCTGCTGGAGCACGACTTCAGCCAGGCCGAAATAGACGACCTGATCGCCCAGGGGGTGGTCGAGGATGCGGCCGAAGCTGCGCGGCGCCCCTGAACCAGACAATGAGCCACTTACCCTATGACCAAGTCCGAACTATCGAGCATCCATAACTACCGGGTCGTGAACGACATGCTTGGCACATCGGGTCAACCGACCGTTGCGCAGTTTCAGAGCATTGCCGCAGCGGGCTACAAGACGGTCATCAATCTGGCCCTGCACGACGACCCGCGCTACTCGCTACCCGACGAACCCGGCACGGTTCAGTCGCTCGGGCTTTCCTACGTCCACATTCCAGTGCAATTCACTGCGCCGACAGAAGCCGATCTGCTGGCGTTCTTTGCGGCCATGGAAGCGCATCAGGACAAGATGCTCTGGATTCACTGCGCGGCCAACATCCGCGTTTCTGCTTTTCTCGGCCTGTACCGGGTCATCAAGCAGCAATGGACCGTCGACGCTGCGTTTGAAATGATGCATGAGCTGTGGCAGCCCAACGAGGTCTGGTCGTCGTTCATCGCGAGAATGCTTGCAAAGCATCGTCGCTAACTCTTGATCTCACTCCCTATGCCGCTCCATATCGGAATCGTTGCCTGCTCGGCCGAAGGCGCCGCGCTCTGCGCCGAAGTCAGGGCATGCACTGTTGGCGCCGGGCACCTGCCCCTTGGCTCGCGACCGGTTCTGCACCAGCAGATTGCAAGGCTCCTCAAAGGGTGGATTGACTCATGACCTGTCGTCCAGGAGCATTGTCGAAGGGGAAGCTGTTCCTTGCCATCGCGCTTGCTGCCGCGATCGGCGCTTGCAGCGAAGCAGCATCGTCGACTTTGAAGCAGGAGACGCAGCCGACGGCGCTGACATGGCGCGAGAAAATTGAAGTGGCCGCTGGTGGTGGCTATCAAGGTCCCTGGCGCATGAACGAGTCGCAGTACGACTACGTCGACGACGCGACCGTCGCCATTGACGCCAAGGGATTTGTCGGGGTCGCCTGGGTCGATCAGTCGCGCAAGGACGTCTTTTTCCAGAGCTATGGGCCCGACGGAAAACAGCGTCTTGCCACGCCGGTCAACGTTTCTCGCAGCCCGCAAGTTCTCTCCTGGCTGCCGCGGCTGGTGATCTCGGGCAGGGACGCGAGCGAGGTGTATGTCCTCTGGCAGGAGATCGTCTTTTCCGGGGGTTCCCATGGCGGGGAAATCTTCTTCGCACGGTCGACCGATGGCGGCAAGACTTTCCGCACGCCACTCAATCTTTCGAACAGCAGCGCCGGCGATGGCAAGGGACGGCTGGACTCACGCTACTGGGACAACGGAAGTCTGGATCTGGCCATCGGGCCTCAAGGCAATCTCTACGTCGCGTGGACGGAGTACGAAGGGACGCTGTGGCTGCGTCGTTCTACAGATCGGGGCGAGACCTTCCTCGAACCGACGCGCGTTGCTGGTGGCGACGGAGCGAAGCCCGCGCGCGGACCCGCGCTGGCCGTGGGGGTTGGGGGCGCCGTCTATCTTGCGTGGACGGTCGGAGAAGACCCGGCGGCGGACATCCATCTCGCCAAGTCGGGCGATGATGGCCGGTCGTTTGGCATGTCGCGAACCGTCGTCAAGACCAGCGGGCATTCCGACGCGCCGAAAATCGCGCTGGGCCCAGACGGGGTCCTTCATGTGGTTTACGCGGAAAGTGCTGCCGGCCTGTTCGGGCGCTATCACATCCGTTACACCCGGTCGCATGATGCGGGGGCAGTGTTCGAGGAGCCGAGGAACATTTCAAACCCGCAATCGGCGTTGCAGAGCAGGCATTTCCCAGCATTGAGTGTCGACCACAGGAACAAGGTTCATGTACTCTGGCATCTCTTTCCCGACCGCGCAGCTCGTCCGCTTGGACTCGGGTTTGCCTATTCGAACGACGGTGGGCGGACCTTTGCATCACCCTCGGTCGTTCCGGGCAGCGCCGATCCTGAGCTCGGCTTTAACGGCAGCCAGCAGGGACTGCTGATGAGGCAACTCGCCGTCAACGGCATGGGAGCGATCGCTGTGGTCAGCAGCACTTTCAAGCCGAACGAAACGAGCCGCGTCTGGCTGTTTCGCGGGCAGGTTGCGCCATGAATTGAAATGGAAGATTGAGAAATGGCAACGCCTGTTGCGCATGCCGGGAGAACCCC
This sequence comes from Burkholderiaceae bacterium, assembly GCA_038901875.1. GTDB lineage: Bacteria > Pseudomonadota > Gammaproteobacteria > Burkholderiales > Burkholderiaceae_C > JBCKPE01. The sequence goes on from JBCKPE010000037.1 coordinate 10,448, forward strand.
GAATATGGGCGCAAGGGCTGAAGCGGCTATGGCTGAGCACCGCTTCGCAAACCCGTGCACAAGGTTTCTATGAGCGTGCCGGCTGGCAATATCGAAGCACGACGCCAAGTGGTGAGCTACGCTTCGAACTCGATGCGCCTTGACGACGTCGTGCGGTTGCTCCGAATCCCAACTCGAAGAATGTGCGCAAGCTTTGCGACGGATTCCACGCGCTGTCGACACGGCCGCGCGTCGCACCGTGGATATCATCAAGGGCGACTCGCTCGCCCGGTCCTGGAACGGAGGCTTCATGGGGCATATCGCTGGTAGTTTGATCGTGGCCGTGCTGGTCGTCGTGCCGCTTTGGCGCATCTGCGGCCGCGCCGGGTTTAACCCGGCGCTGTCGCTGGTCGTTGTCATTCCCTGGCTCGGCTTCCTGATCGTCGCGGCGGTCCTGGGCTTTGCGCAGTGGCCGAGTTTGAAGAACCGCAGTTCCGGGGGGCTGTGATGGGTTTTCTGTCATTCGGGCCCGGGATCATGTTCCTGCTTGTGCTGCTGCCGCTCTGGTTCTTTTCGCGCGCTGTCGCGCGAGCTGGCTTCTCCCCATGGTGGGTGTTGCTCGGCATCGTCCCGCTCCTGAACATTGTCATGCTATGGGTGTTTGCCTACGCCAAATGGCCGAAAGTCCCCGATCAGCGGTCGTCGTGAGCCTGTCGCCTTTGTCTCATCTGGCAAGGAAAATCCCGTGGGCATGGACCTTTTCTGTCTTACCGTGGAATAGCGGGAATTCCATGAGTTACCGATAGAGTGATATGGCCATGTCGCGGCGCAGTGGTTTCGTTGAGCTGGTCACCGAACAAATGTCATTTGTCGACGGGCTCAAGGTACGTGCGATGTTTGGCGGCTACGGCATCTATCAAAACAGTTGTATCTTTGCCATCATTGTTGACGACAGGTTGTATTTCAAGGCGGACACAGTGACGCGTTCCGAGTTTGAAGCAAGGCGCTTGGGCCCTTTTACCTATGTCGCACGCGGCAAGTCCGTGCCCATGCAATATTTCGAAGCCCCGCCAGAAGTATTTGAGGAACGCGAGGCGATGCAAGGCTGGGTGCAAATGGCTTATGGGGCTGCTGTCCGAGCCAGGGAAGCCACGGCGCCTCGCAAGACGCCCCGGCGTGCGCGCAACAAGCCCCGCGCTGCCAAGCTGTAAGTGTCGGGGCGTCGAGAGGCGGTACATTGGAGGACAGACACATGAATACGACTTGCGAGCCAGCAGCGGCCGATCCCGCGGGTGATCATTCCAGCCGACGCCGGTTGATTCTCGGATCGGTGGCGTCGTGACTGCCGGGCACCTAACTTCGCTCAAGGCCTTGCGCGTGCGCGCCGTGCGCGTGCCGATGCAGCACCCGCATCAGACGGCCAGCGGCACAGTGGCTGAATCTCCGTTGGTTCTGACCGATGCCGTGATGGACGACGGCACGGTCGGCCACAGCCTCGTGTTCACCTACACGCCGGCTGCGCTGAAGCCGGTCGCCGAGCTGATTCGGAACATCGAAGCCCTGATTCAGGGCGACCAACTCGCTCCAATGGAAACCGAGCAAAAGCTCGCCAGGCGTTTTCGCCTGCTCGGTACCCAGGGTCTGGTCGGCATGGCGCTTGCTGCCATCGACATGGCGCTTTGGGATGCCCTGGCGCGCAGCCACGGCACTTCGCTGATTCGCTTGCTCGGCGGCATCGAGAAGCCGATTCCTGCCTATGGCGCGGTCGGGTATGACGGCGCTGCGGGCTCAGCGCGAGTTGCGGAGGACTGGGCGCGACGCGGCTTCACCGGCGTCAAGGCGAAGATTGGCTATCCGACGGTACAGGAAGACGTCGCGGTAATACGCGCCATGCGCAGCGCGGTGGGCGACAACGTGGCAATCATGGTTGACTACAACCAGTGCCTGACGCCGGTCGAGGCGGTGCAGCGCCTGCGCGTGCTGGACGAGGAGCGCTTGACCTGGGTCGAGGAGCCGACGCTGGCGCATGATTACGCTGGGCACGCGACGATCGCGCGTGAAGCCAGGACGCCGATTCAGTGTGGCGAGAACTGGTGGGGTGCCTTGGATATGCAGCACGCCATCGACGCCCAGGCGTCGGACTTCGTGATGCCCGATGTGATGAAGATCGGCGGCGTGACCGGCTGGTTGCGCGCCGCCTCGCTGGCCCAGACCCGCGGTATTCGCCTGTCGAACCACCTCTGGCCGGAGATCAGCGCGCAACTGTTGTGCGCGACGCCGACCGCGCACTGGCTCGAATACACCGACTGGTGGAACCCGGTGCTGCGCGAGCCGCTGCGCATCGAGCATGGAATGGCCGATGTCAGCGCAGCTTCCGGCACTGGGGTGGAATGGAACGAAAAGGCGGTGGAGAAGTTTTTGGTGTAGGACATCGATCTGCGGCTGAAGTAACTGAATCGCAACGGAAGAAATCTGCCCGGCTATCATCTGCCGATGGGTATCGCCCTGCTCATTGTCGACGTTCAGCGCGGCTTCTTTGATGAGGAGCCGCGCCCCTACGAGGCTAACGCCGTGGTCCAGCGCATCAACGAACTCTCAAGCCGTGCGCGCGCGCTGGGCCGGCCGGTTGTCTTCATCCAGCACGAGCGGGCTTCGGCCAACATCGAATACGGCAGCGAGCGTTGGCAGCTGCAATGCGACCTGTTGATCGCCCCAAACGATCATTTCGTTCGCAAGACCACGCCCGACTCATTCCTGCGAACGCCGCTGCAGGAGTTGCTGGACTCGCTGGACGTGAAGCAGGTCGTGATCTGCGGCTGCGACAGCGAGTTCTGCGTCGACACCACGACCCGGCGTGCGGCCGCGCTTGGCTACGCCGTCACCCTGGCCGCGGACGCCCACACCACCCATGACAAGGAACATGCCTCCGCTTTCGCGATCAGGGCGCACCATAACGCGACACTCCCGAACATGGTCAGCTTTGGCGTGTCGATCCAGGCGATCCCAAGCGTTGACATCACGTTTGCGGCCTGAGGTATTGAGCCGTGTAAGAATTCCCTTAGCCGGTGCGACCAAGAATCCGGGCGGGGTGCCGCCTGTCATTTGCGACTTCCAGTTCCTCAACTTTCAGGAGATATCCGCATGAACAACCTAACCAAGATCCAGGCCGCGGTCGCCAGCGTTCTCGCCCTCGGCTTTGCCGCCACCGTGTACGCGGCCCCAGTCAAACCCATGGCCGGCGACGAGAAGTGCTTCGGCATCGCCAAGGCTGGCCAGAACGACTGTGGCACGGCCAAGAACGCCTGCGCGACTATGGGCGCCAAGGTCGATAAAGATCCGGCCCAATTCAAATACGTGAAAGCGGGCATGTGCGAAAAGGAAGGCGGCAAGATGATGGCGCCAAAGGCCTGACCTTCGCCCTTTCGACCTTTCATCCCAGCCGGGAGCGACCCTCCCGGCCGCAGTGATGCCATGCCCGCGCGCTCACCTGCCCCCGTGGGCGCTGGCATCGGCCTGCGCGCCCCGCATGTTGCCGAAGTGCTGGCGACAAAACCGGCCGTCGGCTGGTTTGAAGTGCACAGCGAAAACTATTACGCGGACGGTGGCCCCGTGCTGGCCGCGCTCGAGCGTGTGCGCGCCGACTATCCGCTGTCGCTGCATGGCGTCGGCATGTCGCTCGGTTCGACCGAGCCGCTCGATCACCAACATCTGGCGAAACTCAAGCGGCTGATCGCGCGCACCGAGCCCGCGCTCGTTTCCGAGCACCTGTGCTGGAGCAGCGTCGGCGGCAGGCACTTGAATGACCTGCTGCCGCTGCCCTATACCGAGGAAGCACTGACCCATGTGTGTGCGCGGGTTTCCGAGGTGATGGACTTTATCGGCCGCGAGCTGCTGGTCGAGAACGTCTCGACCTACCTGGCGTTTGCTGATGCGACGATTCCCGAATGGGAGTTCGTCGCGGCGATCGTGCGGCGCACCGGCTGCAAGCTGCTGCTGGACGTCAACAACATCCACGTCAATTCAGTCAATCACGGTTTCGACGCTGACGCCTATCTGGCGGCGATGCCGGCAGCGGCGATCGCCGAGATTCACCTTGCCGGATTCGACGCCAGTGGCCCCTGCCTGATCGACACCCATGGCGCGCCAGTCGCGCCCGCGGTCTGGGCGCTCTACCGGCGCGCGCTCGAACGCTTCGGTCCGCGCCCGACGCTGATCGAATGGGACACCGACATCCCGCCGCTCGCGACGCTGTTGGAGGAGGCCGCCAAGGCGCAGGCGATCATCGAGAAGCGCGATGCCGTCGCTGCTTGAGCTGCAGCAGGGGTTTGCCGCCGCCCTGTTCGGCGCGCCGGGCGTCGCGCTGCCGTTTGTGATCACCGGCGACCCCATCGACGTGGCTGCGCGCCTGGCGATCTACCGCAACAGTGTTTTCGGTAACTATCACAACGCGCTCGGGGCCAGCTATCCGGTGCTGCGGCAGTTGCTGGGCGCCGCTGCGTTTGTCGCCACCGTTGACGCCTTCGTTCACAAGCATCCGTCGGCGAGCGGCGACCTCAATTGCTATGGCGACGCTTTCGGCGATTTTCTTGCAGTTCATGTCACTGACGCTATCCGGCCGTGGCTGCCCGACATCGCGCGTCTCGAGTGGGCGATCGACGAGGCGCATCGCGCCGCAGATTCGGTCCACGCCCCCAACGCCGTGCTGGCCGCGCTGGCAGCGATTGCGCCGGAGCAGTTGCCGGCGCTTCGTTTCCGGCTCGATCCCTCCTGCCGGCTGCTGGCGTCGCGCTTTCCCATCCTCCGAGTCTGGCTCCAAAGCCAGCCGGGCCATGAGCCGGATAAGGCTGTCACCGCCGACGCGGGCGCGGAGGGGTTGCTGGTGCGCCGCAACAGCGAGGGCGTGCCGATTGAACGCCTTCCTTGCGGCGACTTTGCCTGGCTGGTCGCGCTCGCCGCCGGTGCCACGCTGGGTGAGGCGATGGAGGCGGCGCAGACCGAAGACCCGGCGTTCGATCTCGCGGCCGCACTGCGCACGCACATCGCCACCGGAACGATAGCCGCAATCCAATGACCGGGCCGGCTCAGCCGCGTTGACCCGAAATGTAGTGCTCTAACTGCTCGATGATGAATTGCTGCTCCGAGATGATGTCCTTGACCAGATCGCCGATGGACACCACGCCGATCAGATGGCCGTCCTCGAGCACCGGCAGATGCCGCAGGCGACGTAACGTCATCAGCGCCATGCATTCCTCGTTGCTGTGCTCCGGGCGCACGTACTGCACCGGCGATTCCATGATGCCGCTCACTGGTGTTTCCCGCGACGAGCGGCCACCCAGGACCATCTTGCGCACGTAATCGCGCTCGGTAACGATGCCGACGACCTGATCACCCTCCAGCACCAGCAGCGCGCCGATGTTCATCTGTGTCATCAATGTGACGGCATCGAACACCGATGCGCTCGGGGCAATCGAGTAAACGGCCTGATCGGGTTTCGATTTGAGAATCTGCGCAACGCTTTTCATGCTTACTCCACGTTCTTCCTGTTCACGGCCTGCAACAGCGGCCCGAGGATGTCCACCGGTAGCGGGAACACGATGGTCGAATTCTTGTCGGCGGCGATCACCGTGAGCGTCTCGAGGTAGCGCAACTGAATCGCCTGCGGTTGCCGCGCCAGGATCCCGGCGGCCTCGGCGAGCTTGTGCGAGGCCTGCAATTCGCCCTCGGCGTGGATCACCTTGGCACGGCGCTCACGTTCGGCTTCGGCCTGGCGCGCGATGGCGCGGATCATGGTTTCGTTCAGGTCCACATGCTTGATCTCGACGTTGGTGACCTTGATGCCTCAGCTGGCGGTCTGTGCCTCGAGGATTTTCTGGACGTCCAGATTCAGCCGTTCGCGTTCCGACAGCAGGTTGTCCAGCTCGTGCTTGCCAAGCACCGCGCGCAGCGTCGTCTGCGCCAGCAACAGGCTGATCGCACCGACCACGCTTGCCTTGGCGGACCTCATGAAGGCCCTCTAGGCCTCGCCTTAGCGCAAGCGCCCACCTGCGGTTGCCTGAAAGGTGCCAGTCCTGATATAACTCACGCACCGACGGGACAGTCCTGCCGCAGCAAAACCCAGGGGGAAGCATTGTGACCAATGAAAACAATGTCGACGCGCAGTCCGGGAACGGCGCCATTGCACTGAAGTTCACCGGCCAGGCGGGCGAGTACTTTCGCATCTGGATCGTCAACATCTGCCTGTCCGTCGTCACGCTGGGCATTTACTCGGCCTGGGCCAAGGTGCGGCGCAAGCGCTATTTCTACGGCAACACGCTGCTGAACGGCGCGGCGTTCGAGTATCTTGCCAACCCGAAGGCCATTCTCAAGGGCCGGATCATCGTGGTGGCGGCCTTTGCCGCCTACAGCCTGCGCGAGCAACTTATCAGCTCCGAGATTGCGTCTGCCCTCATCGGGCTTTTGTTCATCTTGCTGTTCCTTGGCTTCTTGCCGCGCATCGTGATCATGGCGGCGCGCTTCAATGCAATCAATTCGGCACACCGGAACGTGCGCTTCGGGTTCAGCGCCGGTTACCGGGAGACCAGCCAGTTCCTGACCCTGCCGGTGTTTCTCGTGCCTTTGACATTGGGTCTGCTCTACCCCTATTACGTGTTCCGCAAGAGGCATTTCATTCTCCAGCACAGCGCATATGGGGTGACTTCGTTCTCATTTGACGCGCGGCCCGGTCAGTTCTACTTCGTGTATTTCAAGGCCGCTCTGCTGTTCGTCGTGTTCCTGATCGGCAGTGTGGTGACTGTGGGCATAGGCGCATTGCCGCTGTACATCCTGTTTGCTTCCTACCGCGATGCCTTGCTGGGGCGACTTATCTGGAAACACACGGCCCTGGGGGATCTGCGTTTCGACTGCAACTGGAAGACCTGGGACCTGTTCAAGCTCCATCTCGGCAACAGCCTTGCGTTCATCTTCACGCTCGGATTGATGGCACCCTGGGTCGCCATCCGCGCGGCGCGCTACCAGTTGCAGGGCCTGTCGCTGCGGCCCGCCAGCGCCATCGGCGGCTTCGTCGCAGCGGCGCAGCAGCAGGCCGCGGCAACGGGCGACGAGGCCGGTGAATTGCTCGGTTTCGATATCGGACTATGACCGCGATCCAGGCGCGCTTCTACGACGGCAAGACATCCGGGCAGCGTGAGGTCTTGATCTCGGCGCAAGCGCCAGCTCGCCTGCGCGTGACCGGCGCAGGAGTTGAGTTCATCTGGGCACTGACCGAGGTGCGAGCGTCCTCACGGGTGGGAAACAGCCGTCGCCATCTCCATTTTCCCGACGGCTCGCAATGCGAAACCGAAGACAACGACGCGATTGACCAACTCTTCGCCGAAGTCCGTGCCCAGGCGCCTGGCCGCCTGCTGCATCGCTGGGAGAGCCGGATCGGCTACGTCAGCGGCGCCCTTGTCCTCACCGCTGCTTTGGCATGGGCCGGCATTGCCTACGGCATTCCGGCGCTGGCCAAGCAGATCGCTTTCAGGCTGCCGGCTTCGACCCAGGAGGCGATCGGGCGGGACACACTGGCGGCGCTGGACCAGGTTCTTTTGGAGCCCACGAAGCTCGGGCTTGGTCACCAATCAAGGGTGATGGAGTTGTTTGCCGGCGTGGCGGCCAACATTGAGGGTGGGCGTGACTATCGCCTCGAACTGCGCGCCGGCAAGCGGATCGGCGCCAATGCGCTCGCCTTGCCCTCGGGCATCATCGTGGTGACCGATCAACTGGTGGACCTGGCAAAGAACGACGGCGAACTGATCGCCATCCTTGCGCATGAAATGGGTCATCTCAAACAGCGCCATGCGCTACGCGGTGTTCTGCAGAGTTCGGCGTTGCCGTTGCTGTTCATTGTTGTGACCGGAGATCTCAGTTCGGTGGTGTCGCTCGCGGCCGCGCTGCCGACGCTGTTGCTGCATTCCAAGTACTCACGCGACTTCGAGCGCGAGGCTGATGACTTCGCCTTTGCCTACATGAAGCAGCAGGGCATCCCGACGCAATTCTTTGCCGACATCATGCTGCGCCTGGAGCGGCAACGGGGCGCGTCCAGCGATGGATTGAACTACTTCTCTTCCCATCCGGCGACACAGGAGCGCATCGAACGCTTTCGTGCCGCGCCGTGAGCCGAACTGAAGTTGCTCAAGGCGATCCGCAAAAACGCTACGTCAACGTCCGCAGGAACGCCGCGCCATCGTCGAGGGCCTGCATGGCCTTGGGTTCGAGCGCCGAGTAGTGCAGGAAGCCATGCAGGACCCCTTCGTACAGTTTTAGCCGGTGCGGAACGCCGCGTTCCTTCATGAAGTCGGCCAGCAGCAGCGAGTCGTCGCGCAGCGGGTCGTAGCTGACGGCGCCGATGAAGGTCGGCGGCAGCCCGGCCAAGTCGGACTTGAGCAGGTTGTTGCGCGGGTGGTTGTGATCTTCGGGGCGCGCGATGTAATGGTCGCGGTACATGGCCGAATCGTCATCGTCCAGGCCATCGAGGTCGGCCCAGCCGCTCTTCTTTGCCAACAGGCGGCAGATCCGGTCGTGCGTGTCGAGGTTGCCGAGGATGAAGCCGCCGCCGTGCGAATAGAGCAGCACCGGCAAGGCGTCGCCAGGGACGGGTTGGTACAGACGCAGCGGCACCCGTCCGGCTGGCGTGTCGAGCCTCAAGTCACGCACCGAAGGCAAGTCGACCTGGAACGAGTTCCAGTAGCGGCGCTCGTGGTTGTAGCCCTCGCGCATCATTGCCAGCGGTTCGCTCGATGCCGGCTTGAACTCTGCGTAAAGCTGTCGGCTCTTCTCCACCGCGGCCTGAGACTGTGGCGTCAGCCGCGACCAGATATCAACTTTCGGCATGCAAGGTTCCTGCTGCGCCGCGCATGGCGTGAGTGATGCAGAGCATCCGCGGGACTATCGATGCTGCAGCATGGCCGACAGGAAGCCGTCCCTTGCGTCACAATCGCCGGGCCGCGCCGGGGACCAGCGTTTTTGGCCCCGGGCATTGAACGAAAGAGGCAGAACTTCAACATGGACAACGTTATTTCCCGTTTTGGCAGCGGCCGATCGGTGCGCCGGCTCGAGGACGACAGCCTGCTCAAGGGTCTGGGCCGCTTCACTGACGACCTCACGGACGACCAGGACTACGCCCACTGCGCGCAGCTCTGCCTGGTGCGCTCGCCTTACCCCCATGCAAACATCGTGTCGGTGGACAAGTCGGCAGCCCTGGCCATGCCCGGCGTGCTGGGTGTCTGGCATGGCGCCGATCTGATCGCCGCCGGGGTGAAGCCGATCGCCGGACCGGCTGGCTTTCGGCGCGCCGATCGGACGCCCTGCGCCACGCCGCCGCGCCGTGCCCTGGCCGCGGGCAGGGTGCGCTATGTCGGTGAACC
>JBCKPE010000038.1:0-19395 GCA_038901875.1 Burkholderiaceae bacterium
TTGATGATGTGCAGCACGCCATAGATCAGGGTCAGCCCCGAGGCCACCAGCGTGTAGATGCCGCCAAGCAGCAGGCCGTTGATGGCCGCCGAGGCGAGAATGGTCAGATCCAAGGCTTTCCCCTTGTGAGGGCCCAGGCGTCAGGCAGCATGCCAGACGCCTGGGCCCTCGGCCAGCGAGCGACAGTGAGGGTTAGCTGAACTTCGTGCGCGGGTAGGTCGGTTTGGCGGCGGCAAATTCGTTGGGCCAGACCACATCGATGTCGGTCTTCGAGGCCTGCAACAGGGCGGCCCGCCCACCCTGGTTCTGCCCGTCGACGAACTTGGTCGGTCCGTAGGGAAGGATGTGATCGGACCAGGTGCTGGCCGCCAGTGCGGCGATGACCTTTTCCTTGTCGGCGCTGCCGGCCCGCTGCAGGGCATCGGCGTATAGCATGATGCTGGTGTAGGAGAGGTAGACCTCGAAGGTGAAGAGACCGCCTCCGGCCTCCACTCGCTTGCGCATGGCGACCGCCTTGGCGCTCTTGGGGTTGTACCAGTGGTTGAAGTCCATCATGTGCTGCGCCACCTCGGGCTGCTCCTGAACCAGCTTGAAGTTGAAGCCGCCGCCAAGCACGCTGAACATGGCCGCCACGTCGACCTTTTGCTGGTGCAGGGTTCGGGCCAGCAGCACGTACTCGTTCTGGTAATTGCTCATGATCACCAGATCGGGCTTGAGGCCTTTGATGCGCAGCGCCACGTTGGAAAAATCGCGCGTCGGGTTGGCGTGCTTGATGGTCTCCAGGGGCTGGATGCCGATGCTCGGCAACTTGTCCCCCAGCAACTTGGCCGTTCCGGTGCCGAACTCCGATTCCTCATGAACCAGCACCGCCGTCTTGGCGACGCCGTTCGCGGACTTGTTGATCTCACCCAGGGCCAGAATGGCGTCGTCGACGCATTTCCCGAATCCGGGCTTGAGACGGAACACATTCTTCAGTCCCCGGTTCACGATCAGGTCGGACGCACCGACGTCGATCAGGAACGGCGTGTTGTACTTGGCGGCGGCCTGCGTCGCGGGAAGGGCGATGCCGCTGGCGAAACAACCCAGGTAGGCTGAGACGCCTTCTTGCTGCATGCGCTCAACCTCGCTCACACCGATCTCGGGACGCGACTGGGAGTCTCCCAGCAGGGCGTCCAGTTTGGCTCCGCCCATGGACCTGATACCGCCCGCCGCATTGACCTCGTCAATGGCCATGCGCGCGCCCATGCGCGACTGCCCACCGCTGTAGGCCAGTCCGCCGCTGACCGGATGTACCAGGCCGATCTTGACTGCGGCCGGCTGAGCCAGCAGCAGTCCGGGTGCGCCAAGTGCGGCGCTGGCCGCGCCCGCTTGGAGAATCAAACGGCGAGAAAGACGAATGCTGGATGTCATGCGGAGTCCTCAGGAAGGTGGAAGTGACATTGTTCCATCAGTAGAACAATTGAACTGCACTATGACTGCGTCGCGGCGCTGTGTCAACTCGATGCGTACTTGATGGATGTGCCGACGCAGTTATTTTTACCAAGCAAGTGCTTGCCAAAAATATGCGGATTTGGTATGGTGCGAGCCATGAGCCTGTCGCCCGCGCGCGCCGTTCACGCGCTGCGCACCCCTCTGCCGAGGACCGAGCCTGGCGACCCGACCGGGCTGCCGCGGCCGCGCGGCCGGCCGCGCAAGACGCTTGACGAGCGCGACGACGGAAACCGACGCCTGGCGCTGGTCGCTTGCGCCGCGCGGCTGTTCCGGCGCAAGGGCTTCGACGCCACCAGCACGCGCGATATCGCCGCCGCCGTGGGCATGCGCAGCGGCTCGCCGTTCTACCACTTCAAGAGCAAGGGCGCGCTGCTGTACGCGGTGATGGAAGAGGGCATGCGTTCGGCGATCGCGCGCCAGCAAAGCGTGCTGCAGCGGGCGCAACAACAGGCACTTGACCCGGCGGGTCAGTTGGCGCTGCTAATCCGCAACCATTTCGACGTGCTGCTCGGTCCGGACAGCGACTTCATTCCGGTCATGTTGTACGAATCGCGCTCAATCACGGCGCGCCAGCGCAAGCTGCTGGCCAAGCTGAAGGACGAATACGAGGCGTCGTGGACGCCGGTGCTGCAGGCGCTGCACGCCGCCGGCCGCCTGCGAGCTGAAGTGAAGCTGGCGCGATTGCTGATGTTCGGCGCGCTCAACTGGTCGGTGAAATGGTTCGACCGGAAGAAGGACGCCTCGCTCGACGAACTGGCCAAGGCGGCGATGGCGTTATTTGTGCAGGTGGGCGCATGAGCCACGCGGCGAGGGGCCCCATGCCGGGCATGGGGATCGACGCCAAGGCGAATGGCGCTAGGCCGCCGACGCCCGGGGGCGGGCTGATCCACCAAATTTCGGAGGTGGCCCAATGACGTACAGATCGGTATTCCGCCCCGGCCTGTTCGAGCGCAAGGTCGTGCTGGTGACGGGGGGCGGTTCGGGCATTGGCCGCTGCACGGCGCATGAGCTGGCCGCGCTCGGCGCCCATGTCGTGCTGGTTGGGCGCAAGCTGGACAAGCTGCAAGCCGTGGCCGGCGAAATCGCTGCCGACGCAGCCGGCCAAGGCAGCGGAGTGAGTTTTCATGTTTGCGACATCCGGCAGGAAGACATGGTGCGTGACATGGTGGCAGCAGTCGTCGCCAGCCATGGCCAGATCGACGCATTGGTCAACAATGCCGGCGGCCAGTACATGGCGCCGCTGGAGCAGATCTCGGCCAAGGGCTGGGACGCGGTGCTGCACACCAATCTGACCGGCGGCTTCCTGATGGCGCGCGAGTGCTATCTGCAGTCCATGCAGCAGCAGGGCGGCGCCATCGTCAACATCGTTGCCGATATCTGGGGCTCGATGCCCGGCATGGGCCACAGTGGTGCGGCGCGCGCCGGCATGGTCAGCTTCACCGAGACGGCGGCGCTGGAGTGGGCCAAAAGCGGAGTCCGGGTGAACGCCGTGGCGCCGGGCTACATCGCCTCCAGCGGCATGGACCATTACCCGAGCGAGGCCGGCCCCCGGTTGCGCCAGATGAGCCAGACCGTGCCGGCCGGTCGCTTTGGCAACGAGGCCGAGACTGCGGCGGCGATTGTGTTCCTGCTTAGCCCGGCGGCGTCCTTCATCAGCGGCAGCGTGTTGCGGGTCGACGGCGCGCGGCCGCAGGTGCGCATGGGCTGGGGCCAGGTGGCCGCGCCCGCGGACGTGCAGCTGCGCGATGCGGTCAAGCCCTACGACGGGTTTCACCGGGCAGTGACGCCTAAAGTATTGAGGCAAGATCCTCACCCCTACCCTCTCCCGCAAGCGGGAGAGGGGGTTGATGTAACTTCTCCCTCTCCCTCCGGAGGGGAGCAGGAATCTTCTCCCTCCTCGTCCGGGACAGGGCGGGCACGTTCTCCCTCTCCCGGCGGGAGAGGGTAGGGGTGAGGGCGACGACGATGGCAATTTATCAATCATCGTGGAACCCGCAAAGTGGCGCGGCTCTGCAGCGCAGCCAGGCCATGAGCGAGCGTATCGCTCAGTTGCGAGCGCTGGAGCAGCGCGCGGCCCTTGCCTCGGCCAAATCGAAACCGGTGTTCGAGAAACGCGGCCAGCTGCTGCCGCGCGAGCGAATCGCGCTGCTGCTGGACCCGGGCGCGCCCTGGCTGCCGATTTGTTCGCTGGCCGGCTTCATGCAGGACGGCCACGAGGTGGCGAAATCGGTGCCCGGTGGCGGCATTGTGGCCGGCATCGGTTTCATCAGCGGCGTGCGCTGCATGGTGGTGGCGAGCGATTCGGGCATCGACGCCGGCGCGATGCAGGCCAAGGGGCTGGACAAGATGCTGCGGGTGCAGGAGATCGCGCTGCAGAACAAGCTGCCGTTCGTGTTTCTGGTGGAGAGCGCCGGCGCCAACCTGATGCTGTACCGGGTCGAAGGCTTTGTCCAAGGCGGCGCCCTGTTTCGCAACCTGGCGCGGCTGTCGGCGGCCGGCCTTCCGGTGATCACCGTGCAGCATGGCTCGGGCACCGCCGGCGGCGCCTACATGCCGGGCCTGTCCGATGTGGTGATCATGGTGCGAGGCCGGTCCCGCGCCTTCCTGGCCGGGCCGCCGCTGCTGATGGCCGCCACCGGCGAGGTGGCGACCGAAGAGGAACTCGGTGGCGCCGAGATGCACAGCACCATCTCCGGACTGGGCGAGTACCTGGCCGAGGACGACCGGCAGGCGCTGGGCATCGCTCGCGAAGTGGTGGCTCGCAGCGCCCTCACCGCAACCGTCACCCGGGGGGAGAGCAGGCAAGACGGACACCCTCTCCCGCTTGCGGGAGAGGGCAGGGGTGAGGGTCCCCAACCACCCTGCCACCCGGCCGATGGGCTGCTTGGCATCATGCCCGACAACCTGCGCGAGCCGCTCGACATGCGCGAGGTGATGGCGCGCATCGTTGATGGCTCCGAGCTGCTGGAGTTCAAGGCGCTGTACGGCGCGCAGACGCTCTGCGTGCAGGCCGCGCTCGGTGGCTACTCAGTCGGCATCATCAGCAACAACGGGCCGATCGACGTCGCCGGAGCGAACAAGGCGACGCACTTCATCCAGTTGATGTGCCAGCAGGGTTCGCCGCTGATCTACCTGCAAAACACCACCGGCTACATGGTCGGCAAGGAGAGCGAGCAGGGCGGCATGATCAAGCATGGCTCGAAGATGATCCAGGCGGTGACCAACGCCAGCGTGCCGCAGTTCACCGTGATGTGCGGCGCCTCCTACGGCGCGGGCAACTACGGCATGTGTGGCCGTGCCTACGCGCCGCGTTTTCTGTTCAGCTGGCCGAGCGCGCGCACCGCGGTGATGGGTGGCGAACAGGCGGCGCGGACCATGCAGATCGTCACCGAGGCGGCGCTGCTGCGCAAGGGGCTGACTGTCAACCCGGCCGAATCGAAAACGCAGTACGACAAGATCGTGGCGCGCTTCGAGTCCCAGGCCGACGCTTTCTACACCTCGGGCCTGCTGCTGGACGACGGCGTGATCGACCCGCGTGATACCCGCGATGTGCTGATCCAGTGCCTGCAGATGGCCGACGAAGCGGCGCGTCGCACGCCGCGGCCGATGCAGTTCGGGGTGGCCCGAATGTAATGAAAGCGCCAGGAAGTTTCGGTCGCTTCGCTCCCGCGATACTTTTGAGCGGTTTAAGTAGCGAAAAAGCTTGGGGGATTTGCCGGTGCGCCTGCGCCTGCGAAGCTGGGCAGCGTCGACAAATCAATGGTCGACCTACGCTATGCACGCATCGAGGCATTACGCTACGGTCGACCCCGGCGCTTTTTCGAAAAATGGAGAACGCAATTGAACTACACCCACGAACATCTTGAAATCCAGAAGACGCTGAAGCGCTACATCGACGAGCACATCAATCCCCACGTGGACGAATGGGAAGAGGCCGAGATGTTTCCGGCGCATGTAGTGTTCAAGGGGCTGGGCCAGCTTGGTCTGCTGGGCCTGACCAAACCCGAGGAGTATGGCGGCGCCGGGCTCGACTACTCGTACTCGGTGGCCATGGCCGAGGCGCTGGGCCATATCGACTGCGGTGGCGTGCCGATGGCGATTGGTGTGCAAACCGACATGGCCACACCTGCGCTGGCGCGCTTTGGCAGCGACGAGTTAAGGCGCGAGTTCCTGGCGCCGGCGATTGCCGGTGACATGGTGGGTTGCATTGGCGTCAGCGAGCCCGGCGCCGGCAGCGACGTGGCTTCCATCAAGAGTCATGCGCGCAAGGACGGCGACGACTACCTGATCAGCGGCCAGAAGATGTGGATCACGAACAGCCTGCAGGCGGACTGGATGTGCATGCTGGTCAACACCGGCGACGGCCCGAGCGGAGCGGGCAACAATCCGCACAAGAACAAGAGCCTGGTGATGGTGCCGATGCGGGACGGCCCGAATGGCAAGCTCACCAAGGGCATCGAGGTGGCGCGCAAGATTCGCAAGATCGGGATGAATTCCAGCGACACCGGCCTGATCTACTTCGACGAGGTGCGGGTGCCGCAGCGCAATCGCATCGGCGCCGAGGGCTCGGGCTTCATGTACCAGATGATGCAGTTTCAGGAGGAGCGTCTCTGGGCCGCTGCCAAGGCCCTGCTTTCGCTGAACAAACTGATCGAAGTCACGGTCGAATGGGCGCAGCAGCGCAAGCTGTTTGGCGCCACGCTGGCGGACCAGCAGTGGGTGCAGTTCAAGCTGGCCGAGGTGAAGACCGAGGTCGAATGCCTGCGCGCGCTCACCTACCGGGCCTGCGACCTCTATGTGTCGGGCCAGGATGTGACCGAACTGGCTTCCATGGCCAAGCTCAAGGCCGGCCGGCTCGGGCGCGAGGTGGCCGACACCTGCCTGCAGTTCTGGGGCGGCATGGGCTTCACCTGGGAGAACAAGGTGTCGCGCGCCTACCGCGACGGCCGACTCGGCTCGATCGGAGGCGGCGCCGACGAGGTGATGCTGGGCATCATCGCGAGGTACATGGGCATGGCGAAGAAACGCCCATGAAGCGCTTGCTGATCGCCAACCGCGGCGAAATCGCCCGCAGGGTGATCCGCAGCGCGCACCGAATGGGCATCGAAACCGTTGCGGTGTATTCCGACGCCGACTCCAGCGCGCTGCATGTGGCCGAGGCGACAACGGCCTTTGCGCTGGGCGGCAACGTCTCGGCCGACAGTTACCTGCGCATCGACCGGCTGCTCGAAGCCGCGCGCGCCACCGGTGCCGACGCGGTGCACCCGGGATATGGCTTCCTGAGTGAAAACGCCGGCTTCGCCCAGTCCGTGCTGGATGCCGGTCTGACCTGGGTCGGCCCGCCGCCCGCCGCCATTCGGGCCCTGGGCAACAAGGCCAGCGCCAAGCAGTTGGCACAGCGGCTGGGCGTAGCCTGCCTGCCTGGTTACCAGGGCGAGGACCAGACGGACGCGCGTTTTGCCGCCGAGGCGCGAAGAATAGGCTATCCGGTGATGGTCAAGGCCAGCGCCGGCGGCGGTGGTCGTGGTATGCGACTGGTCGGCAGCGCCGAGCACTTGTCTGCCGCCTTGCAGGGCGCGCGCTCCGAGGCGTCAAGCAGCTTCGGCAGCGCTGAACTGCTGATCGAACGCGCCTTGCTGGACCCGCGCCATGTCGAGGTGCAGGTGTTCGCCGATGCGCATGGCCACTGCATTCATCTGGGTGAGCGCGACTGTTCGGTGCAGCGGCGGCATCAGAAGATCATCGAGGAGTCGCCCAGCCCGGCGGTCGATTCAGCGCTGCGCGAGGCCATGGGCCAATGCGCCGTGAAGCTGGCGCTCGCGGCAGGCTATGTGGGTGCGGGAACGGTGGAGTTTCTGCTCGAGGCGAGCCCTCACCCCTACCCTCTCCCGCTTGCGGGAGAGGGTAGGGGTGAGGGCATCTGTGAGTTCTTCCTGATGGAAATGAACACCCGGCTGCAGGTGGAGCATCCGGTGACGGAACTGCTGACCGGGCTGGATCTGGTGGAGTGGCAGTTGCGAATCGCGCGCGGCGAGCCATTGCCGCTGACGCAGGAGCAGGTGCGGTGGCAGGGCCATGCGATCGAGGTGCGGCTCTGCGCCGAGGACGAAAACTTCGCGCCGCACTCGGGCTTGGTCCGGCAGTTTCATGCACCCGACGGGGTGCGCTTCGACCATGCCCTGCGCCAAGGCATGGCGGTGCCGCCCTACTATGACTCGATGCTGGGCAAGATCATCGCGCACGGGCAGGACCGCGCCCAGGCCATCGCGCGGCTGCGCGCCGCGCTGGCCCAGACCCTTGTGCTGGGCCTGCCGACGAACCGCGGGTTTCTGGACGCCTGTCTGGCGCATCCGCAGTTTGTTGCTGGCGAAGCGCGAATCCCGTTCCTGGCGAACCAGGCCGGCGCCCTGCGTGAGCAACTTCAACAGCGGGAGCGGCGCTTGTTGTTGCCTTGCGTGGTGGCGCTGCTCTACATGAATGCGCCGGCGACGGGCGCCGGCCTGCCATGCCCATTTGCCAGGCCCGCGAAAGTGCGTTGGCGCGACCAGTTGTTGGCCCTATCGGTGCTGGAGCTCGGGCCAGGCCTGCTGCGCGTCGAGTCAGAGGGTCGGCGGCATGATGTGCTGTGGACGCGCCAGGATGCGGGGTTGCTGCGGGTTACGCTGGACGGGTTGAGGCACCAGGTTGCCGCCGTGCGGCTGGACGATCAGCGCTGGCATCTGCAATGCGATGGCGTTGAACTCTGGTTGGAAGACGCGTCCTTCGAGCCGGCGATACAGGCGGGCGGCTCTCGTGCGACAGACGAACTGCGGGCGCCGTTCAACGGCAAGTTGATCGCCCTACCTGCCAGCGCCGGCCTCTCGCTGCGCCGCGGCGAGCCGCTGGCGGTGATCGAATCGATGAAACTCGAGCATGCGCTGTGCGCGCCGCGCGACCTCACTGTCAAGACCCTGTCGGTGCAAGCCGGCCAGCAGGTCGCGACGGCGCAGTTGCTGATGACCTTCGAACCGGCATGAGCGATTCGACGATGAACCCATCAGGCAACGCCGACGCAGTGCTGCGCGAGGACATCGTCGCCCTGACCGACACGGTGCGGCGCTTTGCCTTGAACGAGGTCGCGCCCCACGTGGAAGCCTGGGAGGAAGCTGGCGAGATACCGCGCGCGCTGTACCGCAGGGCCGCCGAACTGGGCCTGCTTGGCCTGGGTTACCCGGAGTCGCTGGGCGGCACGCCGGCACCGTTTGCGCTGCGCCATGCGATGTCGGTGACGCTGAGCCGCTACGGCGGCAGCGGCGGTCTGATGGCGAGCCTGTTTTCGCTCAACATCGGTTTGCCGCCGCTGCTGCGTCATGGCAGCGCGGCGCTGCAGCAGGAAATCGTGCCGCCGGTGCTGCGTGGCGAAAAAATTGCCGCGCTGGCTATCACCGAGCCGGGCGGCGGCTCCGATGTAGCCAGCATCCGCACTACCGCCAGGCGCGAAGGCGATGACTATCTGATCAACGGCGAAAAGACGTTCATCACCTCGGGCATGAGGGCCGACTGGATCACCATGGCGGTGCGCACCGGCGAGCCCGGCAGCAAGGGCGAAGAAGGAAGCGCGCACAAGGACGAGAGCAACAACCCGCATCGAGGCGAGAGCAACAACGCGCACAAGGGTGCGAGCAGCAACGCGCACAACGGTGCGCGGGGCATATCGATGATCGTTGTTCCTGGCACCGTGCCGGGTTTGAGCCGCAGCGCGCTGCGCAAGATGGGCTGGTGGTGTTCCGACACGGCGCACCTGCGCATGGACAACATGCGGGTGCCGGCGCGTTACCTGCTTGGGGAAGAGGGCAGCGGCTTCAAGATCATCATGAGCAACTTCAACGGCGAGCGGCTCGGCATGTCGGCCATGGCGCTGGGTTTTTCCGAGGCCTGCTACGACGAGGCACTGGACTGGGCGCGCCAGCGCAAGACCTTCGGCGCGGCGCTGGTGCGGCACCAGGTGATTCGCCACAAGCTGGTCGACATGCAGATGCGCATCGGCTCGACCCAGGCCTGGCTGGACGCGGTGACGGCGCGGCTGGACGCGGGCGACAGCTCGCCCGACTGGGTAGCCCAGGTCTGCATGCTGAAGAACCACGCGACGCAGACCATGCAGTTCTGCGCCGACCAGGCGGTGCAGATCCTGGGCGGCATGGGCTTCATGCGCGGCACCCGAAGCGAGCGCATCTACCGCGAAGTCAAGGTCATGATGATCGGCGGCGGCGCCGAGGAGATCATGAAGGAACTGGCCGCGCGGCAACTCGGAATATGACGCTAATGACCAAAGTTGATACACCCGCACCCGAATTTGAAGAGGAGTTCATCGCCGGTCTGACCCATGTCTGGGAAGAGAAGATTCTCTTCAATAAGGTGCTGGGGCTGCGATTGAAGAGCATCACGGGTCAGCGGGTTAGCGCCAGCATGGCCATGAAGCGGGAGTTGATCGGCCATTTCGCCTTCAACCGACTGCACGGCGGCGTCATCAGCGCCGGTCTCGACGCCATGGGTGGTCTGGCGGTCCTGGCCGCCATCGGTGCCAGACATATGGACGAGTCCATCGCCAAGCGGCTCGAGCGCTTCATGAAGATTGGCACCATCGATCTGCGCGTCGACTACCTGCGCCCGGCCATCGGCGAGTCGTTCGAGCTGCGCGCCGAGGTCATGCGACTGGGTTCGCGCGTGGCGTCGACCCGCATGGAGTTCCTGACTGCCGATGGCAAGCTGCTTTCCACCGGGTCCGCAGCCTATATCCTGGCATGAGCCTGACGCAGGACACAGCATCGGCGCGCAAGGACAATACCGCCATGAGCTTCAGCCCTTCCGCGCCCAGAAAGCATCTGCACACCCGAAACATCGAATTTCACGGCTACCTGCGCGAGGATGGCCTGTGGGACATCGAGGCGGAAATGCGCGACACCCGGAACTATGAGTTTCTGTCGCGTGAGCAGGCCCAGATGCCGGCCCAGACCCGCGTGCACAACATGCTGATTCGGGTGACGGTGAACGATGATCTGGTAATTCAGGCCATCGAGTCGGCCATGCCGGTGACGCCGTTTGCCGAATGTGGACAGGCGGCGAGCCCGCTGCACAAGCTCATCGGCGCCAGGATGGGAGGCGGCTGGCGGCGCACCATCGACGCGGCCATGGGCGGCGTGGCGGGCTGCACCCATATGCGCGAGTTGCTTTTCAACATGGCGACGGCCGCGTTTCAGACGGTTCCGGTGTATCGTCTGTATCAGCAGCGCGCAACGGGTGCATCCATGTCACGGATGAGCAGACCACCGCCACAGATGGGCAAGTGCCTGGCCTGGGACTTCAACGGCCCGGTGGTGCAGCGGGTGGCGCCCGAGTTCTACCGCTGGCGGCCACCGCAAGCCTAGGTCACAGAAAAAAGCCGCCCCCTTAGGCGGCTTTTTCATCGGTACGCTCGCCTAGCGCACGTATTCCGAAATAACTTTCCACTTGCCGCCAATGATCTGCGACAGGCGTGACATATCGGAGCCATGGCGCTTGTTCGGGCCGAAGCCGGTTTCCGGGCCGCCGAAGATGTCCGGTGGGAACTTGACGGTCTCCAGCGCCTTGACGAAACTCTCACTGGTCAGGTTCTGGCCGGCCTTGTTGGCGGCGATGATGACCTGGTCAATCGCCTGGTAGCCATAGATGGAGAACACCGTGGGCTCTTCGTTGAACTTGGTCTGGTACTTGTTGGCCCAGAAGCGAATCTGCGGCGACGCGTCGTCCAGATACGGTGTCTGCACCGTCATGACGCCGTACAGGCCCTCCGTGGTGCCGCGAGCCAGCTTGTGGTTCAAGTCCGTGTAGACCGCGCTCGAGCCCAGGAACACGGGGCTGAAGCCGGTCTTGCGGCTCTCGCCAACGGTTCCGAGGGTCTCACGAATGATGGTACCGAGTATCACCATGTCACACCCGGCCGCCTTCATACGAGACACCTGCGACGAAAAATCAGTTGCCGCGGTCTTGAAGGTGGTCTTCTCGGCCAGCGACAGGTTCATGGTCTTGAGCCCGGCTTCGGCTCCGTCGGCCACCTCCTGCCCGAAGTCATCATCCTGGACGATGCTGCACGGCTTCTTGATGTTCTTTTCCTTTGCCACCCGAGGTGCAAAGATGCGCATCTGGTCAAAGTAACTCGCGCCCGGGGCGAACTTCAGCTTGTGGAAAGGCTCGGCCATCTGGCGCGATGCCGTGATGGGATAGAAGTTGGGCACATTCTTTTCGAACAGGATGGGCATGGTCGCCAGATTGTTGGTGGTTCCGATGTGAGCCACCATGACGAACACCTTGTCCTGGTTCACCAGTTTCTGCGCTGCCAGCACGGCCTTTTTCGGGTCGTACTGCGAATCCTCGATCAGCAGCTTGATCTTGCGGCCATGAATGCCGCCGGTCTGTTCGTTGAGTTCATCAACGCGCAGTTGCATGCCGAACCGGACCTGCTTGCCAAAGGCGGCAATCGGCCCCGACAGGTCCTGGATCGAGCCGACCAGGATTTCATTCTTGCTGACGCCCTGCGTCGGCACGGCCTTCTGGGCCAGGGCCAGGCCGGTGCCAAGGGACAGCGCGATCAGGGCTGCGACGGTCTTTAGTTTCATGGTGTCTCTCCTGTTGAAAAGGGGTGGTGATGGAACGGTGGCAGTCATGTTATCAGCGGCTAGCGGTACATCGCGTCAATTTGCGCCGCGTACTTCTTCTCGACCAGTTTTCGTTTCAGCTTCATGGTCGGTGTCAACTCTTCGTCCTCGGCGCTCAGCTGCGTATCGAGCAGGAAGAACTTCTTCATCTGCTCGACCCGGGCAAACTTCTTGTTGACCCGCTCCATTTCGGCGTGGATCAATTCTTGCACTTCCTTCGATTTGGTCAAGCTGGCGTAGTTGCTGAAGGGCACATCGTTGTCCTGGGCGAACTTTTCGACGTTTTCCTGGTCGATCATGACAATCACCGTCAGGTAGGGGCGCTTGTCGCCCACCACCACGGCGTCCGTGATGTAGGGCGAGAACTTCAGCTCGTTTTCAAGTTCACTGGGGGTGATGTTCTTGCCGCCGGCGGTGATGATGATGTCCTTCATGCGGTCGATGATGCGAAAGTAGCCGTCCTGGTCCATGGTGCCGACGTCTCCGGTATGCAGCCAGCCATCCTGGTCGATCGTCTCCGCGGTTTTCTCCGGCTGGTTCAGGTAGCCCATGAACACATTGGGACCCCGGATCAGCAGCTCGCCGGTCTGGGCGTCCACCCGCACCTCGATGCCGTCGGTGGCGCGGCCGACGGTGCCTGGGCGTATGCCGTCCACACTGGTGAAGGTTCCGAGCGCGGCAGATTCGGTCTGGCTCCAGACCTCCAGCATCGGGATGCCCAGCGCCAGGTACCAGCGGATCAGCTCGGGCGAAATCGGCGCGGCGGCCGACAGCAGGGCGCGGGCGCGGTGGATGCCGATCATCTTGCGCACGTTGTTAAGCACCAGCCAGCGGCCCAGCTCGAACTTGAACTTCAGCATGGCGCCGACCGGCTGGCCGGCAAGAACCCGGTCGGCGACCTGGCCCCCGACGCCGATGGCCCAGCCGTAGGCCAGTTGCTGCAGCCTTGAGGCTTCCTTGATGCCGATGATGACACCTGAATAGAACTTCTCCCAGACCCGCGGCACGGCGAACAGAAAGGTTGGCGCAATTTCGCGCACGTTCTCCGGAATCGTGTCAGGGTTCTCGACGAAGTTGAGCGTGCTGCCGGTATAGACCGAGGAATACTCGCCGGCCAGCCGCTCGGCAATGTGGCACAGCGGCAGGAAGCACATGCGTTCGTCCAGTTCCATCGCGGGGACGCCAACGTTGGCCTGGCGCACGCTGAAGACCATGCCGGCATGGCTCTGCATCGCGCCCTTGGGCTTGCCGGTGGTGCCCGAGGTATAGACCAGGATGGCCAGGTCCTCGGGACGGATGGCGGCAATGCGCTGCTCGATCACCTGCGGCTGCTGCCGCAACCAGGCGCGGCCCGCTTCACGCAGGGCAGCGAGCGACATCACGCCAGGATCGTCCAGGTCGCGCAGCCCCTCCATGTCGAACACGACAATCTTTCGCAGGCGGGGCAGTTGCGCGCGCACCTCGAGCACCTTGTCGAGCTGCTCCTCGTCCTCGGCGAACAGGATCGTGCTGCCCGAGTCCTCGCACAGGTAATGCACCTGCCCGACCGCGTCGGTTGGGTAGATGCCGTTGGTCACGCCGGCGCAGCTGAGAATCGCCATATCGGTCCAGACCCATTCGATTGCCGTGTTGGCCAGGATCGAGGCGCGTTCGCCGGGTGCAAACCCCAGGCTCAGCAGGCCACCGGCAATCTCGCGCACGGCCTCAGCCGCCTGGTCCCAGGTCCAGCTGTGCCAGATGCCAAACTTCTTCTGCCGCAGCCAGACCTTCGGACCGCGCGCGGCGACCGCGTTCCAGAACATGCGCGGCAGCGTGTCGCCGGCCATTTGCACCGCCGTGTTGGGCTGGTACTGCGTCAGTGTCCAGAGGTTGCTCATAGCGGGGCTCGTCGCAAAGTTTCGCTCGCTGGCGCTCGCACGATACTTTGCACCGGATTAGTCAGCAAAAAAGCTTGGAGCGGCCCGGCGCTTTTTTGATGATAGAAGATACCGGAAGAGTTTATCGCCATGTCTTCTTCTTCTTCCAGCGCCGCTCGCCACGCACGCCCACTTCTTTCATGCCGAGGTAGAACTCCTTGATGTCTTCCTTCTCGCGCAGCTTGGCGCAGGTGTCTTCCATCACGATGCGGCCGTTCTCCAGCACGTAGCCGTAGTCGGCTGCGTTCAGCGCCATATTGGCGTTTTGCTCGACCAGCAGGATGGTGGTGCCGCGTTCGCGGTTGATGCGAACCACGATCTCGAAAATTTCCCGGGTCAACTTCGGTGACAGACCCAGACTGGGCTCGTCGAGCAGCATCAGATCGGGCGCGGCCATCAACGCGCGTGAAATCGACAGCATCTGCTGCTCTCCGCCCGACAACAGGCCGGCGTTCTGGCCCGAGCGCTCGCGCAGGATGGGAAAGTAGGCGAAGACCAGCTCCATGTCTTTTGCCATCGCGTCCCGGTCGGAACGGGTGTAGGCCCCCATCAGCAGGTTGTCGCGCACCGACAGCAGGGGAAACACCTCGCGGCCCTCGGGCACATGACTGATGCCCTGCTGCACGATGAATGCCGGGTCGCGCGCCGTGATGTCCTGCCCCTTGAACTCGATCGAACCGCGGCGCGGGTCGATGATGCCCGAGATGGTCTTGAGAATGGTGGTCTTGCCGGCGCCGTTGGAGCCAAGCACGGTGGCGATTTCGCCGCGACGCACCTGCAGGCTGGCGCCGCGAATCGCCTTGATCGGTCCATAGGCGCTCTCGACATTAAGCAGGCGCAGCACCGGCTGGTCGCTGACCGGGGGTGGCGAGGCGCTCATATCTGGCTTTCTCCCTGCCGGAGGGAGAGGGAACAAAACACCAGGCTCATGCTGTCCTCCTGAGCGAGGTCACGTCATCGACCGAGCCGAGGTAGGCTTCGATGACGCCAGGGTCGTCCCGCACCTCGGCCGGCGTCCCCATGGCGAGCATGGAGCCCTGGTTCATCGCCAGCACCCGGTCCGACACCTTGGAGACCAGGCTCATGTCGTGCTCGACCATCAGCACAGTGATGCCCAGCTCGTACTGAATGTCCTTGATCCAGAACGCCATGTCGCCGGTTTCCTCGACGTTCAGGCCCGAGGACGGCTCGTCCAGCAGCAACAGCTTCGGGCCGGTCGACAAGGCTCGCCCCAATTCCACCACCTTGCGCACGCCGTAGGGCAGACCGGCCACCATCGAGTCGCGGTAATGTTGCAGGTCGAGCAGGTCGATCACCTGCTCGACTTTTTCCCGCGCCTCGATTTCGGCAGCGCGCGTCTTGGCCGTGAAGAAGATTTCGCTCCACAAGCTCGTGCTGCGGTGTGTATGGCGCCCGACCAGCAGGTTGTGCAGCACCGAGGCGTGTTCGAACAGCTCGATGTTCTGGAAAGTGCGCGCAATGCCCAGCGTTGCAATCTGGTGCGGAGGCTCTCTCGTCAAGTTGCGGTCTTCGAAATAGATCTCGCCCGCGCTCGGCGTGTAGAGCCGGCTGATCAGGTTGAACACCGTGGTCTTGCCTGCGCCGTTCGGCCCGATCAGCGTGAACACCTCGCCGCGCTTCACTTCAAAGCTCACGTTGTCGACCGCCAGCACGCCGCCAAAGCGCATGCTCAGGTTCCTGGCCGAAAGCAGGGTTTCGCTCATGACAGTCGATCAGACTTCTGGAATGTCTTCTGCCGCTTGAACATGCCCTTGCGGTAGAACGGAAACAACTGCAGGTAAGCGCGCATCTTGAGCCAGCGGCCGTACATGCCCATCGGCTCGAACAACACGAAGGCGATCAGGATGACGCCGAACACCACGCCCTGCAATCCTGGCGCATCGCCGACCACCGCCGGCAGGTAGCCCTTCGACAAAGCGATCAATTGCGGTACGCTGATGACAAAAATGGCGCCGAGAAACGCGCCATGCACTGAGCCGAGCCCGCCGACCACGATCAACAGCAGCAATTCGATTGACTGCAGCAGACCGAACTGCTCGGGCGAGAGGAACTTGAAGTTGTGCGCGTACAGCGCGCCGGCAATACCAGTCATCGCCGCCGACAGCGCAAACGAGGTTGTCTTGTAGCGCGCCAGGTGCACGCCCATGCTCTGCGCCGACACCTCGGAATCGCGAATCGCGACAAAGGCGCGGCCAGTGGAGGAGCGCAGCAGATTCAGGATCGCGAGCGTGCACAACACCGTCAGCAGCAAACACAGGTAATAGAACTCCTCGCCGCTGTCCAGTTTCCAGCCAAAAATGTCGGGGGCTTTGACGTGCATTCCCTTGCTGCCGCCGGTCACACTGTCCCAGCGCGCAAACACCTCTTCCACGATAAAGCCGAAGGCCAGGGTGGCTATGCCCAGATAGATTCCCTTGACGCGCAGCGCCGGTAGCGCGACCACGATGCCTACCGCGGTCGACAGGCCGGCGGCGATGGCCAGCGCAAGCGGAAAGGGCAGGCCCATGTTGGTCATCACGGCGTGGGTGTAGGCGCCGACCCCGAGGAAGGCGGCGTGACCAATCGAGAACTGGCCGGTGAACCCCGCCAGCAGCATCAACCCCAGGCCGGCGATCGAGAAGATCAGCACAAAGGTGAGTTGCGCCAGCCAGTATTCGGCAATCACCCAGGGAGCGGCCAGCAGCGCCAGCATCAGCAGCGAGTACCAGAACTTGTGCCCGCCATGCTTGGCGAGCCGGAGGTCCTGCTCGTAGTCGGTCTTGAAGATGAAGCGCATGTCAGCCGACGCCGGGCCGCCCCAAGGCGGCTGAACGCCCCCTCGGGGGGCAGCGAACAATGTGAGCGTGGGGGCCCATGTTCTATACCTTCTTGCGCAAGGTGTCGCCGAAGATGCCAGTGGGCTTGATCCACAGCATCACCAGCACCGCGATGTAGGGTGCAATATCCTTCCACCCTTCAGCAGCGTAAAAGCCTGCCATCGACTCCACCACGCCGATGATCAGGCCGCCGACGATGGCCCCCGGCAGGCTGCCAAAGCCGCCGATCACCGCGGCCGGAAAGGCCTTGAGACCGATAAATCCCATGTTGGCATGGACAAAGGTGATGGGCGCCAGCAGCAGTCCGGCAATCGCCGCCACCGCCGCCGCCAGGCCCCAGACCATGCCATTGAGCGTCTTCACCGGGATGCCCATGTAGTAGGCGGCCAACTGGTTCTGCGAGGAGGCCTGCATGGCGATGCCGATCTTGCTGTACTTGAACACCGCGTACAGGATCAGACAGAGCAGGGCGGTGCAGCCAATCACCGCCATCTGCTCGACGTTGAGCACCAAGCCGCCCAGTTTCCAGATCTGGTCCTTGTACGGAACCGGCAGCACATGGGTTTCGGTGCCGATGATCGGGATCATCGTGACCAGGCCGCGCAGCACAAAGCCGATGCCGATGGTCAGCATCACGATGGTGAATGCCGGTTGCCCGAGGATCGGGCGGATCACGACCCGTTCCAGCGCGACGCCGGCCAGACCCATGGCGACGATGGCGCTGAGCACGGCGAGCCAGAACGGAAAACCCAGGAAAGTCATCAGCACCAGCCCGCAGAACGCGCCCAGCATCATCAGGTCGCCCTGCACGAAGCTGACGGTTTCGGTGGCCTTGTAGATCAGCACAAAACCGAGCGCAATCAGGCCGTAGATGCAGCCTATCGCCACACCGCTGATCACGAGTTGTAGAAACTGCACCCGGTATTCCCGTCCTTGAAAAGAGCAATGGTCTCGTTTATAACCAGAGCCGGGCGAACTGTCGTCCGGGTGTACCCTAGAACAAGGGAAACTCCTGATATCCGGAAAGGGACGCTGAGATGGGCGATTCGGTTCAGATAAGTCGACAGGAACAAGTCGCCGTCGTGACCCTTTCACGCCCCGAAGTTCGCAATGCGGTCGATCGGGACACGGCAGAGCGACTGTATCGGGCTTTTCTGGCGTTTGACGAGGACCCGCAAGCGCGGGTGGCGGTGTTTCATGGGGCCCACGGGCATTTCTGTGCTGGCTGGGACCTGATGGCAGGCGCGCAAATGGCTGCCGAAATGAACGCGGCCGACCCAGGCCCGCTGACAGGCTTGGACTTTCGTCCTGAGGATGATCGGCCCCTTGGCCCCATGGGACCGAGCCGCATGTTGCTGTCCAAGCCCGTCATTGCGGCAGTGAGTGGGGCGGCCGTGGCCGGCGGCATGGAGCTCGCGCTATGGTGCGACCTGCGGGTGATGGAGGAAGACGCCTATTTCGGCGTCTATTGCCGCCGCTTTGGTGTGCCGCTGATCGACGGCGGCACGGTTCGCCTGCCAAGGCTGATCGGCATGGGACACGCGATGGACCTGATCCTGACCGGGCGCCGGGTCGATGCGGCCGAGGCGCTGGCGATGGGCCTGTGCAACCGCGTCGTGCCTTCAGGTCAGGCGCTCGACGCGGCGCTGGTGCTGGCGCAGCAACTCTGCGCTTTTCCGCAGCAGACCATGCGGGCCGACCGGCTGAGCGCTTACCGGCAATGGGACATGGAATTGCCCGCTGCCCTGCACCAGGAGTGGCAGCGTGGCAAGCAATGCATCGGCGAAGGTCTGAAAGGCGCCGCGCGCTTTGCTGCGGGGCAGGGGCGGCACGGCAAGTTTTGATGCCTTTGTGTTATCGTATCCCTGAAAACGTATATACGTCCAGGAGGCCCGAAATGCAATCCACCGCCAAAGTGTTTACCAGTGGCAACAGCCAGGCCGTTCGCTTGCCGAAGGCCTTTCGCGTCAGTGCCAGTGAAATGTGGATCAGCAAGAACGAGGTTACCGGCGAAATCACCCTCAAGCCCAAGGACGAAGACCAGCGCAAGCGCAATCTTGCGAAGCTATTTAAGATGATCGAAGACAACCCGTTTACCGATGATTTCATTCCCAAGCGGGTGATGGACGAGCCACGCAACCCGTTTGCGGAGTGGGCTGAACCGCTGCCAACCAAGGGTAAAAAGAGGTGAAGCGCTACCTGCTGGATACCGATATCTTCAGCTACTTTATCAAGGGCATCCACCCCGCGCTGCACGCGCGCATGGCGCGGTCCTTGCAGGCGCAAGACGTGGCAATTTCAGTCATTACCCGTGCCGAAGTGCGCTACGGCCAGGGGCTGATGGCGGTTGACGACAAACGCCGTGCCCCTATTGACCTGCTGCTCAATGAATTGCCCGCCATGCCGTGGACCCCCGCTGCCGCAGACCGTTACGGAGAGGTCAAATCCATGCTCAAGCGCCAGGGCGTACCCATTGGCGAA